>CP011001.1:0-338203 GCA_001044335.1 Methylophilales bacterium MBRSF5
TAATACTGATTCACAATCTTTGTATGTGTATGAGGAGCTTCCAATCGATGAACATAAACTGACTTTGGGACTGAGAAAGGGAAATCTCCAGATAATCTAGTTAAATTAACAACGCAATATCGAATGCGTGAACCCATATGTAAGTTAATAAATGAAAGGTTTTATGATGGTACGTTAGAGACCGCTAAAACGATTGAGACGGAATATACAAAAAATAAAAAAAATGTTCCAAAATTTTTTACTAATCCATTAATGGTTATCGATACGAGTAAACAATATCCATTTTCAAACATAAAGCCTCGTACTTACTCTAAATATAATATTTTGCATGGCATTGTTATTAGAAATCTTCTATATCATCTCCAAAATAATGGTTATACAGATAATCCTCACGAATTAGGTGTAATTGCTCCTTTTGCTGCTCAGGCAGATTTAATTGCTAAGTTAATTGATGAGAGGGGTGTCACTAATGTTGAGTGTGGAACTGTACATCGTTTTCAAGGAAATGAAAAAGATATTATTTTTTATGACTTAGTTGAAAGTTATGGAAATTTATATACGAGCAAAAATATTAATGATGCCAAGCTAATTAATGTTGCATTGAGTCGTTCTAAATATCACTTGGTGTTCATTGCCAATTTAGATTATTTAAACCAGAGACTAACTGCAAATTCTCCTATGAGAAGTGTCATAAGTGAGGTCATTAAAAAAGGTAAAGTTATTGATGCCAAAGAAGTGATTAATTTAGGACCAGCATCTTATGATGTTGAATTAGAAGATGTGAAATCTGAAAATATAGATTTCGATAAAAATGGTTCGAAGTTTTTTGACCAAAAAACTTTTGATAAAGCAGTATTTGAGGATGTTAGAGCAGCAAAAAAATCAGTTGTTATTTTCTCAGGGTTTAGCACACCTAATCGAATCGCAATCTGGAGTGATTTATTTAGGCAAAAAATATCTGAAGGCATAAAAATAAGATGTGTTACGCGCTCACCAAGAAATCAAGGAAATATTGATGAAGGATTGGCTAACGAAGCTATTAATGCTCTTACTAAAATTGGAGTAGTAGTTGACCTTCGGCATGAAATTCATGAAAAAGCAGTATTTATTGATGAAAATATATTTTGGTATGGTTCTCTAAATCCTCTCTCACATACAGGTAAAACAGAAGAATCAATGCTGAGAGTTCCAAGTAAACAATTATGTCTTCTAAAAGCTAGATATGAAATTTATAAGCGTGGTTATAAAAATGAGGATTCACCATTTTCAATAATTACCGAAAAAGAAAATCCAGATTGCCCAAAATGTAAAAGTCTTATTACATTCCATCATCGAGGTAAATTTGGTCCCTACTACCACTGTGAAAGTTGTCAATGGAAAGAGAGTGTGGATAAATTTAATCGAAATAATCTGAGGTCAAATGAGATTGATGAAATTTCTGAAAACAAACCTGTTGAAAAAGAAACTAAATGTAACGTTTGTAATAAACCAATGAAATTAAAAAAAGGAAGATTTGGTTATTTTTATGGATGTACAGGTTATCCGCAATGTAAAAATACTGAAAAAGCATAATGTTATGAACTTCCAACAGCTTAAAGATTTTATTGTAAATAAAATGCGAATGTCGCATATTTACCAACCTGTCATGCTGATTGAAATTCTCAAAAAAGGTGGATATGCCTCCGCAGAACAAATTGCTAAAGCCATCCTCAATCATGACCCAACTCAAGTAGATTATTACAAAGAAGTTGTCAGAAATATGGTGGGTAAAGTACTGACTTCAAATAGAGGCATCACTGAAAAAAAAGGCGATACCTATTCACTTATTAATTATGAAAAATTAACTAAAACTCAAACTAAAGAACTTATTTCTTTATGCCAAGAAAAAATAAAAGAATACGATAATAAAAGAGAAGGTTCTCAATGGGAACATCGCAAAAGAGGCAGAAAACTTATTTCTGGTTCAACAAGATATAAAGTCATTCAAAGAGCCAAAGGTCGATGTGAGGCTTGTGGAATTTCCATTAAAGAAAAGAGCATTGAGGTTGACCATATTCATCCAAAAAGTCTGGGTGGTAAAGATGACCTTTCTAACTATCAAGCTCTCTGTTATACCTGTAATTCGCAAAAGAATAATAAAGATGATACGGACTATCGTTATTTAGATGCTGAATATGAGCATCGTGAAGCTGATTGTTTGTTCTGTAAAAAACAAAAGCAAAAAGGCATTAAAAATGAGAATACATTAGCTTATTTGATACGAGACGGATTTGAAGTTACCAAACATCACTCTTTAATCATTCCAAAAAGACATTGCAAAGACTACTTTGAATTAACCCAAGCTGAAATTAATTCGATTAATAATCTTATCCATATTGAAAAAGAGAAGTTACAGAAACTTGATAAATCAATAACTGGGTTTAATATTGGAGTTAACTGTGGGGAAGATGCGGGACAGACTATTTTCCATTGCCATGTTCACTTAATACCAAGAAGAAAGGGCGACGATAAATCACCACGAGGTGGGGTAAGAAAAGTAATTGATGGAAAAGGTAATTATTAAATGAAAAAACTATTACTAGTATTTCTGTTTGTATGTTCTGCAAATGCTAATGATGGTATTCCTGATAGGTTTGATAATGACTTTGATAATGACGGCATTATGAATCAGTTTGACTATGATGCAGATAACGATGGGATTATGAATCAATTCGATTACGATGCTGACAATGATGGAATCATGAACCAGTTTGATTACGATTCAGATAACGATGGAATAATGAATCAGTTTGACAATGACAGAGATAATGACGGCATCATGAACCAATTCGATAATGACCACGATAATGTCGTATGGTAAGAATATGAAAAAACTATTACTAATATTTCTTTTACTTCCCACATTTGCTTTTAGTGAAACATGGCGATGTGTTGATGACAGAACATTAGAAGAATTTCATTTTGAAAGAAAAGGAGGTGGTTTTGATTGGTTGAGTCCTAATCGTGAAACTCTTCCATATGGAATTATCAAAGAAACGAACAAATATATTCTTATAAGAAAAGAATTTACTAATAAAGAATATGCCTCTATTACAACACTTATCCTTAATAAGAATTCACAAAGTTTTAGTCTCGTAATATTTGGTGCAGACTATGATGGGGATGGAATGACTGATGACCGCCCAGTATCATCTTCAGGTAGTTGCGATGTATATGAAGGTAAAAAAGTCACACCTTAAAACAACCTTGAATCTACATCTCTACTAATCCAATCTTCCGTCTGTTGTTTCATACCTTCCCAATCTTTTACTTCTTTTTGACACCATAGAATTTTGTGATGATACAAATCTTGATTTTAATCTAGGAAGTTATAACCAACTGTTTTCATCTTTGAATTAATCTGGGATAGGTTTTCTGATTCATCAGTTATTTTCTGTAAATTTATTGCTTCAATACCAGTTTCACTGACAGCAATTTGATATGTGACATTGTCCCCCGCTTGCAAATGAGCATTCAATGATGAGGGATTTCTGTACTCTGAGTAATGAAAGAATATTTCTTCATTATCATAATTTGCTTGAACCACTCCATTCCCTTTATCAACATTGAAAAATTTGATGACCCCACTTGGCATGCTTGAACTCCATATAATAATACCCATGAAATTCTAAGTGTAAATTATGAAAATCTCATGACAGTTAATATCATTTTGACAATGATTTAATATGTCATTTGATTGTCATAAAATTTAGATAAATTAGTATTGTGCCAGGTCATCTGGCATTTCATGCTTTACTCTCAAAAACCGGGTTCGCCCGGTTTTCTTATTTATAGTGCTTTTCTAACACTTCTAGATGGTCTTCATATTTTGCAATCATTTCGATTTCTTTTTCCATTGCCTCTAACACATCTGAATGTTCCCCAATTCCTGCAGGATTTTCTAAATACACTTCAATATTTGCCTTATGTTTTGCAATATGTCCTTCGGCATGTGCTCGAATGGCAGTTAATAATTTACCTCGAATACTCATCACATCTCTCCAATTAAGTTATAGGGATTTCTTATTATCAGTATTTAAAAATTCTTTGCAGAATTGCTAATTAGAATGAGAATGATTTTTGTTTATGAAAAACTAAATATTTGTCATAAATCTTTAATATATAGAAGATACTATATGTATGGTTTTTTACTTCATAAAGAAATGCTACTCCTTTGAACCCTGCTTCGGCAGGGTTTTTTTATGTCGATAAATATCCATGTTGTGTATCAAAACAACCTCGAGTCTATATCTTTACTAACCCAGTCTTCCGTCTGTTGTTTCATAACCACCCAATCTTTGACATCTTTTAATATCTTCATAAATAGCAATATGACAAAAAAATGACAATACTCGGGATAGTGTCATTTGTTTCTAATTATAGTGAACTAACTTATACAGATTTACCTCTTACGCACGTCTTTATTTATTAATGGACACTTTTTCAATTAAATATAAGGGAATTTATGAAACACACATTTTCATCAATCATCATCGGTTTAATTATGTCAATTACATCTTTTACAGCTTTCGCTGCTAAAGATATTGTCGACACTGCAGTTGAAGCAGGAAATTTTTCAACGTTAGCAAAAGCTCTTCAAGCTGCGGAATTAGTTGATACATTGAAAGGTGACGGACCATTTACTGTATTCGCACCTACAGATGACGCATTCGCAAAAATTCCACAAGCTGACCTTGAGGCTTTATTAGCAGACAAAGATAAATTAACTGCTGTTCTAACCTACCATGTCGTAGCTGGCAAAGTCATGTCAAAAGATGTGAAAGAAGGTGATGTTCCTACTGTGAACGGCAAAAATATTAAAATTACGACTGCTGATGGAGTTGTAGTAAATACATCAAAAGTAGAAGCAGTAGATATTGAAGCTTCAAATGGTGTAATTCATGTCATTGATTCAGTATTAATGCCAGAGTAATTAAAAGGGATAAATATGAATATTAACTACTTATTAATACTATTATTTGTGTCTTTAGCATCCTGTTCGACTTATTAGAAAATAGCAAAAATTAATCAACCCTGCTTCGGCAGGGTTTTTTATGTCTATAAAAATTCATATATATAGGTCATTGTGTTAGAGGATAAGGAGTGACTACAGAATATATTTGTTTAAAAATGAACTATTGATATACCAATAATCATAACCTTGTATTCCACTTAACTATATTGTGAAGGGTCGAATAAATGAAAGAGGGCATCGTCAATTTTAAACATTTAGATAACGCTAAATCAACTTATTTAAAGCACTTACTTTATGCTACAAAATTCAATTGTATAAGCTTACTTATTTTTATAACTGGATTAATACATAGTTTTTTACCTTTTTTATTTGCCTATACTCCATATAAACTAGCAAAGTATATTGTTACCGAAACGGAAAAACATCTTGGAAGACCTGAAGAAGAAATTAAGTGAAGGTGTTTATATACAATCTAGTGGAACAACTGGCGAATCAAAAACTATTTTCCGAACACCTGAAAATTTAAGACACTGCAATAAATCTGCAATAGACTCACAAAAAATTACAAAAAATTCACGAATTTATACTGTATGTAAAATGGGACATGCAGGAGGTATGTTAGCTCAAACTCTGCCAGCTTTGAGTATTGGAGCTGATGTTGTAATTGAAGATTTTAATATTAAAAGATTTATTAAAGAGTTTTATAAATATACCCATACTCATCTGACTCCACGACAGGCAAAAATTATTATGAGTCATAGAGATTTTAATGAAATAGACTTCTCTAAATTTTGGATAACTTGTGGGAGTGATTGTGTTGATTGGGAAACAATAAGAGCATTTGTTAATAGGGGTGCAACTTTTATGGTTAATTGGGGAATGAGTGAGATTGGACCATGTGCGATTAATATCGTTTTTTCAAAAGACAGCTCTATAGATGATTGTATTTCTTTAGCACCAAATAATTTATCCATAATGGGTGAAAATTTTTATTGTGACTATCAAATATCTGATTCAAATGAATTAATTGTTAAGGGAGATATTTGTATTTACGATGATTGGTTTGCTACTGGAGATTTAGTTGTGAAAAAAAATAAAATATCTTCACATCATGCAAAACCTATTATGTATTTTTTAGGTAGAAAATAAGTTCATATAGATAATTAACCACTACTGACTATTAACTGCAAACATTTATTTGGGGTATTTATATTTTAGGAGCAGGGCGATAAAGCAGTGTTTACAGAATATTTAATAAGGTTAATAATCAAGTAATGAAAAATAAAACTTACGCAAAAATTGAAAATAAAGATAAGCTCGAATTACTTATCACAGAGCTTCCAAATATAGACGATAACGAAGTTTCAATCAAAGTCATCAACTGTGGAATATGTCATAGCGACATAAGTGCAATAGATAATGCTTGGAATCTTTCTAAATACCCCCTTGTAGCTGGTCATGAAATAATAGGCGAAGTGGTTCAAATAGGAAAAAATGTCAAAAATCATAAAGTTGGAGACATAGTTGGGCTGGGCTGGCACTCTGGATATTGTCATGATTGTGAATATTGTAAAAATGATGATTTCAATTTCTGCGTAAAAACAAAAAAGACTATTTATAGCCAAACGGGTGGTTTTGCTGAATTTGTAAATGCTGATTCAACAGCTGTAATCCCTATACCGAAAGGAATGGATTTAGATAAAATTGGACCATTATTATGTGGAGGAATAACTGTTTTTACTCCAATCATCGAATTCAATATAAAAAAAAATGACAAGGTTGGAGTAATTGGAATTGGAGGCTTGGGACATTTAGCAATTAAATTCCTCAAAGCAGTTGGTTGCGATGTAACAGCTTTTTCTTCATCTCCCGAAAAGAAAAATGAAATATTATCAATGGGAGCAAATGAAGTTATTCAATCTAATAATGATGAAACTTTAAAAAAATATAATGATAGATTTGATTTCATCATATCTACTGTAAATCATAAACTTAATTGGAATCAATATCTCGGGTGTCTAAAGCCTAGAGGGAGACTTCATATGGTTGGAGCAACATTGGATACTTTAGATGTAAGTGTTTTCAATCTCATGAAAGGGCGTAAATCAATTTCAGGGTCACCAGTTGGGAGTCCTAAAAATATTATCAAAATGCTTGAGTTTGTAAATAAACATAATACTTATCCAGATGTTGAAATTTTCAGTTTTGATTCTATAAATGAAGCAATTTCAAAATTGAGAAAAAATGAGATTAGATTTAGGGCAGTTGTTAAATGGTAGCATTAGATGAAGCATATTTAAGAAGTTGTTACGATAACCATTTAATAGTTGATTTTGGAATTAAGTTGCCATAAATAATTAAAACAACCTTAAGTCTACATCTCTACTAATCCAGTCTTCCGTCTGTTGCTTCATACCTACCCAGTCTTTTACTGCTTTTTTTAACTCCGAAAAATAGTATTTTATTATCAACTTGGATATACTTATTCAGTCCTGATGTTGTCCTTATGAAAAAAGGACAATAATGTTTTTAACCGAAAAAGAACCGTTATTTTGGGCGTAAGTTGGCTAGGAACAGGATTGTGATTCCTGTTGTCGTGGGTTCGAACCCCATCAGCCACCCCAAATTCTAGTTTATAATCGAATCAATAATGAAGATATCAATCTTAATTCTATTTTTTATGATCAGCAGTTGTAAAACTATTAGTCATATATCAAAAAATAAAATTGATTTTGAAAGATATGCAGATACAGGAAATAGTTCTTCATTTGAAGTTCTGGAAAATCTTGAAAGTTATAGACCAGCAACTTGTTCAGATATGTCTAGAAATCCATTTATGACTAACAGGTATGAATTTAAAATAAATGAATGACCAGAATTTAGAAAGATATGGAAGACATATCCTACTCCCGGAAATTGACTTCGAAGGCCAACAAAAGCTTTTAGACAGTCATGTCTTAGTGGTTGGGTTAGGTGGTCTCGGATCGCCAGCATCTATTTATCTCGCCTCGTCTGGTATTGGTGAGTTAACCTTATGTGACTTTGATGATGTCGAATTATCAAATTTGCAAAGACAAATAGTGCATACAGAAGATAATCTAAAAATTAATAAAGCATATTCTGCTAAAGGTTTTATTTCATCAATAAATTCAAATATCAGTATTAATGTTGTTGATAAAAAATTAAGTGAAAATGAATTTGATATTTATGTAAATAAATATACAGTGGATGCAATACTGGATTGCTCAGATAATTTTCAAACCAGATATAGTGTAAATAAAGTAGCCTTTAAAAATAAAATTCCTCTTATCTCTGGTTCAGCCATTCGATTCGAGGGTCAGCTCGCTATTTTTGATTTTAGGGATAACAGTTCAGCTTGCTATGAATGTTTGTTTCCTGACAATGGCGAAGAAAATGAATTGAGATGCGCAGATCATGGGATACTTGCACCAGTGGTTGGTATTATTGGGGTAATGCAATCTCTAGAGACAATTAAAGTGCTATTGAATCTCAGTCCTATTAAAAATAAGTTAAAGATCTTTGATGGGAAAAGCAATGAATGGAAAACAATCGCATTTAAAAAAGATAAAGAATGTGCAATCTGTTCATGTTCATCCGATCAATTCTAAAAGCATCATGATAAAATAACTCCCTTATGCAAGAATTAGAAAAATCCTTTAATCCATCTTCTATAGAGTCTAAGTGGTACGCCTTCTGGGAGCATCAGGGTTATTATCAATGTGGATTAGATGAAGAAAAAAAAGATAATTTTTCAATTTTATTACCACCTCCGAATGTAACCGGGACCCTACACATGGGGCATGGCTTTAATCAAACTTTAATGGATAGTTTGACTAGGTATCATCGCATGAGAGGATCTAATACCTTGTGGCAGCCAGGCACAGATCATGCAGGCATAGCAACACAAATAGTTGTTGAAAGACAATTGGATCAACAAAATATCTCAAGACTTGACTTAGGACGTGAAAAGTTTATTGAGAAAGTCTGGGAATGGAAAGAGGAGTCCGGGGGTAAAATAACTCAACAAATGAGGAGGCTTGGCACCTCGCCTGACTGGAGCCGTGAAAGATTTACCATGGACGAAGGTTTGTCAAAAAGCGTCAATCAGGTTTTTGTAAAATTATTTAATGATGGCCTCATCTACCGAGGCAAGCGTTTAGTTAACTGGGATGTAAAGTTACAAACCGCTGTATCTGATCTTGAAGTAATTCAAGAAGAAGAAAATGGTCATTTATGGCATATCGATTATCCCCTTGCTAATAATCAAGAAGAAAAATTAACCGTTGCAACAACAAGGCCAGAAACAATGCTTGGTGATGTAGCCGTGATGGTTCACCCAGACGACGATCGCTATAAAAAACTCATTGGCTCAAATGTTATCCTCCCCCTGATCGGCAGAGAGATCCCAATTATTGCTGATGAGTATGTTGATATGGAGTTTGGGACAGGAGTCGTAAAAGTGACTCCAGCACATGACTTCAATGACTATGAAGTGGGTAAAAGACATTCTTTAGACATGATTAATATAATGAGCCTTGATGGGTTCATTAATGAAAATGGTGGTGAATTTAAAGGTCTGGAAAGATTTGAAGCGCGAAAAAAAATTGTCGAAAGTCTCAAAGAGCAAGGCTATCTAAATAAGGTAGAAGATTACCGTCTAAAAATTCCAAGAGGAGATAGAACTAACGTCGTTATAGAACCACTCCTCACGGACCAATGGTTTGTGGCGATGAGTAAAAAAGTACACCAAAGTCCAAGCATTGCTGAGGAGGCTTTGAATGTTGTAAAAAATGGTGAGGTGAAGTTTTACCCTGATAATTGGAAGAACACCTACAACCAGTGGTTAGAAAATATTCAAGACTGGTGTATCTCCCGACAGCTCTGGTGGGGCCATCAAATACCTGCGTGGTATGGACCCAATGATGAAATCATTGTCGCTCATGACAAAGAAGAAGCACAAAAGATTGCTACTGAAAAAGGCATTGATCCAAAAAATTTACAGCAAGATAATGATGTCCTTGATACATGGTTTTCATCTGCCTTGTGGCCATTTTCGACATTAGATTGGACCCCTGAATATCCAAGCGTTTCAAATCCTGTGATTGACAAATATTTGCCTTCATCTGTTCTGGTAACAGGGTTTGACATTATTTTCTTCTGGGTAGCGCGAATGGTCATGCTAACGAAATACGTTACTGGAAAAATTCCTTTCAAACATGTATACGTGCATGGGCTGATTCGGGATTCAGAGGGCCAAAAGATGAGTAAGTCGAAAGGTAATGTTCTTGATCCTATTGATTTAATTGATGGAATTGATCTAGACAAATTGGTTGATAAAAGGACCTATGGATTAATGAATCCAAAACAGAAAGAATCAATCGCTAAACGTACTAAAAAAGAATTTCCAGATGGAATATTAGCTTATGGAACGGATGCACTAAGATTCACTTTTGCCAGCTTAGCGTCTCCAGGCCGAGATATAAAATTTGATTTGAATCGTTGTGAGGGTTATCGAAATTTTTGTAACAAGATTTGGAATGCCTCTCGGTTTGTTTTAATGAACTGTCCAGATGATGATAATGGTTTTGAGCAATGCACAGACGGATTCATGAATTTCTCTCAAGCAGATCGATGGATTACGTCAATTTTTCAAAATACATTAAAAAATATTGAGTCTAATTTTGATAATTATCGTTTTGATTTAGCGGCTCAGGAGATGTACCAATTCATCTGGGATGAATATTGTGATTGGTACCTTGAAGTAGCTAAGGTGCAATTAAATAATTCTAATTCTGAAGCAACGATTCGAGGGACCAAAAGAACGCTGCTAGGGTTACTAGAAAATATTCTTAAAATGGTCCACCCTATGATGCCATTTATTTCAGAAGAAATTTGGCAGATTATTTCTCAGAAAACGGGTACGCATTCTGAAACCATTATGTTGCAAAGTTATCCTTTATCCAGGGAGAAAAAAATTGATAAGGATGCAGAAGCATGGATGCAGACTTTAAAAAATATGGTGGAAGAGTGCAGAAAATTAAGAGGTGAGATGAATATTTCTCCTGCAGAAAAAGTGCCACTTCTCATTATTGGCAATGCAGAAGCTATCCAGTCATATCAAGATTATCTAGTTCAGCTTGCTAAACTAGAATCCATATCTGTTGTTGATAGTTTTGAAAAAATTGATGCCCCAGTTTCAATCGTCGGTGAATATAAATTGATGCTTAAAGTCGAAATTGATGTTGCCGAGGAAAAGCAAAGATTGCAAAAAGAAATAGATAAGTTAATGATAGAGTTGAAAAAAGCTGATGGTAAATTAGCAAATCAATCGTTTATAAAAAAGGCACCGAAGAGTGTGATCACTCAAGAAAAAGAGAGACAAAAAAAATTCTCGGAAGATTTGCAAAAATTTAAAGAACAACTATCTAGATTAGATAGCTAGCCCTTCAATATCCTAATGATGAAGGTTTCATTTTCACTTCGATCATCAATAAACTCATGATCAGTATATTCACAAAAAGCCTTTAGATCTTTAACCGCATTTTTATCTGTAGCAATAATTTTTAAAATCTGACCTTTTTTTATATTGCTTAAAGCTTTTTTTGTAGAAAGAAGAGGCATTGGGCATTTCTGCCCAATGGCATTTAACTCTACTTCGTTGCGATTTTCACTCATTTATTGAATGGTTCCATATCGCCAGGATTTCTTAACATTTTGTCAACTTCACCTAAATGCAATTCTTCATTGTAAATCATTTCTCTGGCATATTCCTCTAACATCACCGAATGGCCTTCAACCAGTTTCAGTAACTCTTTATATGAGTTCAAAGCTGACATCTCATGGTCTAAAGATTCTCTCAAGATGTCACCGATATCATGGTTCTCAGTTTCTAGTAAAGGCCCAATTGCAAGAGATGGGTGTCCGCCAAGATTGGTAATTACCTCCCCAGCTTTATTTGCATGGTCCAGAGATTCAGTGGCTTGATCTCTGAGCCATGAAATGATTGGAATTCGGCTATATCCGTAAACCATTAGGCTGTAATGAGTATAGCGAACCACACCTGCCAGTTCTAATTCTAAGATTTTGTTAAGTGCATCAATTATTTTTTTGTTATCCATGATAAATCCCTAAGGTTAAATTTAAGATGATTTAAACATAAAAATTAAAGGGTTGCAGAAACAAGAATGATTGTTATTTAGATTCTTATTAGAAAACTAACAATATTAAGAATAGCCATTGCGATCATGGTCCAAAAGGTAAACTTCATTCCATGAACCCGCTGTTTTAGATCCATGGTTTTTTTTAAAAATGATTTTGCATGGACAATCCTGCCATAGGTAAAACAAATGCCAGCTATAAATATAAGTGAGAAGTGAATTTTATTTAATTCCATACATGCCATCATGATTAACCCAAGTGGCACATACTGACTAAAATTGGAGTGGGCTGCAATGGCCTGCTCAAGCTCTTTATTTTTTGCAAATCCTATCGTAATTTTATGTTTACGTCGTATTTGGATGACATTTTTAGCTAAGTAGAAGTATAGAAAAAAGAGTATCGAACTAAATAAGGCAGTCACAGGGATCATGTTAAGTCTCTAAAAGATAATGAGTTAATTATATTCAAATAAGGTTTTATTACAACAGAGCTGCCCCATAAACACCAGCAGAGTCTCCAAGCTTATTCATTATAATTGGTGTTTTGAGAGATTCAGAAAAAACATACTTTTGTGTTTCCTTAAAACCGTCGTTATAAAGACTTGCCAAGTTTGATAACCCACCGCCTAAGACAATAATATCTGGGTCAATGCTATTAATAATATTGGCAACAGATCTTCCAAAATTATTTAAAAACTCATCAAAAATTTTTATTTCAATACCATTTTTATTTCTCTTGTTAAGAAACTCTTTAGCAGAATAATTAATTCCATATTTTTTTAATTGAGTTTCTATTCCGCCACCTGATATGTAGGTTTCTACACATCCTCTTTTACCGCAATAGCATTCATTACCATAAGGATATAAGACGGAGTGGCCCCATTCACCTGAAATTAAATTTGGACCCAAGCGTAATTGATTATTAAACACAAAACCACCACCACAACCTGTTCCCATAATAATTCCAAATACCAGCTCATAGTCTTTGCCAGCCCCAAGAGTTGCTTCCGCTAGAGCGAAACAATTTGCATCATTTTCGATTTTGACAGAGTGATTAAGTCTTTCTTCAATCATTGCTTGTAAGGAAGTGCCATTTAGGCATGTGGTATTCGAATTTCTTAGCAGCTTTGTGTCAGGCGCAACGGAACCAGGAGTACAAATACCGACTTTAAAGTCATTTGATGCAACCACACTCAATGCTTGAGAATAAATTTTTGATATTTGGTTGATGATATGGTCCGGACCTTTTTCGGCCTCAGTTGGGATTCGCTCTCTAAATATAGCTAGTTGATCCTTAAGAACAATCGTTTCAATTTTTGTACCACCAAGGTCAATGCCAATATTAAATTTAGGAGTCATTGAGGAAAATATATTTTTAAATTAAAGTTTGGTCAAGTTTTTGATAATATTGTTTTATGGATTATGTATACCAATTAATAGCTTTAATCTTTTTTTTCTTTATTTTCAAACATTCATGGGATGGTTACAAAGAATTTAAAGTCGCCAATGATGTGAGAAAATCTGAAATTAAAAGAATGTGGCTTCTCTTTTTAGTAATCTCATTTATTTTTGTCTACATTCTTTTAAGCGATAGTTAAAATCATTTTTAAGCTCATCTATATAAAAACAAAGGATCACAATTATGATTAAGTGGATTAGTACAGTTTTGGTTCTAACAGGTATTCTCTTAACTAATTTAAATTTATACCCATTAAATATTTATTTTCATGGTTTAGGAGTTATTGGTTGGACAATAGCCGGACTTTTATTTAAGGACAAGGCTATTCTTGTCAATTTTGGACTACAAATCCCACTATTTTTATTTGGTTTTTTAAAGACAATTATTTAACTTTAACTTGAATGAATTATTTAAATATATTCAAATCAGTAAACTATGAAAAAAATTCATATACCAAAGGCACAAGACAAAGAACTTGCACTATCTTGCTTAGTTGCGAATGAGCATTTATTAATTGAGGATATTCCTGGAACTGGGAAAACACAGTTAGCTAAAGATTTATCAAAATTCTCTAAACTACCAACTAACAGAATACAGTGTACTAATGATCTTATGCCTGCCGATGTTCTTGGTTACTACCGCTTGACGACTGGGAATAAATTAAAATTTATAGAGGGACCAGTCTTTACAAACATCCTACTAATCGATGAATTAAATCGTGCGCCGTCCAGAACACAGTCAGCCTTATTAGAGGCCATGGAAGAGCTTCAAGTTACAATTGAGGGAAAGACATATAAGTTACCTGATCCTTTTTTTGTGATTGCAACACAAAATCCGAGGGAGCAGATAGGGATATTTGATTTACCAGAGTCCCAATTAGACCGTTTCAGTATTTGTATCAATATGGACCATAAAAGTAAAGAAGACTACCTTGACATAATGAATCAAACAAAATTAACTAGCCAACAGTTCAAAAAAAATATATTAACTATCAAGAAGAAAATGAAGGGTATTCATTTTGAGGATAGCTTAAAAAATTATTTACTGAACATTTTTGAAAATATTGAAAATATTATCAACAAAAATCTAGCAATTAGGCCAAGACTTCAGATACGGAGATTAGCCGAGGCTATGGCCTCAATAGACAACAGAGATTTTGTAATTCCAGAGGATATTTTAATTTTTTTAGTCCCATCCCTTAGACATCGCCTCTCAACTAATAATTATGAGGAAATTCATGAGATTGTTATCAAGGCGCTAGAGGGGGTTAAGACTCCTTAAATATGCTAAATAATTATGCAGATCATCTGTCAAAAAAATTCAACATAAGAAAATATAAGTTGAATAGTGTTAAATCCATTAGACAGATTTATGCCCTACCAACTCGATTTGGCATCTATCTTGGATTTGCTTTAATTGGCGGGGTAGCACTATCAAGTAGATTAGAAAATAATTTTTTATTGCTCATGCTGTTGTTTCAGATGGCAGTATTCTTTTTATCAATTATTTGGTCAGCAAATAATTTAAAGGGAATAACTTTAAAGATTAAAGACGATTTCATTTTCATACCTAGTGTCCACCATCATATTCCTATAGGAATTATCAATACAGATCAAAAATTTAATATCTTAATAAATAAGCAAGAAATAAAAAAAAGGGAAATAGAATTATACGTCTACGATAATCATTTTAAAAAAAGAGGCAAAGCAGAAGTTTCAGCGATAAAAATTGAATCATTTTTCCCTTTCAGTATTGTTAGATGTTGGCTTTGGCTATGGCCTGGGAGTATATATGTAGCCCCAAGACCATACCCAATAAAAACAATAAGCGACATTGAAAAATTCTTGAAATTACATGCTAAAAAAAATAATGATGATAGTTATGACCACTATAGAAAATATTTAGATCAGGATTTACCATCAATGGTGGACTGGAAAAGATATGCCTCAAAAAAAATAAAGGTAACCAAGGCCTCAGATAATAAGAAAATAGAACAAAAAATTAAAATTGATGGAGATGGGTTAATAAGAAAACAAAAAGAGCATATGCTAAGTGTCATCTGTGGCGTCCTTCTGTTCTGTCAGTCAAAGAAAATTGATTGGCAGCTTTCTTTAAGAAAAAAAACTTTTTCGTCAGTGAAAAAAGATTTTAATGCTGCGATTAAATCACTCTCAGTTGCTTAAGAAAAATAGGTTACTCTTATTTTTTCTTCCAGTTTTATTGATTTACTCGTCAATACTACCGCTGTATGCAATTTTAAGTTTTTTTCTATGCTGGTTAATGACAAAAACATTAACTAGAAAACAAATTATTTTTAGATTATCTTACCTAATAACAGTAATCAGTAATCTATATGCTTACCAGAACATCTTTGCTGCTGAATTTTGGATCATCTTACTATTACTAATAATCCCCTTGGCAATTCGTTATGATAAAGAAAAATACAATAGCCTATCTTTATCAATTGTAAGCTTTATTACTGCCTCAATATTTATTTTTAAACCTAGTTTTTTTACAACAATCTTTATATTTATTTGGATAAATTTTTTTCTGGCAATCTACATAAATTATAAGTTTAATTATCAACTCAATATGAATGCAGTAAATTGGAGTAGGTTAATTAAATTCTTAACGTCAACCATATTCATAGTCACCATCATCTTTTTAATTATTCCCAGATTTCAGGTGACATTAATAAGTAATAAAAATCAGAAAAATGATATCGGACTGGAAGATACATTAAACCTTCAAAATGATAGTTTTATAAGTACTGAAAAAAATGAGATATATAAGATAAAAATAGATGGCTCATTAAAAAAAATACCCTACTGGAAAGTATTTGTTTTATCTAATTATGATAATTTTGAATGGAGTAAAAATCAGGAATCTTTAGAATATATTCCAAAGTCAATAAACTTTGATGAAAATTATTCATATAAAATTATTAAGAATAAAAACATTTCTCAAAAGAACCTTCCTGTTCTAGGAAACTACCCAATTAAATCAGGGGTGCACAAAAATAAAATTACAGTTGATGGTGAATTAATACTAGATAAAAAATTGATCAATCAGTATACAGAGGTAGTAATTCAATCCTCTGAGAGTATTGAGGTGGAGAGAACAATAAATTATTCTCATGAAAAAAAATCTAAACTGACTCAGTGGGCTATAGATGAATATCAAAAAATTAATGATGAAAGAGATTTTGTAGATTTTATAAATAATTACTTCAAGAAAAATTTCAAATATAAGATTAATGATTTAGGCCTTAATAAAAATAATCCCATTGATAGTTTCTTTTTTGATAAAAAGAATGGGAGCTGTACCCACTTTGCATCAACAATGGCACACATCTTGAGAGCAAATGATATTCCTGCAAATGTTGTTATAGGATACGTGGGCGGGGAGTGGAATAATTTTGGAAAGTTTATGACTGTATTTTCAGACAATGCACATGCATGGGTTGAAGCAAAAATTAATAATCAATGGGTTTATGTTGATCCAACTTCTTATGTTGATAGCACAGGTCTTAATCATGTTGAGTTTAATTTTTTTGATCAAAATCTGAATAAAAGCTTATTAGAAAATATTAGCGACTACATAAGTTTTTTAGACATTACTATTTCAAAAAAAATTATGAATTATGGATACTCGAAGAAAAATTCATCACAATTCATAGATTATATTGAGATTTTGCTTTTCATATCTGTACCAGGTTTTTTTATTCTTTTGATTATCTATATTTATAGAAATATCAAAGAATTTGAGCTTCATCCGCTTAATAGATTAGAAAAAAATTACAGGCAGATCTTGATAAAGCAGGGCCATAAAATAAATCCACAGAATAGTTTACATGTTATGGAGTTTTCCAAAAATACTTCACATGAGACCAAGCAAAAGATACGGTTAATAAATAGAAAGATACTCGAACTTAAATATGGACTTAATAAAAATTATAGTGAAATTAAAGCAGTAACTAGTTTGATTAAAAGTGAATTGCGGGATAAATAGATGGTGGCCAGAGACAGAATCGAACTGTCGACACGAGGATTTTCAGTCCACTGCTCTACCAACAAACCCCTTTATTTATAGGTCTTTCACTGTCAGTTAATCACATTTGTCCTTCAAAAAAGACAGATAAAGGACAGGATATATCATTCGTAAAAAAATTCCAATGGGTCAAAATTGATGAAAGTTTGATGAGGTGTATAATTGTATGCCCGAAATTTGAATTATTGATTTGAAAAAATTTTTACTAGTTATTTCTGTTCTTTTTTTAACTTTTAGTGCTATTGCTATTGATGAGCTTCATTTAAAAAATAATGACAATTTTTTTACAGATGATGGTTATGAATCTGACAATAGAACCGCTAATAAAAATCAATCGTCATCAAAATATTTTAATCTTGGCAAATCATTATTAGCAGGTAATACAGACTCACTTAAAAGTACCGCCATTAATGCTTTAACTGCAGAGGGTATTGGTGTATCAAAGTCATTTCTTGAGAAGTATTTCCCAACAGTTGAAATCAGTGCGAATTTTGGCGACCCATCAAAACCAACTGCAGGTATTTTAGTTGTTGCACCATTGAGTGATATTAATGATGTTAAAAATACCTTTTTTACACAATTAAGTTCTTTTTATACTGACAATAGAACAACGGTTAATATTGGATTCGGTTATCGTAGGCTGGAATTTGATAATAAATTACTTTTAGGAGCTAATGTTTTTTATGACCATGAATTTCCTTATGACCATCAACGAACTTCCGTTGGTTTAGAAGCTAGAACAACTGTAGGTGAGGTTAATTTTAATCAATATTGGGGTATATCAGGCTGGAAAGATGGCAGAAATGGTCTTGAAGAAAGAGCACTGGGGGGAACTGACATTGAGGTTGGTATTCCTTTACCTTATATGAACTGGGCTAAATTTTATGCTCGCTCGTTTGTCTGGAATGCAGTCGATGGAGTAAATGATATAAAAGGTAATGATATTTCTCTGCAGGCAAGAATGAAAGGGTTCATTATTGAGGCTGGACATAGAACATATAACACTTTATCTGATGAGGATTTTATTAGAGTTTCCTACAATTTAAATGCAGATAAATCTGATGAGGATTTTCAATGGTTTAGTGAAACAGCATATAAGTTAGCTTCAATGGAAAAACATAGGTTCGATAAAGTCAGAAGAGAGAATCTTATTGTTAAACAAAGAAGAGGGGCTTTAAGAGTCATTACCCGATGAAAAATATTGTCTTTTTCTTAATTCTATTTTTTACATCTAGTCTGTTAAATGCAGCCCCAACCTCACTGGAGCCTTTCTGTTCTTCCAGTCAGTTAGGTTGGAGTAAAGACAGTTGTATCTCACCTTGTTCAGAATTAACCGTTGATGGCTCATATGGTTCTAATTCACTTGGGGATGGTTCGGTAGGATTTTGTTATGGGCAAGCTACTGTATATAAATTTACTATTAAAAAAATCCAATTAGGAGTGTATGCAAATACAGCAGAAAAATGCACCATATATGAAGGTAACTTATTAGTTGATTCTGGAACATCATCGCCAGGCACTATTATTTCTGGAGGCTCACCTGATTTTTCAACATGTAAAGATGGCATCACCTACGATACGGTGTATATCACAACCAGCAGAATCATTGATTATGCAGCAAATACCAATTATCCAGATGGATCTGGTTCTGTTGCTAGAACGACATCGTATTGTTCAAGTGCGACTTTAAATGATTCATCACCTGGAAGCATGCCTTGGTTAGATGTGATGTCGGGAGGTAATTACAGCGATGCCTCAAAATGTCATGTGAGGGAGAGTGTTACATGGAATACTCATTATCAAAAAGCAGCCTCATCTCCAACAACCACTGATTTTTCAAGTTCTTCAAATGTGACAAAAGAATGGGACGACTGGAAAAGTATCTACTTAAATTCATTGAGTGATTTCTCAAATCCAGCTTCAGCTCAAATTGATAGTGAGGGTTACTATAGAGAATATGATTCAGATTCTAGTGGCTTTTCAAATGATCTTTCTGCATATGTTGCTGATTACCAAGCTGATACTATTGTTCAAAAATTAACAACTGATAGTGGGGTGGTTGATATTTTTGGAGGCTATCCATTTGACTCTGAATCACCTCATGAAATTGCTATAAGTATTTATGCACAAAATAGAAATGAAACTGGAAAAGAATATGGAGCCAGATTTTATTTTTTAAGAAACGGCACAACAGCTGAATTTATTGGGACTAATCCTTCCAATTCAGGCCTATATTTATCAATTATCCAACTTAACCAAAAAGCACCCTTTTAATTAGTTGTTAAATCATAAAGTTTTTCGGGATTATAAAAAGAGAAATTAAATAAATAATCGATTAAAAACTATTTAAACACTGTCAATTTGTTACTTCTCTATAGACATATAAATTGATTATTTTTAAATATAACTAGAAAATTAACCAAGCACTTTCATTTCTATTCCAATATTTTCAATATTAGATCTAGCAGCTTTGAGTCATCATACTTTGATAAAATCATTTTTCGCTCCATGCTTTGAGGCACCGCTCAAAATGATTATTTAACTGTTTTTAAAGCTGTTTATTTAATTGCTAAATAAAATTTGATTTTATCATATTTTTGCTACTAGATACAGGGATAAAAAAGTGCATAGCATTAAATTAGTAATAAAATCAATAAGTTATACTAGAATTATTTTTAGTCAGTCATCCTAAATCAGTCAAGCTAGATTGCTTTTTACCTCATCATTTTGCCTAATAAATGAGTGGTTTGGATGTGGGTATAACGCTTTAACACCTGCATACTTTGATGACCAGAAATGGTGGCGACTTCCATTGGATTGAGTCCTTTTTCAAAGAATCGTGAGACGGCTTCATGGCGTAAGGTATGGAAAGAAGCGTTAGGTATACCTGCTCGCTTACATGCCCTATAGAAGGCTACAGAGACCGCATGAGAGGTGATATTGAATAGCCTTTCTCCCTGCAGACGGGTTTGGTGTTGTAAGATTTTTGCTACCTTGTTAGTCATCGGAATATAGCGGTCATGATAGTTTTTTGTATTGCGTACAGTAATCATGCGTTTCTTAAAATCACAATCATTCACTCTTAATTTAACAATCTCACTCACTCTCATAGCTGTATCAAGTGCTATATGAATCAGTAAAGGAAGAAGTGAGGATTGACTATGCTGACAGATGCGATGAATGTCATCATCACTTAATCGTGTGTCTCTTGATTGCGGTAGTCGAGGTCGTCTAATCTTAAGCACAGGATTATTTAAGTTATCAAAACCCCATTCGGTTCTTGCAATAGTAAATAAGTGGGAAAGTATCGCCAAATATAATCGAATGGTGTTGGGGGATTTAAGTTCTTTAATCAGCTGGTCTCGAAACGAACTAATGTGTTGCGATTTAATGGTTCTCATCTTTAGAGATACGATGGGGTGAAGCAGAATTTTATTGATGCGATAGTTATCAGGTTGAGGATGTTTTTTAGTCGGTAAAATCTCTTTTTGGTAACGCTGCAATAAAGTCTTTAAAGCGATGTCTTGGTTCGCCACTTCAATGCCTAAATCAATTTCACGCTCTTGTTGTCGTGCCCAAACTTTAGCATCTTCTTTGTAGACAAAAGTTTTAGAAATGGGTGGATTATTGCGTCGTTGAATACGCACTTGCCATTTGTTGTTTCTTTTGCGATAAGTAGCCATCAAACTCTCCAAAAAAGGACAGCTGAAGGACAAAAGTAAAGGGGTGTTCAAAAGAGTGGTGGCCAGAGACAGAATCGAACTGTCGACACGAGGATTTTCAGTCCACTGCTCTACCAACTGAGCTATCTGGCCAAATTTGAACGTGAAATTATATCAAATAATGATAATGAAAGGCTAACTTCTTTGTATGAATTTTACGAAATAGTTTCTTAGATTAAGTTGATATAAAGTATAGACAATCGATCCGTATAATAGGTTGGGTATCAAATAAGCAGGGAAATAATTCCAACCATGCTGTATGGATGTGAAGAATGAAGGACTCCCAAACCTATCGGAGAACATGTAGTAAGTATTTGTTGAGATAATGAAAGCCAGGGTTGTGCTGACAAAAACTAACACAAAAAATATGTTGAATTTAATATCGTAATTTTTAATTATCTTACCAGTGAAGAACATCACAAGGTACGTTGGAATCAGACCCCAATATCCATCCGTTAAACAAAATGCTAAGCTGTTATCAAAAAAACCAGAACCAAAATCAATAACTGCAGCAAGAATAAAAAATACACAAAAAAGTAAGATAGAAGGTATCAATAGACCTAAACATAGAAAAATAATTAGACTAGCATCAGGAATTGAAAACTCAGTTAAAAAATGACTCCCTCTTGTAAAAAACATCATAAAAACCAATGAGCTCATTATTAATACGTTATTTTTGTTAAACATTTGCATTATATTTCTACTTCCATTCCAATAAACCATGTTCTTCTAAAATTATACGGATAAATTGCACCATATGTATCACTTGTTGTTGTTCTTACACCATTTTTTTGATTGAAAATATTATTTACCGATGCAAACACGCTAATCGTTGAAAACTTGTCAAATTTACCAAGATTATATTTAATAAAGGCATTTGTTGATTCATAGGAGGGAGACATCATATTTGCATTATTATCGAAGTCATCAAAAATAAAACTTCTGTCTCTCCAGACATGATTTAAAGATGCTGTTAGATTTTCATGTTGATAATTAATACCAAAGTTTATTGAATTCTTCGGAACACCGGGAAGAAGTTTTCCGCTTGGAAAAGTTGATGAATCTGTATCATTCAATATTTTTGCGATTGTGTATGCATAATTAAATTTAACATCAAAGTTTTCATTGAGCTTTCGCATTAAGAATATTTCATAGCCATATTTATTTGTTCGATCAATATTTTCATTGATAAATGTTGATGGGTTATAAACTATTTCATTATCAAGGTCCGCATAAAAGGTATTAACTTTTAACTTTTGTTTTTGATCAATGTAGTTAATACCCAATGTTATGGTTCTGCTTTGCATTGGTTTTATATTTGGGTTGAGTGTGTCGTAAGCGGCTGTACCAAAATTGTATGGGAGAAGCCTATCAATATCTTGCGACTGCATACTTTTTGAAAAATTTGTAAACAAGTTAATTTTTTTATTCAATAAGTAATTCAATCCTAGTTCAAACATGGATAGCTGCTCAGAGTTCTCAGAATTAATACTTGTGTTGTTAAATTGATTTTTAACTCTTTCTTTTCTTGCTCCATAGGTGACAGAAATTTTTTCTTTCTCATCCAATTTATGTTTAGCCTGAATGTAGATGGCTTCATTTTGCTTATTAACTTGATTTACTAATGTTTCAGAATTTTGAAATGCGTTGAGTTCTCTCTCGCTCACCGAAACACCTGAAGTGATATGCAAGCTGTTTAATGAATAATCAAACTCCAAAGCATTTACGAGTGCGCTAGTTTTTCTCAAATTAGTTGAATAATCTCTTGAGTCATATTTTTTTCGCTGTCCCTGGTGATAAATTTTGACTGAAAAATTATTCGAAAAGTGCGTCACATAATCTAATCCCCAGATATCATCGTTGTAATCGAACTCGTTATATTGTCCACCACTCATTGAAGGATCTCTATTAAACTGAAGTCTGGTCAGAGCTGCTGGGAATAGAGAATTAGATTCGGTGTTGGAGTATTTAAAATTCAGTTGAGAAAAATTATCTGGCTGATAACTCATCTTTATCGTTTGGTTACTTGACTTACTCTTGTCTTTGTTACCCCTAGAATCTTTTTGGCTGAAACCATCGTTGCTCTCATAACTTGATGACAATGAAATAGAAAAGTTATCAATCGTTTTTCCTGTGGTAAAAGAGTGATTCTTCTGACCAAAATTTCCATACGCAGATGAGATCCGTGTTTTGTCATGATTTTTGGTGTAAATATTTATTGATCCAGCATTGGAGCCATCTCCATGAACAACTGATCCGCTGCCTTTTAAAATTTCTATACGATCGATATCCTTAGTATTTATAGTCCCTAAAAAACCTGGTGCCATATCAATATTATTGATTCGATAACCATCTACATTGACAACAATATTTTGAAACCCATTTTCAAGTCCATATCCTCTCATATCAATCGATGGGGCAGCCTTGTTGCCTGAGTAAGATGATACGTTGAGTGAGGACTTATTAGATAAAAAATCAAAAAGATTATTTGTTCCAGAGTTTATTATTTCTTGGTGATCATAGACCTCAACATGATGAGCAGAGTTACTTTCTGAGGTATAAAATTTATTCGAGTAAACAATCACTTCATCCGTGTTAAGCTCCTCTGAATAAATCAGTGAGGAGTAAAGGCTGAAGCAAATAACAAAGATAAAAATTATAAAGTGGTACAAAAGCCCTCCCAGACTCAAATCATGATGATTAAGCGTCGATAGGAAGCTTAATACTCACCCGTATAAAAAAGATTGGCCGGTATCCGGACTCAAGAGACAAAATATAACGTCTTCCCAAGAAAATCTCAGTGACTCGTTGTTATATCCACACTCTTTTACCGTTGCGGGGGCAGTATTGGATTTTCACCAATTTCCCGATTATGCCTATGTTAAGGCCACCATCAAACTTGACTATATCATAGGAAAGACTACAATTTCCGTATGGTTTTAAGAAAAATTACAATTTTCGCATTAATTATCCTTGCATTTATGCAATGGACATCCGTGCAGCACGACATGGATCATATTCATGAAGCTTTTTATGTCGCTCATTGTGAAGATGAATCTAAAGAAGACAGCAAGGAATTTAATCATTGTGAAAATTGTAATATTTTTAATCAGCTTGCCTATGTGATTTCAAATGATGATCACACTTTATTTAATAAACAATTAAATTCAACATTAAATGATAGCTACAGAATATTTGCCTTTACGCATTTCTATAGCATCAATTCCGTTAGGGGCCCACCACAAATCTCTTAAATAAATTATTACAATTTTTTTAGGAGAACATAAATGCAATACAAAAATATACTTTTGAGCATGTCTGCTCTTTTGATATTCCAGACATTCGCTCATGCAGAAGAACAAATAGATTTACCAGTAACACCTGTTACAGCTAACCCTTTAGGAGTTAGCTCAGATGAATTCGTCATTCCATTCTCAGTTCTTAACGGTAGAGAATTAGATGTCCAGAGGGGAAATAACCTTGCTGAAACGCTAGAAAATACCCCGGGGGTTTCTTTTTCAAACTGGGGTCCCATGGTTGGAAGACCAATCATTCGTGGTATGGACGGTGATCGAATCCGCATCATGAGAAATGGTATTAATTCTCTTGACGTGTCATCGTTTAGTACTGATCACGCTGTCCCTATTGACCCTTTGGTGATTGAACAAATTGATGTGATTCGAGGGCCTGCAACCGTTCTATATGGTGGAGGAACGATTGGCGGTGTGATAAATGCAATAGACCATCGAATCCCAAGACAAAAAATTTCTGGCGCAACTGGTCGAGCAGTAACCCGATTTGGAGGAGCAAACAGTGAACGCAGCTCCGCAGTGGTAGGGGATATTGGTATTGGAAATTTGGTTATCCATCTGGATGCATACACCCGAAAAACAGGGAATCTTAGCTTGCCAGGTTACTCAGTATCCAGCAGATTAGATCGATCTGATTCTGAGGTAAATCGAAATTCATATGGCAGAAAAGGCCAACTAAGAAACTCAGGCTCCGACTCTGATGGAGGTGCTTTAGGAGCATCGTACTTCTTTGAAAAAGGATATGTCGGGATGTCTTACGCGAAGCATGATAGTGAAATTGGTAACCCACTCACAACCACTGGTTTTTTTGATCAGGAAACTAACCGTTGGGACCTACATTCTGAGTTCCATGACCTGGATGGTTTCTTTAACCACTTTAAGTTTAAGATGGCGCACAGTGATTATAAACACGATGAGCATCATGAGCCGGGTGAAATTGAGGCAACATTTGAAAATCGTGGCCTAGATGGGACTGTCGAGTTAGGCCATCATGCCATCGCCGGAATGAGTGGTGTGGTGGGTTTACACTTTGAAAACTCAACCTTCAAGCAACCCAATGGAGTTCTGTTACCAACTGCTAATACTGATTCACAATCTTTGTATGTGTATGAGGAGCTTCCAATCGATGAACATAAACTGACTTTGGGACTGAGAAGGGGAAATCACGATGTAAAACGAAATGCTTTTACAGGTGATGGAGGATGTAGCACAACTTACACAGACCTAGTTGATTGTGCAGGATCAGGAGGAACCGAGGACGATCAAGCATTCGGTGAAACCGAGAAAACATTTCAGACCAACAATGCGGCTCTAGGTGGTATTTATAAAATTAACCAAAACTGGTCTGTGAATTCTAATGTGGCACATTCTGAAAGAGCACCAGCATTTTTCGAGTTATTTCCTTATGGCGCCCACCATGCGACTGAGCAAGTCCACAAGGGAAATGAAAATCTTAATACTGAATTATCAAATACAATAGACTTTAAAGTTAATTGGAAAAATAATGGGCACTATTTCAGTGTTGGTCCTTACTACACGAAATTTAATCGCTTTATAGGATTATTTAATACAGGGAATGAACTCTATCACCTTCATGAGGGCGAGGATGAGGCTGAAGCAATGAGTGTATTTCAGTACCGTACGGTTGGAGCAACATTTAAAGGCTTAGAGTTTGATGGAAACTATCAAATTAATGACCAGTTTAATTTTTCCTACAAGGGCGACTATGTTCGCGCTGAACAGGACAACGGAGATGATCTACCAAGAATTTCTCCACTTCGACTGGGTGCAGGTGTCTCTTACGAAAAAAATCGATGGTATGCAAGGATGGATGTTCTAAGAGCATTTGCCCAAGATAATATTGCTGCACATGAATTAAAAACTGACGGTTACACAAATCTAACTGCTTATGCAGCATATCAATTTCCAATTGAATATAACCTTCAGTTTTTCGTGAAAGGTCATAACTTACTTGATAAAGAGATACGTGATCATGCATCCTTTATGAAGGATAAATTTTTGAGGCCAGGCCGATCATTATTATTTGGTCTGCGTGGTGATTTTTAATAAAACAGAACAATTAACCAAACCGCAGAGAGATTGACAAGGCTAAGAAAAACAGCGGCACTGCCGATATCTTTAGCCCTCTTTGCGAGTTTGTGTTTTTCTAAACTAATCCGATCTACAGTCGCCTCGATTGCAGAGTTTAATAGCTCAACAATAGGAACAAGCAAAGTAGAAAAAATCAGTAACACCAGTTCAATGGCGTTGGTTGATAAATAAATGGCAAGGGGAACTAGAATCAGAGTCATTAGCACTTCTTGTCTGAAGGCATCCTCTTTCTTGAAAGCAACTTTAAATCCAGCAAATGAGTAACCTATGGCATTGATGAGTCTTTTTATGCCTGTTTTTCCTTTAAAAGGACTTTCCATGTTATCCCTCCCTTGATAAAATTTGCACTCATTATAAATGAATGTGAGAAAAAAATGGCAAGACTTGTAAACTGCGTAAAGCTAGGCAAAGAAGCTGAAGGATTAGACTTCCCTCCATACCCGGGTGAATTAGGAAAAAAGATTTTTGAAAATGTCTCTAAAGAGGCCTGGGCTGAATGGTTAAAACATCAAACCATGCTGGTGAATGAAAACCGTCTAAGCTTGATTGATCCAGAGGCAAGAAAGTATTTAACCCAACAGACTGAAAATTATTTTTTTGGTTCTGGCGCAGACCAGGCTGAGGGTTACGTCCCACCAAAAGAGTAAAGTCTTAGTTACCTAAGACTTTAACTCTTTCCTGATTTCTTTTGGCGAGGAGTGTCTAACATCCGCACCTTTTACACAATAAACCACATGTTCAGTAATGTTTTCAGAATGATCACCAATCCTCTCAAGAGCTTTTGCAACATAAATAACTTCCAAAGCTGTTGAAATTTTTCTTGGATCTTCAAGCATAAATGTTAATTGGTGCCTCATGCATAGCTGATATTTTTCATCAACGGTTTCATCTCTTTTTATTAACGCGAGAACAGCTTCAGGATCCATCCGTGCAAATGAATCTAATGCGTCATGAAGCATCTTTGAAATAAGTTTTGAAATTGTTTTAATATCAGTTAATGATGGTTTGGCCATCCGATCATCTTCAAAAATTCTCTTTGCAGCACGAGCAATCTTTGTTGCTTCATCACCAATTCGTTCAAGATCGGTAGTTATTTTCTGAACACAAAGAACAAAACGAAGATCAGATGACACTGGAGTTCTTTTAACTAAAACCAATTCACACGATTCATCAATTTGCATTTGAAGTTGGTTCACCTCTTCATCTCTAGCTATAACCCTATCAATAGTTTTAGAGTCAGCGTCTTTTAGTGTTGATACAGCATCTTTAATTTGCTCTTCTACAATTCCACCCATCTCCATGACTTGTGCACGGAGATTTTCTAGCTCCTGATCAAATACTGAGTATGAATGAAATGCCATTGTATTTCCTTAAATTATTTAAGACAAAATAAATTTTATATTAATATGTCTTAAAAATCAAGATTATTCATCTATTGGTTAATCAAAATTATTTTTTTATTGTTTTCACACCCTCGGAAGTCGCTAACAGAAGCGTGTTTGCTGGACGTGCCGCAAATAGTCCATTAGTTACCACACCAACAATCTGGTTAATTTTTGCTTCCATTGCAATCGGATCTGAGATCACGAGGTTATGCACATCAAGAATGACATTGCCATTGTCGGTTGTAAAATCTCTGAGCACAGGATTACCGCCAAGCTTGGCTAATTCTCTGGCAACATAGCTTCTTGCCATGGGGAGTACTTCAACTGGCAGAGGAAACTTGCCGAGCACATCGACGTACTTTGATTCATCGCAGATGCAGATAAAGTCTTTGGCATTTGCTGCAACAATTTTTTCTCTTGTTAATGCACCACCACCACCTTTTAACATGTGCATGTGCTCAGTAATCTCATCCGCACCATCGACATAAATTTCCATACCATCTACACTATTTAAATCGAAAACCTGAATGCCATGGTCTTTTAATCTATTGGCTGTGGCCTCACTGCTGGCAACTGCGCCATCAATCTTATGTTTCACTTTTGCTAATTCATCAATAAAAAAATTTGCAGTTGATCCTGTGCCTACTCCAATAATTCCAGATTCAACATACTCTACTGCTGCCTTTGCCACCTGTTGCTTTAATTCATCTTGCGTGAACGCCATTCTCTTCCCTTCAATGTATCTTAAAGATTATATTAAAAATTTTGATTACAATGATACACCTCTGTAGAATGAAATTAAAATACTAAAGACATATGACAGTAGTATGAAAATAGATTTAAAACAGCTAAAAAAATCCATAGATCGCGTCGATAATTACAACGTGGTCAAAAAAACACCTCTTCAAAAGTTAGATCAACTTTCTCAACGATTTGATAATCATATTTTTGTAAAACGAGAAGACCTGCAGCTAATCCACTCGTTTAAAATTCGTGGTGCCATGAATAGATTTTCCAAGTTAACTAAAAAAAATCTCAGCAACGGAGTCATCGCTGCTTCAGCAGGAAACCATGCCCAAGGGGTAGCGTTAAGTGCAAAAAAAATAAAGTGTCGTGCCGTCATTGTCATGCCAGAAATTACACCCCTAATTAAGGTGGAGGCTGTCAAGAGTCATGGAGCTGAAGTGGTATTGCATGGTGATAATTTTGCTGCTGCCATGGCACACGCCTTCGAATTAGCAGAAGAAGAAAAATTAATATTTTTACATCCCTACGATGATCTGGATGTCATTGCCGGACAGGGCACCATTGGCAAGGAAATCCTTGATCAATTTAATAAACCGATTCATGCCATATTTTGTTGTGTTGGTGGCGGTGGTCTAGTGTCTGGTGTCGCGGCTTACATCAAATCAGCCAATCCAAAGATCAAGGTCATTGGAGTCGAAGCTAAAGGTGCTGAGGCAATGACCAAATCATTAAAAGCGAACAAAAGAGTTAACTTAAAACAAGTAGCCTTGTTTGCAGAGGGCGCTGCTGTTAAGCAAGTGGGGGAACATAACTTTGTATTATGTAAACAGCTTGTTGATGAGATGATTGTTGTAGACAACGATGCAATCTGTGCGGCAATAAAAGATATGTTTGAAGATAGTAGGACTGTTCTTGAGCCAGCTGGAGCACTAGCTTTAGCAGGGATGAAACAATACATAGAAAAAAATAAACTATCAAATGAGAATATGATTGGTATCGCGTCTGGGGCGAATATGAATTTTGATCGACTTCGTTTTGTCTCTGAGCGAGCAGAGATTGGTGAGCAGAGGGAGGCGATCATTGCAGTGACAATCCCAGAAAAACCAGGCGCGTTTAAAAGTTTTTGTGAAAAGATTGGAAAAAGAAACATTACAGAGTTTAATTATCGTTACTCCAGTAAGAAACATGCTCAAATTTTTACTGGCATCAGTATCAGCGACCCCTCTGAAGTAAAATCAATCATTAATTCTTTGGGTGCCGCTGGATTAGAAGCCATTGACTTGACTGCTAATGAAATGGCGAAATTACATTTGAGGCATTTGGTGGGTGGACGTGCACCGCAGGCAAAAAATGAATTAATTTACCGTTTTGAGTTTCCTGAACAGCCTGGCGCCTTGATGAATTTTTTAGGTCACCTGAATAAGGGCTGGAACATTAGTTTATTTCATTACCGTAATCACGGAGCGGATACAGCTAGAGTCCTAGTGGGTATCCAAGTACCTGCTAGACAAAAACAAACTTTTAAAAAGTTTTTGAGTCAATTAGGTTATCCTTATTGGGATGAAACAGAAAACCCTGGGTATAGCCTTTTCTTGGGCAATTAATATATAGGAATATATCCTATTGAAATTTTTAATAATTTCACTAAGAATAATTTAAAAAGTAGTTTTAAATAAAGTTAGGAGATTGAATGAAGTATTTAGCAGCTTTTTTATTTGTAGCCTTAGTTTCATGTGGTACACCTGAAACACCAAAGGCATATGTCACTTCTCAAAAAGGAGGCATATCCGTCATTGATATTGAATCCAAACAGGTGATTAATGATATTGATATTCAATCTTCAGGTCCTAGAGGTATAGGCATATCTCAAGATGGAAAGTATCTGATTACAGCAAATAAAGGCGATGCCAATCTAAGTATCATCGACCGAGCAAGTGGCACGCTTATTTCTCATGTTGAGGTTGGTAAAAATCCTGAATTCATTCGAGTGTTTGGGGATTTAGTATTTGTTTCTACTGAGCCAGCCTCATCCGGCAAACCACCAGCACAAAATGATCATGCAGCGAAAGATGATGACGATGATGATGACGATAAGACGCCAGCGCAGATTGCTGTGGTGGATATTAAGAGTGGAAAAAAGCTGAGAGAGATTGAGGGTGGGCCAGAGACTGAGGGAATTGAATTCAATAAGGATGGCACACAGATCATCGTCACGAATGAGGCTGATAATACGGTGACTATTCATGACCTCCAATCAGGAGAGTTACTGAAAACTGTTGATGTGAAACCATATGGCGACAGACCGAGAGGGATCAAGATGTCACCGAAAGGTAATATTTTTGTGTCAACCCTTGAGCACGGCGATAACTTTGTTGTTTTAGACCAAGAATATAATCATATGCAAACTGTGAGTACAGGCAAGAACCCTTACGGTGTAGCGTTTGACGCTACCGGCGATCGATTGTTTGTTGCTTCAAGTAAATCTAAGCTTCTCGAAGTGTTTGAAACAGAAGGATTTACGAAGCTCAAGGATATTCCTCTTGAGGGTAAAAGGTGCTGGCACTTTACGTTTACACCAAATAATGATGAACTTCTATTGGCCTGTGGTAGATCTGATGAACTCATCGTCGTTGATACGAATAGCCTTGAGGTCACCGGTTCAATTCCAGTATCTGGTATGCCATGGGGTGTCGTGACTTACCCAAAATCAATTGGAAGTCTTGACGACGTCAGATAGTATTAATTTGATTGATGTAGTTCCACTCATCTTCTGTTAAAGGAGTAATGGATAAACGGTTTCCCCTTTGCAGAATTTTCAACGTTTCTAATTGTTGATGCTGCCTCAATTCATTTAAGCTGACCAGTGGAATTTTTTTTACAAACGCAACATCCACATTGACCCACCTTGGATTATTAGGGTCTGATTTAGGGTCATGGTATTTGTGGCCTTCAATAAACTGCAATTTATCAGGATAGGCTAATTTGGATACCTTCATGATGCCAACAATGCCTGGCTCTTTACAGTTCGAGTGATAGAAAAAGGCCAGGTCTCCGATTTGCATATCATCTCGCATGAAGTTTCTTGCTTGATAATTTCTTATGCCATACCAATCTATACTGCCGTCTCGTTCAAGATCGTCAATTGAGTAATCCGAAGGTTCTGATTTCATGAGCCAATATTTCATTTATACTTATCCTAATTAATCTAATAGTAATTTTAACGATGATACAAAAGAATGTAAAAGGCACCAATCTGCAGGTATGTAGCCTAAATCCAAAAACTGGTTTTTTAAGAAATGGTATATGTGAACAGTGTGACTCTGATCAGGGAAATCATACGGTCTGCGCAGAGGTAAGTGACGAATTTTTAATCTTCTCAAAAGCTCTAGGGAATGACTTATCTACGCCGCGCCCAGAATTTCAATTCGCTGGTTTAAAGCCTGGAGACCGTTGGTGTTTATGTGCAAGCCGATGGCTTGAGGCTGCAGAAGCCGGTATGGCTCCCCCAGTAATATTAGAAGCCACAAATGAAAAATGTCTTGAATTAATTGATATTGCTGATTTGGAGTATCATAGCCTACGATAAGTTTGCTTTACTGTTGCCTAGACTAGCATCTAGAACCAAAGGTTCAGGTGGTAAAAGTCTATGATGCTTTAGGTTTGTTAACAAGAGCCCTTAAGAGGTTACCCAATTGTAACAATCTCACCACACCAGATGAACTTCAACCGATGCTAATGACTAGTTCAAAGAATATATAGCCTAAGCAACAGTAAAGCAAACTTTATTAATGATTACTTAAAGCTTGGTCCAAAATTTTATCAAAATTGTTCAATTTTTCTTGGACTAATTTTAATTGTGTTAGATTTTCTGGATTGTTTTTAGTTGATTCGTGAATGATATTTAAGGACGCCATCAGCAAAAGTCTATCAAATCCTGTCACTCCTGATTCTTTGAGTTGATCTATTTTTTGATTAAGATAGCTTGCTGACTGAACAAGCGCTTCCTCTTCACTATCGGGGCAGTTAATTTGGAAGTCACGACCTAATATATTTATCTCAACAATTTTGCTCACAATAACTCCTCGGTAGGTATTTGTCCAAGAAGATTTTCTAATTTTTGTGAGGCCTCATAAATCTTTAAATTTAAACTTTTAATGGTTTCATCTTGATTATGAATTTTATCTTTCAGAACCTTATTTTCTTCTTGTAAATCATTTAAAAGATTTACGATAGTCTTAAGCTTCTGTTCGATGATATCTAGGTCTTGTTTCATGTTTTTTACTATAAGTGATTATTGATAATCGATCAATCTATCTTTTTTTGGATCTGGGATGGGCTTGATCATAAATTTTAGATAGATGCTGAAAATCTAGATGGGTATATATTTGTGTGGTAGAAATATTCGAATGCCCTAAAAGTTCTTGAACCGCTCTTAAGTCTTGACTCGATTGTAAAACATGGCTGGCAAAACTATGACGTAAAAGGTGGGGATGAATATTCTCTGGGATATTATTTTTTTGGGCCCAAAACTTAAGCCGGTATTGAATTGCACGTGCAGTTAATTTCCTCCCTTGTTGATTAAGGAACAAAAATTCAGCATCCACAAGTTTGTTTAATTTATTCCTTTGCAGAATCCATAAATCCAATGCCTCAATAGCTTTCCTGCCTAAGGGAACAATTCTAAATTTATTTCCTTTACCTAATACCTTCAAAGTTTGTTCGTTTGTATCAATATCGCTAAGATGAATATTAACTAGCTCAGACAATCTCAAACCTGATGAGTAAAAAAATTCAAGAATCGCTCGATCTCTTGTATCAATAAAATTAGTTTGAGGAATGTTAATCAGATTAAATACTTGGTCAATGGACAGCGTTTGGGGCAGTTTCTTCTGTGATTTTGGAGCTTTTATTCCTGATGTTGGATCATATTTCATTAGTTGTGATTTATTTAAAAATAAAAAACAACTCCTCCAGGAAGATAAAATTCGAGATAAAGATTTTCCACTTAATCCAGATGCATGAAGCTTAGATAGTGATAATCGAATATCCTCAGAATTAAATTCTGTTAGTTTTTTGTCATTGATTAGTATCAGTCGATTGATATCATTATGATAATTTTTTATCGTGAGCTCACTTAATCTTTTTTCAAACTTAATATAGTTTAAAAACTGATCCAGTAATTCATTGCTCATAGATCAATTATGCCCTCAAAGACCATCGATGCATCTCCTTTTAAGAGAATATGGTTGTCAGCACAAGCTTGGGTATATATTGAGCCGCCTGGCATGTTCACTTTAACTAAAGAGTTTTCAACTTTTTTAAGATGAATTGCAGCAATGGAGGCAGCGCAAGCACCGGAGCCGCATCCAAGAGTTAAGCCTGAGCCACGTTCATACACAACTAATTTTATTTCGTTACTGTTGATAATTTCGCAGAAACCGATATTTACACTATGAGGAAAAAGAGGGGATCCTTGAACACTCTTTCCAGTTCGAACTACATCAACATCTTTGAGACTATCAACAAAAAATACGATGTGGGGGTTCCCTAAATCAATATATGTTCCTTGAATTGTTTCGGTTTTTTTGTCTGAAAATATATCAAAAAATATTGATGATTCATTTTTCATACCAATAGAAAATGTTCCCATATCAACTGAAATGAGTTCATCGTCTTTCGTTAAGGAAATCGACCCATTAAGAGTTTGAGCTGTTATTGGATTTTTTGAGGATATCTTATGATGTTGGATGTATTCATAAAAACAACGAGCCCCATTTCCACAATGCTCTACTTCTGATCCATCTGCATTAAAGATACGGTATCTAAAATCAAATGTTGGGTTATCACTTTTTTCAATTATTAATAGTTGGTCAAAACCAATACCAAAATGACGATCTGCTAACTTAGCTATTTGAGTTTGCCTGAGATTGTAGGCTTGATCGATTTGATTAATGACAATGAAATCATTTCCTATCGCCTGCATTTTAGTAAATGGTATCTTCATGACTTGGGTAGCTTATATCTTCTGTAATTCCATAAATATTGTTCAGGAGAAGTTTTTACAATTGTTTCAATATACTCATCAATTTTTTTTGCCGTGACAGAACCCTTAAATTCAAATAACTCAATTTCAAAACCTGATCCTATTTTGAGCCGTCTCCCGATTGCAAAAATTATTGGAGCATTAGTAAGTGTATGTAATTTTTGTACCAATGTCATGGTGTAAACTTTTTGATTAAAAAAAATAGACCATTCGCCATGACCCTCTGGAGGGACTTGGTCCGGAAGTATACCAACCGCTTCACCATTTTTAAGTGCTTTAAGTATCTGTTTCATGCCCCCTAATTCAATATTCACGGGAGTGACGTGATTTTTATTTCTACCTTGGTATATCAGCTGATTAATCCATTTTCTGCTGGTTGGCTTATACATCACTTTAATAGGTGAAAAAAGCCCATAGTATTGAGCTGTGATCTCAAAGGAACCAATATGTGGCGTTAAAAAAATAATACCTTTATTCTTGGATTTTAGTTTTTCAATAAGACCCCAATTTTTTGTTCTCACCACCAATCTTTTGATTCGTGTGTTAGACGCAAACCAGATGCTAAATGACTCCATTAGAGCCATACCAATATGCATTGCATTCGAGATAATTAAATTTTTTGTAGCAATTTCCCCTGAGACAATATGACTTTGGTTGATGTGCTTTACAGTCCGTTCACGAAATTTAGCATCTAATAAATACATCAGGAGACCTAGGAAGCAACCGAGGAGATGAATAGCAATCAAAGGGAGAGAGAAAAAGACTTTTAAAACAATATTCATCAATATTCAATAATAACGTTAATTCTGTTATTCTAGCGCGAATATTTAAAAATTTAGATTGATTACAAAGTATGAATGATTATTTTTTTACCTCTGAATCAGTTTCAGAGGGTCATCCTGATAAGGTTGCTGATCAAATTTCAGATGCCATTTTAGATGCTATTTTAGAACAAGATCCTATGGGGCGTGTGGCTGCCGAGACTTTGACAAACACTGGACTAGTGTTGTTAGCTGGTGAGGTTACCACCAAGGCGCACGTTGATTATATTAAGGTTGCTAGGGAGGTCATTAAAGATATTGGATATGATCATCCTGAAAAAGGAATTGACTATAACGGCTGCTCTGTATTGGTTGCCTATGATGAACAGTCACCGGATATTGCCCAAGGGGTAGATCAAGCAAATGACGATCCCTTGGATCAAGGAGCTGGAGATCAGGGGTTAATGTTCGGGTATGCCTGTGATGAAACGGCTTCTTTGATGCCACTGCCAATTTGGTTATCTCATCAACTAGTCAAAAAACAGTCAGAGTTGAGAAAGTCTGGAAAGTTATCGTGGTTAAGGCCAGATGCAAAATCGCAGGTGACCTTAAAATATCAGAACAATACCCCCGTGGCGATAGATACAATTGTGTTGTCAACACAACACGATCCTGATATCTCTCAAAAAGACATTCACGAAGCGGTCATTGAAGAGATTATCAAGCCAACACTGCCTGGTGATATTGATACAACTGCTACTAAATTTTTAATCAACCCAACAGGAAAATTTGTCATTGGTGGTCCTCAAGGCGATTGCGGTCTGACAGGTAGAAAGATTATTGTGGATACCTATGGGGGAGCAGCTCCCCATGGTGGCGGGGCCTTCTCAGGCAAAGATCCGTCAAAAGTTGACCGATCTGCTGCTTATGCCGCACGATATGTTGCAAAAAATATCGTAGCCAATGGTCTCGCATCCAGATGTTTAGTCCAGTTATCCTATGCGATTGGGGTCGCACAACCCACTTCGATAATGGTCGATACCTTTGGAACAGGAAAGGTTTCTAATGAGGAGATGGTTGCAATCATAAGAGAAAATTTTGATTTAAGACCTAAAGGGATTGTTCAGATGTTAGACCTGTTAAGACCGATTTATAGAAAAACTGCAGCCTACGGTCATTTTGGCCGTGATGAAGACTCTTTTTCTTGGGAAAAAACGGACAAAAAATTAACATAAACCACAACTTAACTTTTTAAATAACTTCAAGTATAATTTTCTATCGTCGAGGAACGCTGCGAGATTCTTTCCCAGGCTCGACAATCTAAACTGCGTTCACCTAACCTTGCCAGTCAAGGCTTCAGGTGAAGAAGCCAACTGGTCACTTATTAATTTTAAATTTAAAGGATAAATTTATGAATAACGTGACAGAATCTAACATCCATTTGGATCATGATGTTGCAGATATTAATCTTGCTGAATTTGGTCGCAAGGAAATATCAATTGCTGAAAAAGAAATGCCAGGTCTTATGGCCATTCGTGAAGAATACAAAACATCCCAGCCTCTAAAGGGTGCTTTAATCACCGGCTCATTACACATGACGATTCAAACCGCAGTTTTAATTGAAACATTAGAGGCGCTAGGAGCAAGAGTTCGATGGGCTTCCTGCAATATTTATTCAACTCAAGACCATGCTGCTGCAGCCATTGCAAAAAATGGCACCCCCGTGTTTGCTTTCAAAGGGGAAAGTCTAGACGACTATTGGGACTTCACACATCGAATTTTTGAATGGCCAAATGGTGAATATTCAAACATGATCCTGGATGATGGTGGAGATGCGACTTTATTACTGCATTTAGGAGTGAAGGCAGAAAAAGATCAATCTGTTCTAGACAATCCACATAGTGAAGAAGAAACAGCACTATTTAAAGCAATCGAAAATAAGCTTGCTGAACATCCAACTTGGTACAGTGACAGAATTAAGCATATTAAGGGAGTTACTGAAGAAACGACTACAGGCGTTCATAGACTTTATCAAATGCATAAGGATGGAGAACTTGCTTTTCCAGCAATCAATGTGAATGACGCCGTGACTAAATCTAAATTTGATAATTTATATGGTTGTCGTGAATCTTTGGTGGATGCTATTAAAAGGGCAACCGACGTCATGATCGCTGGTAAAATTGCGGTTGTTGCAGGTTATGGCGATGTTGGTAAAGGTTCTGCACAAGCACTAAGAGCTTTATCGGCTCAGGTCTGGGTAACTGAAGTTGACCCAATTTGTGCATTGCAGGCAGCAATGGAAGGTTATAGAGTCGTGACAATGGACTATGCAGCTGAGCATGCTGATATTTTTGTGACCGCGACTGGAAATTATAATGTGATCAATCATGACCATATGTCACGTATGAAAGACGAGGCAATTGTTTGCAATATTGGCCACTTTGACAATGAGATTGATGTTGCTAGCTTAGAGCAATACACTTGGGAAGAAATTAAGCCTCAAGTGGACCATGTTATTTTCCCTGATGGTAAAAAAATAATTTTACTAGCTAAAGGAAGATTGGTTAATTTAGGTTGCGCAACAGGACATCCTAGTTATGTGATGAGTTCTTCTTTTGCCAATCAGACAATTGCGCAAATTGAGTTATTTAAAAATACTCAAGATTATCCAGTTAATGTATATACGCTACCCAAGCATTTAGACGAGAAAGTTGCTGTGTTGCAATTAAAAACTCTTAATGTTCAGCTGAGCAAGTTAACTGAAGAGCAGGCTAAATATATTGGAGTTAATGTAGATGGTCCTTTCAAACCAGACCATTACAGGTACTAAATGAAAGCGAGCTCATTTAGCTTTGAATTTTTTCCTCCTCGAACGCAAGAGGGGGAGGAAAAATTAAAGAGAACATTAAAGAACTTGTCAGTATTTAATCCTGAGTTTTTTTCTGTTACATTTGGCGCTGGTGGCTCGACTAAAGATAAGACAATTGGCGTTGTTCAATCCATCAAAGATGATGGTTACAATGCAGTCCCTCATATCTCGTGCATTACCTCAACAAAAGATGAAGTGATGGATCTCATTACAAGTTACAAAAATAAAGGCATCAATCGTTTGGTAGCCTTACGAGGAGATAACCCATCGGGCATTGCCGGGTATGGAGATTTCCATCACGCCAGTGATTTAGTTGAATTTATTAGAACGAATACTGGCGACTATTTTCATCTGGACGTTGCAGCCTACCCTGAATTTCATCCCGAATCAGAAAGTTCTATTGATGATCTCAAAAACTTTAAGACTAAGGTTGATGCAGGTGCTAATTCAGCGATTACTCAATTCTTTTTTAACGTGGACTCGTACTTTAAGTTCATTGAAGAGTGTGAACGGTTAAATATTAGTATTCCTATAGTTCCTGGAATTATGCCTATTTACAATATCAAACAACTCTCAAGATTTGCTCAAACTTGTGGGGCTGAAATTCCTAGATGGCTTAAATATAAATTAGAATCCTACGGGGATGATATTGAGTCGCTGCGTGAATTTGGTATCGATTTCATTTCTGAATTATGTGAGACCCTTCAACAGTTTGGGGTAGAGTCATTTCATTTCTATACACTCAATGAGTGCGGTATTGTTTCAAAAGTCTTGAAAAATATTTCTGATTAACTAGTGTACTGCACCATTTTTTGGATTGAATAGCGCGTCCTCAACAAACAAGTATTCGTTTTCCCGGCCAAAATGCCATAAAGTCATCATGACGATCCATTTTAATTCATCTAGGTTAACATCCGCTTGATCAACAGCCATTGCTCGATCAATAATGATCTCTCTTTCTGCAGGCGATAGGATGGTTGCCTTTTCAAGGAAGATAAGGAATCCAATGCCTTCATTATTAATTTTTTCATACTCTCTCTTGGAGTAAATTCTTGATTTCAGACCTGATTCATTAATCTTCTTATCATTAATTTTTTCTGATAAAACTTTTAATGTGGCAAACCAATCTATAGCAAATTCAATCTCCTTATACTCAAATCCAGCCTCTTCTAATTCAGTGGTCATCTTTGATAAATCAGAAACATTATGTTGGGATGAAAGGTAATTTTCAAATACGTAGACTAATAAATCAAACATATCTTTCTCCTAAATAAAATTTATTTGAATTGAAGAGTGAAAAAAAGTGAGTCTCTAAAAGAGTATAATATTGAAAATAAAACTTATAAGATATAAAACTATTCACTAACTTTTAATTTACAGTATTAAGAATAAAATGCAAGTAAAAATATGGCTTTATTAAAAATCTTAAAATACCCTGATCCAAGGCTTCATAAAATTGCTGAGATTGTAGAAGTTTTTGACGAATCAACAGAGAAGCTAGTCCAAGATATGGCTGAAACCATGTATGAGTCAAAAGGGATTGGCTTAGCAGCGACGCAGGTTGATGTTCATCAAAGAATTATTGTGATTGATATAAGTGATGACAAAAAAGATTTATTAGTATTAATTAATCCCAAGTTAATAAAATTTGATGGGCAGCAAGAATATGATGAAGGTTGTTTATCAGTTCCAGGTTTTTTTGAGACGGTTAAACGCTATGAAAATATCACAATTAGTTATCAAGACCTGAAAGGGAATATACAAAAACTTGAAGCTGATGGCTTGTTGTCAGTATGTATACAACACGAGATGGACCATCTTGTTGGTAAAGTCTTTGTCGAATATTTATCTCAATTAAAGCAGCAAAGAATAAAGAAAAAAATAAGTAAATTAAGAAGAGCTGGTTAATGTTAAAAATAGTATACGCAGGTACTCCAGAATTCGCACTTCCATGCTTAAAAAAAATAAATGATTCAGATATGGAAATCATTGCTGTATTGACTCAACCTGACAGGCCAGCAGGGAGGGGGATGAAAATAAAAGAGAGCCCCATCAAAAAATATGCAAAAGATAATCAATTATTGTATTTCCAACCAGAAAAGATTGATGAGGAATTTACCAAGTCTATTAAAGAGTTAAGACCGGATGTATTGATTGTTGCGGCTTATGGAATTATTTTGCCTAAGCACTTTATTGATATATTTCCAAAGAAAGCCTTTAACATTCATGCTTCTATTCTCCCAAAATGGAGGGGAGCAGCACCAATCCAAAGGGCAATAATGTATGGAGATAACCAGATTGGTGTAACCATTATGGAGGTCGTTGAAAAACTTGATGCCGGAAATATATTCTTAATAAAAAGTTTTGATAGAGATCCCAATAAAACATCGGGAGATTATTTTGAAATACTTTCAAATGATGGTGCTGATTTAATGATGCAGCATCTCAACAATATTCAATTGGGCTTGAGAATAGAATCAATAGTTCAAGTCGAAGAAGCAGTGACTTATGCTAAAAAAATAAGCAAAAGTGAAGCTTATTTGAACTTAGAAAATAAGGCAGAAAATATTGTAAATACAGTCATGGCCCTAAATCCGTTTCCAGTATCAAGAATTTCTTTCAGGCAGAAAGAGGTAAAAATTTTTCATGCTGAGTTAACCAATATTTCATCAGTTGAAAATCAGCCAGGCAGTATTAATTTATCAGATGATTTATTAGTTGCTACAAGTGATTTTTATATCAAAATAAACTCTATTCAGATCAGCGGGGGGCACACGTTAACTGGTAAGGATTTTATTAAAAATTATCAATTAAAACCAGCTGAAAATTTCTCTAATGTATAAGGATTTAGTCCAAGCAGCAAAAATATTATCTGAGTTAATCGGTGGTAGAAAAATTGACACTTTATTTGATCGTTTTTTAAAAGAAGAAAATAACAAAAATTTTATCAAAGATATTGTTTACGGCAGTATTAGAGATTTCTATCTTAACGATTATATTTTAAAAAAATTTGTGAAAAGAGATATCAATGATCATTTAATTAAGTACCTGCTGATGAATACAATATATCAAATTACCCATCAGTCAAAAGCTGAGTTTACAGTTGTTAATGAAGCCGTTAAAGCTGCAAAAAAAATAAATAATAATTTTTATAATTTGGTAAATGCTGTCCTTAGAAATTTTTTAAGAGAAAAAGATAAACTTATTACTCCAGATGAAATGGATATAAGGTATTCATATCCGCAATGGTGGGTTAGCGATCTTATGAAAGAGTACCCCAATGACTATGAAGCTATCTTAGCAATTGGAAATACTAGAGCAACAACAGTTATTAGGATTAATCAAAGACAAATCTCTGTCAATGACTATATAGATCTTTTGGAACAAGCGAATATTGATTATGAATTAACTCTGGAAGACAAATACATTCAAATAAGCAATGTAAAAGATATAACCATGCTGCCCGGTTATGAGAAAGGTTATTTTTATGTCCAAGATCCAGCTGCACAATTAGCGTGTGATTTTATTGATATACAAAACGGTATGAATATTTTAGATTTATGCTCTGCGCCTGGTGGAAAAGCCACCCATATTCTTGAGAGGTTTGATGTTAACCTTGACTGCTATGATATATCAAAGGAAAGAATTAATCTTATCCGAAGTAATATGAAAAGATTGCAATTAAAATCTAATATTATCGACAAAATAGACATCAATAAACGATATGATCGGATATTGATTGATGCTCCATGCTCAGGGTCGGGTGTAGTCAGAAGAAATGTTGATATAAAGTTAATGCGTAAACAACAAGATATTGAAAAATTTAGCAATCAACAACTTCAGTTGCTTGAAGAGGGCTGGAAAATTTTAAAAAGTGGCGGAAAATTACTTTATGTAACTTGTTCTATTTTTAAACATGAGAATGAAAATGTTGTAATGAAATTTCTATCAAAAAATAAGGATGCTGCAAGTCAAGATCTTAAAATCCCAATTGGTTTTAAATATCAAAATACACAACTCATTCCCAATCAATTTCATGATGGTTTATATTTTAAAGTCTTTAGTAAAAATTAGTCTGGCTTGGTTAGTTTTTTCAAATATATCTTATGCAGATATTATTGTTGATGAACAAAATATAGATTCGACCAAAATTAAATATTTTTTAGACTACGAGCTAGATAATGATTTAAAAAAAATTATAGATAAAGGTATATCTATTCAGATTTTAGAAACAATTATTGTAAAAAGAAAAAATAAATATTTCTTTGATAATGTTGTATTCAAAAGAACTAAAAAATTTAAAATTGAATACCATCCTTTGATTAAAAAATTCTACTTTTTTGAGGAGAATGAAAAATTTTCATTTGCAGAACTTAACAAATTAGTTAGTTATATCAATAAGCCATGGTATTTAACTTTAGAAAATACCAAGGATTCAAGAAATAAAGAAATCACAATAACCTGGGAGGTTGATCAAAAAAATCTACCAAAAAGTTTACAATTAAGTTTAAAAAAACCTAAATGGACGATAATAAAAAGTTTAAGACATAATTTATGAGATACCTGCTTACTTCAGCATTAGTAATAAGTTTATCGCTATTAGTGATTTTAATAAGATCGCTGTCAAATTCTGACTTTATCTCCAGCGAAACTTTTCAGTTACTTTTAAAAATAAATTTAGCATTTGTGGTAATGCTATTTATATTTATTGCATTACAAGTATATCGATTATTTAATGAGGTTAAAAAAGAAGTCACTGGTAGTAGACTGACATTAAGGTTGGTCATTTCCTACAGCATCATGATTATAGTTCCACTGATGGTTCTTTATTTTGTTTCTGTAAACTTTTTAACTAAATCAATAGAGTCTTGGTTTAATGTTAGAGTTGAGTCGGCATTAGAAAGTGGATTAAATATTGGTCAAAAGACGCTAGACATCTTAAGAAAAGATGTTGAGCTGAAGTCAAGAAGTATCAGTTATTCATTATCGAATTCTAAAATTAATGAATTTAGCCCAGTACTTTCTGATCTCACTGAAAAATTTGATATTTATGATGCGATGATAATCGATGAAGAAAATAGAATTTTGGCTATTTCATCAAGAGATAATATCGACATTGATTCAGTGTTACCTAATGAACAAGACTTGATTCTTGCAAATACTGGCTTCCACGGAAAGATAGATATCACTCAAGAAAATATTATTTTTTTAAAAACATTCCAGCCTTATATTTCAATTGATGACAAAATACAGAAGAAATTTTATTTAATCATTACACAAAAAATTCCTGAAAGTATTTCACAGGCTGCGTTATCTGTTGAGTCTGTCTTTGAGGATTATCAGGCCTTAACTTTTAGTAGGAACTCATTAAAGGTAATTTATCAGATCACATTAAGTATCATTCTTTTCTTGGCAATCCTTCTTTCAATATCATTAGCTCTTTATTTCAGTAGAAGATTTACAATGCCTTTGTCAATTTTGTCTGAAGCAACACAGAGTATCGCAAAAGGTAATTTTAAGAAAAAAATACCGGATCAGGGAAAAGATGAGCTGGGAATGTTAGTGAGGTCATTTAATATAATGACAACTAAGCTTGACAGTGCTAATAAGACACTTGAACTAAATAGGCAAAGAATTGAGTCATCAAGAAACTTCTTAGAGAGCATTATTAACAATATGTCATCCGGGATCATTGTTATAGATCGAAAAAGTAATATAAGGTTGACAAATAAGTTAGCTTCAAAACTTCTTGGATTTAATTTAGAGTTGCTAATCGGTCAAAGGTTTAGCCAAATTTTAGAACATGGGAGTCAATTTGAAGAAATAGTAACATTGATAAATAAAAGCAAAGATAGCTATAAAGAAAAAGCACTTACGTTGAAATTTAAAAGAAGAATTTTATCGATTCAGTTAACAGAACAGGGCACTGGAAAAAATAAAAATAAAATTATACTAATTGATGATATCTCTGAAATTACTGCTGCACAAAGAAATGAAGCCTGGTCTGAAGTAGCGAGACGGCTCGCACATGAAATAAAAAATCCATTAACCCCCATTCAGTTATCTGCGGAAAGAATCGATCATAAATTCTCAAAACAATTAGAAAAAAAAGATCAAACAATCCTGAGCGACATTACGAAAACCATCGTTAATCAGGTGGATGCGATCAAAAAAATGGTAAATGAATTTACTGAATATTCTAGATCGCCAGAATTAACAAAATCAGAAATAAATTTGGTTGATTTATTGAATGAGCTTGTGAATTTGTTTCAAAAAGAAGATCTCAAAATAAAGATATCATCCAGGTCAAAAAAAATTAATTTTTCTTGTGATGAAATAAAAATTAGACAAGTTTTTGTAAACCTTATCAACAACGCATACGAAGCAAAGAAAGAAGATAATTCATGTGAAATTGAGATAATACTAAAAAAAACAAAAAATGCAGTCATTCTTAATTTCATTGATAATGGTATCGGTGTCAGTGATGAAATAAATATTTTCGAGCCTTATGTGACGACCAAAAAAACCGGTACCGGATTAGGTCTGGCTGTTGTGAAAAAAATTATTGATGAGCATGATGGATCTATCACTATTAAAAATAATAAATCATCAGGGGCAAATGTAGAAATACACTTTAGATATTAATTATGGCAAATAAATCAACAATTCTTATCATTGATGATGAAAAAGATATCCGAGAGTCCTTATCAGAAATATTACTTGATGAAGGTTATGAAACATATTTGGCGGCAGATGCAAATGAAGCAAGAAAATTAATAAAGCAAGAAAATAATGTAGATATTATTTTATTAGATATCTGGATGCCTGACTGCGATGGAATTACTTTGCTCAAAGAGCTAAAGGCCAGTCAAAAATTAAAACAACCCATTATTATGATGTCAGGTCATGGAACAATAGATACAGCGATTGAGGCGACCAAAAATGGTGCCTTTGATTTTATTGAAAAGCCAATTTCGCTGCACAAAGTTTTGAAAGTTTTGAATGATGCAATTAATGAGTCATTAGATTTCAATACCTTATCCATTGAGTTTCTAAAAAATAACAAAGATAAAGAGTTGTTGGATGTATATAAAAAGCTAAACGAAAAGGAAAATCACCAATTTTTTAAAACTAATTGTAAGGATGCCCTTTATTCCTTTTTATCTTCAAATAAAGATCAAGTATTTAAGATTGATCAATCATCAATAAAAAAAATTGATAACTGCGAATCTTTTTTAGAGGAAAAGAAAAATTCTTTAATAATTTTTGAAAATTTTTCTGATTACAATGAGAATGCCGTGTCGATATTCAAGATCATTGAATCCAAGACAAAAAAATATAACGTAAAAATAGCCATTAATAGTGATGTTGATTTAACGGAAGAATATAAACAAAAAATTAATTTCTCAGATTTTTCTATTATTGACTTCAAAGTGTTTGGCCAGCATGATGATGATAAGCTAATCAAATCAGCTAGAGAAATTCTTACTTATCATTTAAATTTTGTTTCTAATAAAATATATAAAGAGTTTGATATTACTTTTTTAAATAAAATTAGATCGGATAAAAATTGTTATGACATTTTATATCTTGATCAGATAATTAGAAATTGTCTAAAATTTGCTCATGGAGAAATTATTGATGAGGAAGACTATCTCAATGCTATTAAATTAAGCCCAGTTAATTTTCATGAGCTTTCAACGCAAAATAATCCTATTGAACATCTTTATGGCATGGAGCTTAAAAGTGCAAGAGAAGAGTTTGATAAACTTTATTTGAAACATCATTTGGATAACAACGTCAGCATGAAAGACTTATCAATGGTTTCTGGTGTTGAAAGAACCCATCTTTATAGAAAACTAAAACAACTAGGACTTAAAAACTCAAAGTAAGCATTATTGGTGCGTGGTCTGAAGGCCTCTCTAATTTTCTATAATCAGTCAGGACATTGAAGTCTTTTAAAAAATTGATTAAATCCTTTGAAGCAAGTATGTGGTCAATTCTTAATCCGAGGTTTCTTCTAAAGGCTGCCATCCTATAGTCCCACCAAGTAAATCCTGGTTCGTTTTTGTTTAGATGGCGATGAGTGTCAGTGAAATTGCATTCAATGATTTCTTTAAATAAATTTCTTTCAATATCGCTGGTAAGAACAGTCCCAACCCATTTTTCAGGATCATGACAGTCAATGTCATCTGGGGCAATATTAAAATCGCCCATCAATAATGAATTAGAATTTTTTGTTTTAATGAATTTTAAAAGAGCATTAACCCAAGTTTGTTTATAAATAAATTTATCGCTGTCTAATGATTGGCCGTTTGGAAAATATCCATTCATTATTAGAATTTTTCTATCATCAAACTTTACTTCAGCAGAAACAAACCTTTTTTGCTCATCTTGAAAATTAGGAATATTTAACAAAACATTTTCATATGGGAGTTTAGTTATTATGGCGACCCCATTGAATGTTTTTTGTCCAGTGAAGATGGATTGATAACCAAGGTTATTAAAAGATTCATTTGGAAAATTTTCATCTTGAGACTTTGTTTCTTGTAAAGAAATAACATCAGGGTTATGTTTATTAATTATATCTACAAGTTGGTCATGTCTAATCTTCAAAGAATTGACATTCCATGAAATAATTTTCATGCAGCAAGTCCATTATGTCTTAATAAAGCATCTATGGAGGGTTCTCTACCTTTAAATTTAATAAATGACTCTTTTGCAGGCCTTGAACCACCAACACTTAAAATTTCCCTTCTAAATCTGGAACCAACATCTTTGCTTAATACCCCATTATTTTCAAATTCTTCGAAGACATCCGCTGATAATACTTCTGCCCATTTGTAACTATAGTATCCAGCAGCATACCCACCTGCAAAAATATGGCTAAAACTATGAGGAAAGCGATTCCAGTGAGGAGGGCGAACAACTGCAACTTCGTCTCGAACAGATTCAAGGGTGCTTATAACATCTAAATTATCTGGATTACTTTCCATGTGAATTAAGATATCAAATAATGCAAATTCGATTTGACGTAGGGACTGCATTCCTGATTGAAAGTTTTTACTTGCTATAAGTTTGTTAAATAATTCTTTTGGCATAGATTCTTTGGTATGAATATGTTGAGTCATATTTTTAATCACATTCCAATCCCAACAAAAGTTCTCCATAAATTGGCTAGGTAATTCAACGGCATCCCATTCAACTCCCTTAATTCCAGAAACATTAAACTCAGAAATTTCGGTCAAAAGATGATGAAGCCCATGACCACATTCATGGAATAGTGTAATCACTTCATCATGTGTGAATAACGCTGGATTATTTCCTATGGGGGATGAAAAATTACATGTGAGATAGGCAACTGGATAATCAATATTTACGTTAAATTTAGATTTTGAAATACATTCATCCATCCATGCACCGCCACGTTTATTTTTACGTGCATAAAGATCAAGATAAAAAGAACCAATAATTTTGTTGTTTTGTAATAGCTCAAAATATTTCACATCTTTGTGCCAAATAGGGGCTTTAGATTCGACAATATCTATATCATATAAATTTTTAATTACGTTAAACAAACCTTCAATAACTTTATTCTCAGGAAAGAATTGTTTTATCTCTTGGTCATTAATATTGTATTTATCTTGTTTAATTGTTTCAGAATAAAATGCAACATCCCAGGCTTCAAGATCTTCAACCCCATCTTTTTTTGCAGCTTCTTTTAGTTCCTCAAAATCTTTTAAACCATATGGTTTCGCTTTGTTGGATAAGTCTCTTAAAAAAGAACAAACTTCATCTGGACCGCTAGCCATTTTTCTATCAATACTTAATTCGGCATAATTATTAAACCCCAACAATTTTGCTATGCTTGCACGATGGCTAAGAATATCTTTGATGATGGTTGTATTATCAAATTTTTTATCAGAAAACTCTGATGCCTTTTTGGCATAGGCTTCATACATTTCTTTTCTTAGGTTTCTGTTTTTGGCATATTGAAGAACAGGAACATAACACGGAAAATGAAGAGTGAATGTATAACCTTTTTGATCATTTTCTTTTGCTAAGGACTTTGCAGATTCAAGAATATCTTCAGGTATGCCTTCTAGCAAAATGTCATCAGTAATATTTAAAGTATAGTTGTTGGTTTCGTCTAAAACATTCTCTTCAAATTTTGATGCTAATTTTGCTAGTTTAGACTGTAATTCTTTAAACACAGTTTTTTTATCTTCATCTAGACCTACCCCTCCAAGTTTAAAGTCTTTAATTTCATCAGTAATAATTTTTTGTTGTATTGCATCCAAAGATTCAAAAATGGTAGATTTTTTTAATTCTTTGTATAAATTAAATATTTTTGTATTTTGCGATAAGTTTGAGTAATAGTCTGTGATAAGCTCACGACATTTATTATATTCACCTCGGTATAGGTCAGAATTCATCACTGAATTAAGATGACCAATTTGTGACCAAGCATTACTAAGTTTGTAATCAAGCAGGCTTAACTCATCTACAAATTTATAGTCAATTTTAGAAATATCATAGTTTTCTATCTCTTTTATTTTAGTTTTATTTTCATTGATGATTGCTGTAATTGCTGGATAGATGTGTTCCGCTTTAATTTGGTCAAAAATGGGTAAGTCTATTTGTTCTAAAATAGGATTGTTCATATTATTAATTATTAAGATTATTGATTAAATTTTCAATTTCAATTTTATCGTGAGTATTCAGAATTTTCTTGGCTTTCGATTTTAATTTTGAAAACTCAGATTCTAAGATTACTTTTTTTACTTTTAGAAGGCTTGACGGATGCATTGAGAAATTTGTTAAGCCAATCCCAATAAGTAATTTAGTTAATTTTGGATCTCCTGCCATCTCACCACATAGAGACACTTCGATACCTGCTTTAGTTCCGGCATCAATTACTCCTTTTATCAATTTAAGAAGTGCAGGATGAGATGAATCGTATAAATGTGATACGGCATCATCTGTTCTATCAACAGCTAAAGTATATTGAATTAAATCATTTGTACCAATTGAAAGAAAGTCTAATTGAGAAGCAAAGCTTTCCGCATCAATGGCTGCCGCCGGTACTTCAATCATTCCTCCAATTAGCGTTTTAGAATTAAATTTTTTTCTTTCCGAAGTAAGTATATCTTTTGCTCGCTCAATTAAGAGTTTTACTTGCCTGAGTTCGTTATTAGAGCTGAGCATGGGTATTAATATTCTAATGTTGCCATAATGTGAGGCTCTAAGTAATGCTTTCATCTGTGTGATGAACACATCAGGCTCTGCTAAACAAAATCTTATAGCTCTAAGACCAAGTGCAGGATTTTGATTTGTATTAGGCATGTGCTCAATAACTTTATCACCCCCTGAATCAAGTGTTCTAATAGTTATTATCTTATTAGGTAACGCTTTTGTTAAGTTTCTATAAATTGTGAATTGCTCATTTTCATCGAGCATACGATGTTTATCCATAAAAATAAATTCAGTTCTAAATAATCCAACACCCTTTGTATTATTTTCCATTACAGGTTCAGTGTTATTAGTATCTTCAATATTTACATATAAATTTACAGACACCTTATCAATGGTTTTTGACGTGAGTTTTTGTAGACTAAGTAATTTTTTACTTTCTAATTCATATAAGTTTTGTTTTAACTTGTATTCATTTATGACTTCATCGGTTGGATTAATAATAACGCAGCCATGGTCTCCATCAACAATCAAATTATCACCGTTTGATATCAAGTTTTTAGCATTTTGTGTTCCAACCACTGAGGGTATGTTAATACTTTTAGCTAGAATAGCTGTATGAGATGTGGTTCCTCCAATATCTGTAACAAACGCAATATTATTGCTATTTTTAAATTTAAGAGCATCTGCAGGAGAAATATCATGTGCAACAATAATTCTATTTTTATCACTAGATAATTGTTTAGATTCATGACCAATTAAATATTTAATCAATGTTTCACAGACTTGATAAATATCATTTTTTCTTTCACGAATGTAACTATTTTCAATTGAATTAAATTTATTAATTATTTCTTCCATTTGAACTTTTAATGACCACTCAGCATTTTGCTTGGATTTTTTTATGAGTTCTAATGGATTTTTTGAAATTTTTGGGTCATTAATTATGGCTAATTGCACATCGATGAATGACCCATATTCACCCATTTTATTTTTTTTCAGTTCTTTTTTTAAACTTAATAGCTCACTTTTCAGTTGTTTAATAGCTTGGTTAAAACGTTTAATTTCATTTGTAATATTTTTTTGAGTAATAGTGTAAGGTTCGACTTCATTTAATGCGTGTGCTAAGATATAGGCTTTACCAATTGCCACACCTGAACTGACAGGTATTCCAGAGACAATTAACAATTACTTCCCCTCACCAAATAAATTATTAATTAACTTTTCTATAGACTCTAATGCTTTTTTCTCATCGACGCCACTTATTCTGATGGTAAAAGAATCATGAATTCCAATTGATAGCAGAAGAATGTCCATCATATTTTTACAATCAATAATTTGATCATTAAAGATAATTTCAATCTTCGATTTAAACTTAGCAGCTTCAGTTGATAATTTATTTGAAGCTCTTGCGTGAAGGCCTAGTTCATTCTTGATAGTAAGATTTTTTTTAATCATAAAAAATTAATGATGGATTTGTTTCCACATTTAATAATTTCATCCACCATGGTTTGTATGTCATTTGTTTTAAATGTAACGGCTTTCATTAACATTGGCAAATTCAACCCTGATATGGCATAAATATTTTCTTGCGACGTATGTTTTTTGACGATATTGCTAGAAGAGGCACCATATAAGTCTGTAAGAATAATTATCTCGCAATCTTTATTTTTATTTACATATGCATCAAGCTCTTTTTTTGATACATCAATATCTGAAGAATTTAATGAAATAATATCAATTAAGTTGTTATATTTTTTTTGTAAATTCTTCTCAACACACTCAACAAGTGATTGACCAAGATTGCCATGAGTAATTAATAAAAATCTAAACATCTAATTCTCGATGAAAAGTGGATACATGCAGATCATTATTATTACTTTTAATAATATTTGCAATTTCCTCTGTTACAAAGACTGATCTATGCCTTCCTCCTGTGCATCCAAATCCAATTGCAAGATATTTTCTTCCTTGGAGCGCATATTTTCTTATTCGTGGTCTCAAAAAAGATGAGATATCTTGAATGATTTCTTTGGTTTCTTCGAATTCTAGTAAGTATTTTTTAAGAGACAAATCTAATCCTGTAAGATTTTTAAGATCATCTTTATAAAACGGGTTTGGTAATTCTCTAACATCAAAAATAAAATCAATATCTAATGGAATTGCTTTTTTATAAGCAAAAGATGAAAGGTGAATATGAAAACTTAATTTTGAATCAATAAGATCATTTATTTTTACATTAAGTGAAGTTAAGTTTAGATTGCTGGTATCAATATGAATATAATCGTCCTCTAGCATGCTTAAAATTTCTTGATCTTTAACTATGGCTTCTCGTAAGCTTGTCTTATTTTTACTAAGTGGATGCTTTCTTCTGGATTCATTAAATCGTTTGATAATTTGTTCAATACTTGCTGTTAAAAAAATTAACTTAAATGAAACTTTTAAATGTTTTAATTCTTCTAAAATTAATGGAAGCATTTCAATATTAAGAGATCGGCTATCAATACTTATTGCAACTGATTTGATTTGGTTATTACCTAGATCTTGAATTGCATTGGGTAAAAGTTTGGCAGGCAGGTTATCAATACAATAATAGTTATTATCTTCAAAAGTTCTTAGTGCATTCGTTTTGCCTGCACCAGACAATCCTGTAATGATATATAAATTCAAAAATTATTGGTTGTGTTTTCTAACAACCCCCTCAGACTGGTGGTGATCTTTTGCCTTTTCTTTAATTTTAATAACTTGTCTATCTATTTTGTGAATCAAATCATCTATAACTTTGTACATGTCTGATCCAGATGCGTCGCTGAAGATTTCGTTATGCATCAGATGTAATTTACATTCAGCAATGTGATGATGATTCTCTGTTTTTAAAATAAACTTAACATCAGTTATATTTTCAAAATGTCTTGTTATTTTATTAAATTTTTCATGAATTAGTGATTCAAGAGCTTCAGTTATTTCAATGTTTTGGCCTGTGATTGTGATATCCATTTATTTAAGTACCTTTCTTTCGTTTTGAAGCAGATAATATCTCCAGCTGTTCGCGATATTTGGCAACTGTTCTTCTACTGATTGTAATATTTTCTTTGCCAAGTGTTAAGAGAATTTGAGAATCAGACAATGGTTTGGCTTTATCTTCATGTCTAATAATAGCCTTAATTTTATCTAATATGGCTTTGTTTGAAGTGTTGTTTACCTCATTTACGAAAAAATATTTTAATTCAAAAATACCATGAGGCGTCTCAATGAATTTATTATTTACAATTCTACTAACCGTTGATTCATGAATCTCTAGTTCTTTCGCAATTGTTTTAATATTCAAAGAAGACTTTAAAATATTTTTATTTAAAAACTCTTTATGGTGAGAGAAGATACAATTAACAACCCTGATAATATTAATTTTTCTATAATTTAAATTCTTTATGAACCACTTTGCTTGATTGTATAAGTCTTTATCATCAACCTCATCTTTTTTTAAATTAAATAATTTAAGAGAGTCATAATTATTCTTTAGTGAAATATCAAATTTACTCCCATTATTTTTTATGATTATATCTGGGGTGATAAATTGAGATGTATCTGATGAGAGATAGGCAAGCCCAGGTTTTGGATTTAGGGACACTATAAACTCATTGCATTTAATAATGTGATCGGGTGGAAGGTTTATATTTTTCGCAATTTTTTTGAAATTTTTATTTGCTAAGTCTGCTAAATGATTTTCAATAATTTTTTTTGAGTCTAATGCAACTTGATTTCGAATAAATTGATCAAGTTGAAAGATCAAACATTCTTTTAAGTTTCTGGCACCAATACCTGGAGATGAAATAGTATTTAACTTCAAAATAAGATTCTTAATTTTTTTATTAGCTGTATCAGAATCAAGGGCTAATTCTGTAATGAAGAAATCATAATCTTCTTTCAAATATCCATTATCATCAATATAATCAATAATTAACCGTGCTAATACTTCATCCTCATAATCAAGCCCTAAATCAAATAAATTATTTAATAAATAATCCTTAAGGCTAAATCCATAAATATTATTTTCTGAAATATTTTCTTCATTATTTTCAATAACGCTAGCGGAATAATTAAGATTAAATTTTTCTGAATCATCTAGCTGTAAGTAAGGGTTCTTGGATAAAAAGTCATTAATTAATAATTCAATTTCAATTTCATTAGATTTCAGTAAATTAACTGATTGTTCAATATTTGGTGATAATTTAAGTGAATTTTTGAGTCTTAAATGAGCGCTTAATGCCATATTTAAAGAGAAAAATCTTGGCCTAAATAAATATTTTTTACATTTTCATTTTCTACAATTTCATTGGGTGTGCCAGAAGTAAAAATTTTTCCTTGATTGACAATGTAAGCTCTATTACATATGCCAAGTGTTTCGCGGACACTGTGGTCAGTGATGAGAATCCCAATGCCTCTAGAGGATAAAAATTTAATGATTTTTTGTATGTCTAAGACTGCAATTGGGTCAATTCCAGCAAATGGTTCATCAAGCAGAATGAATTTTGGGTTTGTTGCAAGGCACCTGGCAATTTCAACCCTTCTTCTCTCTCCACCTGACAGGGAAATAGCAGAATTTTTTCTTATATGTTCAATTCCAAGTTCTGTGAGTAGTAGATTTAGCTTTGTTTTAATATCATCTTTATTTAATTTTCTTAACTCCAAAATGGAGATGATATTTTCTTCAACATTCATTTTTCTGAAAATGGATGGTTCTTGAGGAAGGTAGGCAAGACCTAGTTGAGAGCGAACATGAATGGGTTTTTTTGTAATATCAGTATTATCAACTAATATTGATCCATGTTCAGGTTGAATTAGACCCACAATCATATAGAAGGATGTGGTCTTTCCTGCGCCATTAGGACCTAATAAACCAATAATTTCCCCACTAGATATTTCTAGAGAAATATCTTTAACAACATCTTTATTTTTATAGCTTTTCTTTATGTTTTGTATTCTTAAAGTCGTCATTTTATTTCTTATCAGGACGAATAATAGCTCGTGTTCTTCCCTTTTTTAATTCTTCACCATCTTTTGTTTTAGTATTTCCTGACATCGCCTGCGCAAACTCAGAACTTGCATCGTACATTATGTAGTCACCGATGACTAAATCATTTCCTTTTTTTACACGTGCCTTGCTATACAAATGTATCTTATCCATATTGCCATCATACTCGATCCTTAAAGCTTGCCCTTCTATATAATCATCACTTCCTTCCATTTTTTGTTTGAAGGTTGTTGGTTTTCCTTCTGAGGTAGAGTGTTGAAAACCTTGCTTGTCTTCTCTGATAATCAACTTATCACCACGAATAATTAATGTCCCTTGCTGCAAAATGACATCTCCAGAATAGGTGCTAATATTTTTTGAGTCATCAATTAACAATTCATCTGAATCAATAATGATTGGCTGATCTTTGTCAGCTTTTTCAGCAAAAGAGAAGAAAGATATAAATAATATTATGTAAATAAATTTATTTGTCATAATGTACTCTCACAGAATCATATATTTTTATGATTCCTGTTTTTTTATTATAGTTAAAACCTACTCCGTCAATTTCTATATTGGGCTCCTGAATAATTTTAATTTTTTGATCAGAGGATAAAATTTCTTTATCAGGCACGATTGTGATTTCATTAGATAATAATTTCATTACTTTTTTTGATTTGGTTTCATGCCTTATCATCTGTGCATCATCAAGCATTTTTATTTTTTCACCATTATCATAAATAACGCCTTTGTTACTTATTAAATCTAAAACTTTTTTCTTTTCTTCAAATTTTTTAAATACGGGTTTCTTTAAAATAGATTCATCACTGTAAGAAAAATAATTCATCTGTATAGCTTCTAGAGAAAAATTTAAGTTTCCAAGATCATCTGTTTGTTTGGAAATAAAATTTTTTAAAAAATAATCTGGATTATTAGTTAATTTTTTTTCTTCAATATTCAATTCTTTTTTTACTTCATTATTTAGCCAGAATGAAATAATTGAAATTATCACAAGAAAAACCATTGAAAAGAAAATTGAATATTTACTCATTAATTAAATGACTTTATTTATCAATAAATCCTGGAAATTAATCACACCTACAAGATCATCTTTGTTATCAACGACTACTAAACTGGATATTTTATTTTTTTCCATTAATTCTGCCGCAGATGTTGCTAAATTATGTTCATTAATAAAAAAAGGATTTGTACTCATCCACTTTGAAATTTCATCTGAGATAGATGCCTCTTTCAAAATGGATCTTCTCAGATCTCCATCAGTAAAGATACCTAAATATTTTAATTTATCAGCCACAATGGCATAACCCACTTTTTTTTCTGTAATTAATTTAATTGTTTGTTTTAGACTATCGCTCGGATTAACTACAGGCACTTCACTAATGCTCCTCATCACCTCTTTAACTTTTATAAATTTATTTTTTCCTAAAGCACCACCAGGATGAGATTTTAAAAAATCTTCAGCTGTGAAACCTTTTAATTGGAATAAGGAAATAGCAATTGCATCTCCTATGGCTAACATTAGCGCTGAACTTGCAGTGGGAGCTAAACCTAAGGGGCATGCCTCGGTCGATACCTTTGAGGAAATATGATGATCAGCATATTTAGCAATCTCAGATTTTTCATTGCTAGTGATAGCAACTATTGACGCCCCAATTCTTTTTATACTTGGAATTAGGTTATAGATTTCATTGCTTTCACCAGAGTTTGACAGAAAGATAACAATATCATTATGAGTTATCATCCCGAGGTCGCCATGACTAGCTTCACCAGGGTGCATAAAAAAAGCCGGTGATCCAGTGCTGGATAAAGTTGAGGCAATTTTGCCAGCAATATGACCAGACTTACCCATTCCGCTTAAGATGATTCGCCCACTACATTCACTAAGTTTAATAATAATGTCGGCAAAATTTTCATCAATAAATTTTTGAGCAATATTAATTTCTATAGATTCAATATCAAGGACTTTTTTGGCAGAACCTATTATTGATTTTTTGATATCATTCATAAATAACATTATAGTTAATTAAATCTAAAAAATAATTAAATTATGGTCTCATCACTTGAATTAATCATATTGCTTTTGGCTTGCTCGGTTGGCTTGGTTGCAATTCTAAGAAATTTTAAAATGCCCCCCATGATTGCTTATTTTGTTGTTGGTTTAATTTTGGGACCAAGTGTGGCAGGAGTGATTGTCGATTCAGCAGCCAACCATCATTTAGTTGAGTTTGGAATTGTTTTTCTGATGTTCACTATTGGACTTGAATTTAGTTTGCCCACATTAAACTCGATGAGGCAAATTCTTTTTGGAATTGGGCTTTCTCAAGTAGCAATTACATTATTATTTACAGTGATCATTGGGTCAATATTTGGATTATCATTGTCCGAGGGTTTTATTATTGGCTCAGCCATCACGATGTCTTCTACAGCTATTGTTTCAAAAATATTAATGGAACGATTAGATCTTAATACCAGACACGGTAAACTATCAGTTGGGATCTTATTATTCCAAGATTTGGCTGTTATTCTAGTTCTTGTTCTGATTCCATCACTTTCAAATCCTGATGCTAATTTTTTTAATGCATTTTCATTAGTTATCGTAAAGACAGCAGTGTTATTTTCAATTATTTTTAAAGTTGGAAAGCCGGTTATGAATTATTGGTTTGGTATAATTGCTCGGCAAAAATCAAGCGAATTGTTTGTCTTAAATGTTCTCCTTGTAACCCTTTCGTTTTCTTACTTAACACATTTATCAGGTTTATCTTATGCTCTTGGAGCTTTTTTGGCTGGGATGTTGATTTCAGAAACTCACTTTCGATTTCAGGTTGAGTCAGATATAGCTCCATTTAGAGATATTCTGCTGGGCCTATTTTTTATTACTGTTGGGATGATGTTGAACTTAGCAATCTTGATTCAATATTTATTTCCAATTATTGGTTTATTAATTTTTTTAATAGTATTTAAATCTGTGTTAATTACATTTTTGATAAAGATTTTTAAATATGAACTTGGTGTGGGTATTAGAGCTGGAGTAATACTTGCTCACGCCGGGGAATTTAGTTTTGTTATCCTTGCACTTGCTAAACAACAGGATATGCTAAATGATATTTTATTGCAGATTATTTTATCTGTTAGCATTCTATCGATGCTTTTAGCCCCATTTATTATTCAAATAAATGGCAAGATTGCCAGATTTTTATCAAAGTCTTACATAAAAAATGATCAAAAAAATATAGACAATTTAGAACAAATAGCCGAAAAATTTAATGACCATGTAATTTTGTGCGGTTTCGGCAGAAGTGGTCAATACATTGCTAGATTCCTTAAAGAAGAAAATATCAAATACATTGCAATTGATATTGATTCTAACAGGGTCAGTGATGCGACAATTGCGGGTGAAAATGTTGTTTATGGAGATTCTAGTAGATATGATGTTTTAAAAGCAGCTGGTATTGAAAGGGCGAAGGGGTTGATGGTTACATACTCTGATGACCGTGCTTCCCAAAAACTTCTTACAGCTGTAAGGGAGCATAATAAGAATATTCCAATCATTGCTAGAACATTAGATGAAACATCTATTGATAAAATAAGGATGGCTGGTGCGGATGAGGTTGTTCCTGAAGTTCTTGAGGGAAGTTTGATGCTGGCATCTCATGCGCTTGTCATGTTTGATGTACCATTATGGCGAGTTATTAAAAAAATTAGAGAGTTTCGGGAATCAAAATATAAAATTTTTAAGGGATATTTTAAGGGATCTACCGATTTCTCAGAGGACTTAACTAGTCAACAACAACTTTATTCTGTTGAGATATCTAAAAATAGCCACATAAAAGGCTTAATGCTTAAAGATATCCCTTTCGAGGTTTATGGGGTTCAGGTTCATCATTTAAGAAGACCAAATATGCTTGAAGATATACAACCAAGAGATGACATCACATTAGATCGAGGAGATGTCATTGTGCTGCTAGGCTATGTTGAAGAAATCAAATTATTTGAAGTTTTCGCTCAAAATGGCCACTAATTTTAAAATTAATATTATTGGCGGTGGTGTCATCGGCTGTATTCAGGCAATTGAGTTAAAAAAATTAGGTCATGATGTTGCAATTTATGAAAAAAATACCATTGGTTCTGGATCATCTATGTGCGGAGCCGGTATTTTATTTCCCCTTCTTCCCAATAATTATTCAACTGAGGTGTTTGACCTAATTAATAAATCAAAAAAGTATTATTCAGAATTAAGTGAAATACTTAATTCACAATTTGATATTGATATTGAATACCTAAGATCAGGGATGACCGTTATCCTTGATGACTTAAGAGACATTGAATTGTGGTTAAGAGAGAATAAATTATCATTTTCAACAGAAAAATTTAGATCATTTAATGCAATTACGATAGATGATGTGTATCAGATCAATCCAAAAAAGCTAATCCAAGGCCTGCAAAAATACCTAGATTATCTAGGTGTTGAGATTCTAGAAAATAATTTTATTAGCACTGACTTGAAGAATAATTTTTTTGATATTAATGGAAGAAAAATTTCAGGTGACAAGTTTATTTTAGCCTCGGGTGCATGGACTCAGGAATTAGATAATGATTTGCGAGATAAAATTTTCCCAGTCAGAGGTCAATTGATTGAATATAAAAAAACTAATTATATCCAACTGGAACATATTTTATACAAAGATGGTTTTTACCTTCTGCAAAGAAAGAATGGGACATTAATTGCAGGAAGTACATTAGAAAATGTGGGTTTTGATGATAATTTAACCGATCAAGATTTAAGGTTTCTTAAGAAAAATGCGGAGAAAATTATTCCGGAATTAAGTGAACTTGAAGTTATAAATCATTGGTGTGGATTTAGGCCTGGTTCAAAGGATAACATTCCCACCATTGTTCAGGATAAAAAAATAAAGGAAAAATTTTATAACGTAGGTCATTATAGATACGGAATTTCAATGGCTCCAGCATCAGTAAGTAAACTAATTAGTTTATTTTGATGATGTTTCCCAGTCACTAGATTTGCCACCAGTTTTTTTTAATAACTTAATATCGGTTATTTGCATATCTTTAGAAACACCTTTACACATGTCATAAATCGTAAGTAAAGATGCATTCACTGCTACTAAGGCCTCCATCTCCACACCAGTTTTATGAGAAGTTTTGACATTGGCTAACACTTCAATTATTAAATTTCTTTCATGGAGGTCAAAATTGATATCAATATAATCTAAGGGAATTTGATGACATAAGGGAATAATAGCCTCAGTCATTTTTGCAGAATTTATGCCCGCTATTTTAGCTACAGTAAATACATTCCCCTTTTTTATTGAATCTTTTTTGATGGCTTCTAAGATTTCTGGTGTGATGTGAATCACTCCAGATGCCAAAGCAGTGCGCGTTGTTGTCTTTTTATCAGAAATATCAACCATAGTTGCATTTCCATTTTTATCTAAATGAGTTAGCATTTAGTAAGCTCCTTATAGGGTTTCAAATGAATTCACCCAAAAATTTTTTTATAATTTTTCTAATATTTAGTCACCTATCGTGGGCAAATAACTTGCCTGATCTGGGAGAGTTTAGCGATCAATTTATATCCCCATATCAAGAAAAAATGATAGCTAGGGAGATATTATATCAAGTTCATTCTAGTCCAGAGGTAGTTCAGGATGAGGAAATAAATGATTATCTAAATTATCTTGGGGATAAATTAGTTTCAAATAGCGATGCTCCGCAAAGAGACTTTACTTTTTTTGTATTAAAAGATGACGCTATAAATGCTTTTGCAATGCTGGGAGGCTTAATAGGAGTTCATACGGGTCTATTTATTAGTGCAGATAACGAGTCTGAGATAGCAAGCGTCCTTGGGCATGAAATTGCTCATGTGACTCAAAAGCATTTGCAAAGAGTTATTGCTAAACAAGATAGGGATAAATATAAGAGTATCTTTTTACTTGCATTAGGTCTGTTAGCTGCAAGATCAAATCCTCAGGCAGCTGCAGGTGCGATGATGGCATCACAAGCAATGAATGTACAAAATTTTTTAGATTATACGAGGGAGCATGAACAAGAAGCGGATCGTATTGGCATCGATATCTTGTATAAGTCTGGATATAACGTTGGTTCGGCTATAGATTTTTTCAATACCCTTCAAAAGGGAAGCAGATATTCTTCTTCTGCTCCATCGTACTTGAGAACGCATCCAATCACCTCTGATCGTATTTCGGATATCAGCGATCGTTTAAAAGATTATCCCTACAGATATACCAACAACAGTAACTACTTTCATTTTATTCGTGGAAAAGTTCGCGCTTTATACTCAAATGATAACAATATAAAAACTTTTGAGAAAAATATTAAAAATAAAACTTATGTTAACTTGGAAGGAGAGCAATATGCTCTGGCTCTTGCTTACCTAAAAGATAAAAAAATTAATGATGCAGAGAAAATATATTCCAATTTACAAAAAGAAAAAAACCCCCTCATTGATAATTTACATATTGATATTTTATTGCAAAAAAAGGAGTTTGCAGAGGCCAAGAAAGAGCTTGAAAAGCTTTTAATAAAACACCCTTTCTACAGAGCATTTGTTTATCGTTTGGCTGAAGTAAACCTATCCTTGGGTAATTATTCTGAGGTGAAAGAAATGATAGAGCAATATATCTTTAAATACAGGTCTGATCCGAATCTGTATAAGCTATTGGCAAAAGCTTTCAAAGGCTTAAATAAAAATATTGAATACCATGAAAATATGGGTGAATACTTTTATTACCAATACAATTTAAAGGATGCTATTGTCCAATTTGGTATTGCAAAGAATATACGAAGTAATGATTTTTACGCTAAGTCTCGGGTCGAGTCGAGATTAAAACAACTCCAAGCAGAACAACTAATGTTAGAAGAGGGAAGAAAAAATAGATAATTTTTAATAAGTTTTTCTTATCAAAAATATAATAATTATTAATTATACATATCTAATATTATTATCTAAAATACGAATTCAATTCATTTTTATTTAGGAGAATTTGTATGTCTTCATTAATCAATACACAAGTAAAACCATTTAAAGCTCAAGCTTTTCACAATGGTAAATTTGTAGAAGTAACAGAAGAAACATTAAAAGGGAAATGGAACGTTTTCGTTTTCTATCCAGCTGATTTTACATTTGTTTGCCCAACTGAGCTTGGTGATGTGGCTGATCACTACGAAGAGCTTCAGAAGATGGGTGTTGAAGTGTACAGCGTATCAACAGATACTCACTTTACTCACAAAGCATGGCATGATGCTTCAGAAACCATCAAAAAAATTACCTACCCAATGCTAGGTGACCCAACAGGTGCAATTTCAAGAAACTTTGACGTGATGATCGAAGAAGAAGGCCTTGCGTTAAGAGGAACTTTTATTATCGATCCTGATGGCGTTATCAAAACAGCTGAAGTGAATGATCTTGGTATCGGTCGATCAGCAGCAGACCTTGTTAGAAAAGTACAAGCTGCACAACATATTGCTGCAAATCCTGGACAAGTATGCCCAGCATCTTGGAAACCAGGCGCTGAAACACTTGAACCATCTCTTGACCTTGTAGGTAAGATTTAATTTAATTTGGGACTTAGTCTAAACTGAGTCCCTTTTTCAATTTTTAGAGGAAAATTATGGCTTTAGATCAAAATATTAAAAATCAATTATCAACTTACATGGCTAAGATTGAAAATCCCATTGAGATTGTATATTTTGAAAATCAAAGCGAAAAGTCTACTGAAATGGTCAATCTATTGACAGAAGTAGATACGATGTCCCCAAAGATTTCGATCAAAAAGGGAGAAGACTCAACTCATAGAAGTCCCTCGTTCCAAGTTGATCAGCCTGATTATGTAACCGGAATCGTTTTCGCTGGCGTACCTATGGGCCATGAATTTACATCATTCATCCTAGCTATTTTGCAGGTAGGAGGATACCCTTTAAAAATTGAAAAAGACTTAATTGAGCAAATTAAATCAATAAGTGGCTCATATAAATTCGAGACTTATATTTCTTTGAGTTGTCATAACTGCCCTGACGTTGTTCAGGCACTAAACGTGATGTCCCTTCTTAATCCAAATATCACCCACACGATGATTGATGGCGATGTCTACCAAGACGAAGTCAAAAATAAAAAAATCATGTCTGTGCCGACCATTTTTGTAAACAATGAAGAGTTTTATCAAGGTCGAATGGAGCTAGAAGAGATTGTTGCCAAAATTGATTCTCGAAGTGATTCTATTGAATCAGAAAAATTAAACAAGAAAGAAGATTTTGATGTACTGATTGTCGGTGGCGGCCCAGCTGGAGCTTCTTCAGCTGTTTATTCTGCAAGGAAGGGCATAAAAACAGGTATTGTAGCTGAGCGATTTGGTGGACAAGTCATGGATACGCTAGGTATAGAAAATTTTATTTCAATCAAGGCAACAGAGGGCCCTAAGCTTGTAAAGGCGCTTGAGGAGCATGTGCTCGATTATGAGGTTGATGTTATGAATCACCAGCGAGCGAAGAAAATTTATATCCCAAAAAATAAAGAGGAAAAGTTTCACCTAGAGCTAGAAAATGGGGCTAAATTGAAATCCAAGACATTAATCTTATCTACTGGTGCAAGATGGAGAGAGCTTGGAGTTCCCGGAGAAACAGAATTTAAAGGAAAAGGGGTAGCTTACTGCCCTCACTGTGATGGCCCTTTATTTAAGGGTAAGCATGTTGCGGTTATAGGTGGTGGAAATTCAGGCGTTGAAGCAGCCATTGATTTAGCTGGAATTGTTGGGCACGTCACCTTATTTGAATTTATGCCTGCTTTAAAAGCTGATCAGGTACTACAAGATCGATTATATTCATTGAAAAATGTTGATGTGATCTTAAATGCCCAGACCAAAGAAATCCTAGGTGACACAAAAGTCACAGCAATTAAATACTTGGATAGAGGCTCACAAGAAGAGCGAGAGCTTGCCCTTGAAGGCGTATTTATTCAAATTGGCTTGATCCCAAATACGGATTGGTTAAAGGATGACATTAAATTAAGCCAGTATGGAGAAATAGAGGTCAACGATCATGGTGAAACTTCTGTTCCAGGAATTTTTGCTGCGGGCGATGTGACGACCGTTCCATACAAACAAATTATCATTGCCATGGGTGAGGGGTCAAAAGCTGCCCTTGGAGCATTTGACTATCTGATCAGAAACTAATCAGATTATATTTTCTCTTTGTAAGTCTTTTATAAGATTTATGGTAATAGCTCTTTTGGATTTGAGCGACCACTCATCCAAAGCTTGAAATGTGTTAATCAGGGTGTGAAGATCTCGTCTTAGGTGACGAAGACAGTAATTGATCACCTTGTCCTCAATGTGGTAACCGTTTTCTTGTGACTTAATTTTTATGATTTGAAATTTATCTTCATCTGTGAGCGGGGATAAATTAAGAACTAAACCCCATTTTAATCGGCTATGTAAATCCTCATCAATTCCATTGAGTTCGTCTGGTGATCGATCACAGGTAATAATGAGCTTCTTGTTTTGTGATTTGATGTCATTTATTAACATGAAGAGCTCCCTGTTTTGATCATGGCTGAATTGTTGTATATCTTCAATTTTCTCGATATTGGTATTAGTTAAGGACTCTAATAAATGACTTTTTCCTGATCCTTCAGGGCCCCATAAAAAAACTAGTTGTGTTGAAACTGAATCATTATTAAATGCCTGAAGTGATGTAACTATTTCAATATTTTTTCCAGCAACAAAATTTGCAAAATTTTTTTGGGGCACGGGAAGAATGTTTAGCAATAATTGATCCATGACATATATCTTGGTAAATAAAAATGAGTTAAAATTTAGTAATAAATAATTCTACTATAAGCCAGGAAATCAATTGTCTGAAAAAAAAACTATTCCCAATAAAATTGACTATAAATCTTCCGGTGTCGACATTGATGCGGGGGAGAGTTTGGTTGAAAGAATCAAGCCGTTTGCCAAAAAGACTTCTAGACCAGAACTCTTAGGTTCGATTGGGGGATTCGGATCACTTTTTGAAATTCCAGCCGGATATAAAAACCCTGTCTTGGTATCTGGAACAGATGGCGTTGGAACAAAACTAAAACTTGCAATTGAATTAGGTCAGCACGATACAATCGGACAGGACCTGGTTGGAATGTGTGTTAATGATATTTTAGTGCAGGGGGCAGAGCCTTTATTCTTCTTAGATTATTATGCTTGTGGAAAGCTTGAGGTTGAACAGGCCGCGAGTGTAATTGTGGGCATTGCAAGAGGCTGCGAGTTATCAGGATGTTCATTAGCCGGGGGTGAGACAGCTGAGATGCCTGGAATGTACAATGAGGGCGATTATGATTTGGCTGGCTTTGCTGTCGGGATAGTTGAAAAGAATGACATCATTGATGGAAGAGATATAAAAGATGGCGATGTGTTACTAGGCTTGAAATCATCAGGACCACATTCCAACGGGTATTCATTGATAAGAAAAATTATTGAAAGTCATGACATTAATATTCATGATCAAATTGGCGAGCAAACTATCGCCACCCTGTTGATGGAGCCGACTCGACTGTACGTTAAATCAATTTTAAACTTGAAAAAAGAAGTAAAAATTAAGGCAATGTCTCATATCACAGGGGGTGGATTAACTGAAAATCTTCCCAGAAGCTATCCTAATTCTTTTAAAGCACAGATCGATCCTAAGAGCTGGGAGATGCCTTCGATATTTGAATTGATTATGGAAAAAGCAAATCTAAATATTGAAGAAATGTATCGAACTTTCAATTGTGGTATCGGATTTGTTATTATAGTCGACTCATCAGACGTACCTATGGCTAGAGAAATACTTGAAGCAAATGGCGAAGAAGTAACTCAACTGGGACAAATTGAAAAGCGAGAGTCGAATGAGAATTTGGTCACTTATATTTAGCCTACTACTAAGTCACTCCATCCTTGCCAAGGATTTACCTAATTCAATTAACATCACATATGACTTGAGTTTTGAAAAGAAACCTCTGGGCTCTATTGATGTTAAATACAGGAAAGATAAGAGTCGATATAAGATAATTGCATCATCAAACTTCCTTGCTGCCATGAACCTTTTAGGAAATTATCAATTGATTAGCAGCGGTCACATCAAAGGTAATCGTTATTTCCCGGATTCGATTGTGCGAAAAAATTTAAAAAAAGATAAGCAAACAATAACGAGAATTGATTATAAAAAAGAACTAATTCAAATACAAAGTGAAAAAAAATCAAAGGAATATCAATTAAAAAAAGGCACCCAAGACGTATTGAGTTATTTTTTTGAATTCAATGGTTTTGAGAAGCTAGAAGAAAATCATTCTTTTTTTATCTTAGACTCCCATGATTATAAAAAATATACTTACCGAAAAATTAAAGAAGAAAATCTTAAAATAAATGATCGATTTATAGAATGTATCAAATATCAGGGGAGGGTGAATGATGAGGAATTAACCCATGATATTTGGCTTTCAAGAAAAAATCATATCCCAGTGAGAATTATCACGCCCACGCCAATTGGGCTGGTGGTTGACCAGGTAATCTCAAAAGGGAATATCTTTAACTTATTGTGAGCTCACTATTGTGAATATATTTTTATTTAAAAAGATTTCATCCGCACTTCAAGATCACCTAAACTCAGAACATCCAGCGGATTCCAATCTCAGTTATTTTTTTAAGAATAATACCAATCTAGGCGTTAAAGAAAGAGGCGAGGTTGCAGAGACATACTACGGGATCATTCGAAATAAACTCTTATATGAAAACCTTATGCAATCCAGCCAGGTAGAGAATTTAGTCGTTGCGCACTTGATCATCGAAAAAAGTTATTCCGATGAAGAGATTAAGGTTCTATTCCCAGACATTACTATTTCAACAAAAGCCATAAAAGATAGATTAAATAAAATAAGTGATTCCTGGATCCGCTACAGCCTACCTGAATGGATCTTTCGTAAGTTAGCAGAATCATATGATGAAAAAAAAATAAAACTAGTGCTTAATAAATTAATCTCACCCTCTTATCTTGATGTCAGGGTTAATACAATAAAAGAAAAATCTAGAGAAGTTATAATTAAGAATCTTCAAGATAATTTATCAATCAATCCAAAAAAAATAGCCTTGTCAAATCTTAGCCCGATTGGAGTTCGTCTTCCTAGGGGATCGCAAATACAAAACTTACCCATTTTTAAAGATGGTTTAATCGAGGTTCAGGACGAGGGAAGCCAAATATTGTCCTTTATTGTTGATGCTAATAGAAAACATATGGTGGCAGATTTTTGTGCAGGGGCTGGTGGAAAGACTCTTGCTCTTGGAGCGATGATGTCTGGATCAGGTCGTCTTTATGCATTTGATGTGAATGATAAAAGGTTAACGAATTTGAGAAAAAGATTAAAACGATCTGGACTCTCCAATACCGTGTGCCATCATATCAATAATGAAAATGATGTCCGTATTAAGAGATTGAGGGGAAAGTTTGATCGAGTTCTGGTTGATGCTCCCTGTTCTGGACTTGGAACGATTAGAAGAAATCCAGATCTCAAATGGAAACATGACCTAGATACTATTTTTGAGATGCAAAAAAAACAATTAAATATTCTCACAGCGGCTTCAAAATTAACTAAGTTAGGCGGACGACTTATTTATGCTACTTGTAGCTTTATACCAGAGGAAAACGAAGATGTTGTAAATGGTTTTGTAAAAGATAATTCAGGTTTCAAGGTCATGAGCATTCAGCCCATACTCGATAAGTATGATATTGCAGTCACCACAGGCGACTTTTTTAAAACTAAATTTGACGAGCATGATATGGATGGATTTTTCGCAGCTGTATTAGAGAGGGTGTATTAATGAAGACGCTTAATCAAAGGATTGGCGTAGCAGTTATCTTAGCCATTCTATTAGGCCTTATTTTTCGACACTATCAATCATTCCAGTTGGTTGAATTTGTTATTCCAATCTTAGAATTAATTGGTGAAGTCTTTATACTTCTGCTCAAGATGATCATGGTCCCTTTAATCTTCTTTTCATTAACAAGCAGTATTTCCTCTTTGAAAAAAAATAAGAGCTCTCAGCTGTTGTGGAAAGGATCTATATTTTATTATTTGACAACAATGGTTGTTGCAGTCATTTTGATGATGGTTGTAATGAATTTATTTCAAGACAACCTGGGAGGAGGTCAGCTTGTGTTAGAGGGCAATGAGCCCCAGTCAATATTCAACTCTGAAGAACCACATTCACTTAAAGACTCCATAAAGTCACTCATAAAGAATCCATTTGAGGCCTTATCACAAGGAAATATAATGGCTGTCGTTATTTTTGCGATATTTTTTGGTATAGCGTTGAGGTCAGATAATGAACATGTCAAGAAAGTAAAAATATGGGTGGATGGAGTTTTTGAAGTGGTAATGAATATAGTCAATAGCATTATGAAGATCGCCCCAGTTGGAGTATTTGCTTTATTGAGTCTTCTTATTATTCAACAAGAATTAAGTATGTTTTATCAGATTGGTTATTTTATTACCCTTGTTTTTGGGGTTATCACATTCCATGGGGTAGTATTTTTACCATTACTTTTAAAAGTATTTTCAAATGAGAGCATAAAAAGTTTTTGGCAGGGTATTAAAAATGTACTTATAACAGCTTTCGCCACAAGCTCATCCGCAGCAACCCTTCCTGTGACGATGAGTACCCTGGAAAATGATTTCAAGGTCAATAAAAATGTCACTCGATTTATGCTTCCATTGGGGGCGACCATAAATATGGACGGGACTGCACTTTATGAAGCTGCTGTGGCGTTGTTTGTAGCCAGCATGGTTGGAGTAAACCTGGGATTATATGATCAAATTTTACTAGTCTTTCTGGCAATGGCAGCTTCTATTGGGGCTCCAGCTATTCCGAGTGCAGGGATGGTGACCTTGGCCATCGTGCTTAGTGCCCTGAATCTTCCTGTGGAGTATGTGGCCATCTTTATCCCAATAGACAGGCTTATTGATACGTTTCGAACCACTGTGAATGTGGAGGGCGATGTTATTGGCGCCCTAATTATAGATAAGTACTTTAAGTCTTAATTTTTCTAATTAGTTCTGAGGATAGTGAGTAGGATGCTGGTATTACAATTAAAGTAAGCAGCGTTGAGGAAATCATGCCTCCTATGATTGCTACAGAGAGGGGTCCGTTCTCTTCAGATCCTGCCCCAACCCCAAATGCGGCTGGCAGAAGGGCAAGTATTAAAGTCAAAGATGTCATCAACACGGGTCTGAGTCGAACTGGGCATGCGAGTATCAAAGCCTCATCTACTTTTTTACCCTCTTGGATATGATGGTTAGTTAGATCAACCAATAAGATTGAATTTTTAGCTACAAGGCCAACAAGCAGGACGAGACCAATCATCGAATAAATATTCAAACTATTTCCTGTAAGCCATAAAAGAAAAACTCCCCCAATAATTGCAAGTGGCTGTGCAAGCATCACAATAAAGGGCTGGAAGAAAGAATTAAATAAACTGGAGAGGACCATGTATAGAAGAATTGTGGCTAGAGAAAAGATAAAAATAATATTGGAAAATGTCTTACCAAATTCTTTTGCCTGGCCAGAATATTTGATTGAGTATTCGCTAGGTATGATCTGGTTACTTATATTTTCAATATTGTCGATAGCCTCTCCAAGTGGAATACTTGGATTAGTATAAAAGTTAGCCGCATACTGTAATTCTTCTCGACCTATAATTGCTGGACCTAATTTTTCTTTAAACTTCGTAAAATTATCAATCCTGACCAGCTCACCGGATTTTGATCTTACATAAATTTTGTTGAGATCCTGAATATTTTCAAATGACCCCTCCTTGGCTTTAACTCTAATTTCATATCGTTGCCCATCTCCAGGGTCGTCGTTATATTTAGCAATATCATAGCCATTGCTAAGAATAGATATACTGTCTGCAATCTGTTCGGCTGATATCCCAAATGAGGCTGCTTTGTCACGATCAATATCCAGAATCATTTGCGGTAAGTTAAGCTGTAGGTCCAGATCAATATTCCCCATACCATCGATGAGTGATAATTTTTCATTTAACTGATCTGCCAAGCTAGAGACGTTTTCAATTCCAGGACCAATGAGGGAAAATTGTAATTTTTCCGAACGATTTCCTCTGGCAATTGATACTCCTGCGGGGAAGGCCCTTACCCCAGATAGTGAAGCTAAATCTTTTTTAAGTAGGCCCATGATTACTGTTTGACTTCTTTCTCGCTCACCTTTTTCTTTTAAACGAATACTGATATACCCTCTATTGACTTGGCCTCGACTTCCCAGCCCAACAGATGAAAAGACGCTGGCGATATCAGAATCATATTTTTGAATAATAGATTCAACTTCAATTAATTTGCTGACGGTGTAATCCATGTTTGACCCAAGAGGAGTTTTGAAGGTCACAGTGAAGCGACTCTCATCTGTCTCAGGGACAAATTCTTTCTTCGCTGCTTTAAAAAAGTATCCAGACGATAAAACAATTAGTAATGTAATCAGTAAGATTTTTAAACGATGTTTCAAAACATATTGAAGAGAATGTTTATAGTTTTGTTCCAGCTTTTCAAAAAAAGAATTTAGAAAAGTAAAATAATTTTTTTTAGCATCTTGTTTGTTGAGATATCTCGAGCAGAGCATGGGAGTGAGAGTGAGTGACACCAGGAGAGATACAATGATTCCGACCGTAACCACAACTGCAAAAGATTCAAAGAACTTGCCTATGATCCCATCCATATATATTACCGGGGCAAAGATGCTTATTAGGGCAAGGGATGAGGCGAGGACGGCAAATACCACCTCACGACTCCCTTTGATAGCAGCCTCGATATTATTTTTTTCCATTCTTTGATGCCTGAAAATATTTTCTAGAACGACAATCGCATCATCGACAACAACTCCAATTAAGAGTATTAGCGCAAGTAAGGTCATGCTATTAAATGTGTACCCAAAGAAATACATCACTGCTATTGCGCCAAATAGTGAAATAGGGATCGCGGCAGAAATAATGAAAGTTGAACGAATTGATTGCAGAAATATAAATACAACCAGGGCTGCCAACAGGGTTCCTTCAATTATGTGATCGATGAGCGATTTGATCATTTCTTTGATAAATATTGAATCGTCTGTGGATATACCAAGGTTGAGTCCCGGGGGTAGGTTGGGACGAATTTCTGTATCAATCTTCTCTTTCACTTTATCAATGATCTGCACTGTATTAGAATTTGCCACCTTAATAATTCCAAGACCAATGGAGGGGTTAAAATTGTAGCGCGCAATCTGGCGGTAATCGGTTAGGCCATCCTCAATATCAGATATGTCTTTTAATTTGATACTCGTTTTATCACGATAGCTCACAACTAAATTTTCTAGGTCTTTTACCTTATGAAATTCAAGATCAAGCTTGAACATTTTTTCTGACTGGTTTCTAACCAGATAGCCACCCGGCAACTGAATATGCTCTTTTCTAAAAGCAGACTTGAGGTCATCAGCAGTGACATTAAGGGATGCCATTTTTTCCAGGTCGAGATTGACGCGAATGGTTCGATCCCGTCGCCCCCCTAACCGAACCTCTCCGACACCATCAATGGTCTCAATTTTCTTTTTTAAAATATTGCTAGCATATAAGTTAAGTTGTTGTGTGGTCCTATCCCCTGTTAGACCAAGCCACATAATGGGGCTAGCATTTGTCTCTACTTTCCTCACCACGGGCGGGACAATATCATCAGGCAACCTTCGACTTAACTGACTAACCTTGGATTGGACTTCATTAAAGGCAACTTCAATATCTTTATCCAATTCAAAGGTAATTGTGACAACTGAGACACCGGGGGAGGATTGAGACTTGATCGATTCGATTCCGGTTACCGTATTTACCGCAGTTTCAATCAGGTTGGTAATAGAAGAATCAATAATTTCAGGATTGGCTCCCTCAAGTGTTGTTGTGACTGAGAGAACTGGAAATTCGATCATCGGAAAACGATCAACACCAATCTTTTGGTAACCTATGTAGCCGAAAAGGATGAAGATAAAGGAAATCATCCAGGCAAAGACATGCCTTCTAATTGAAATTTCAGGCAGGGTCATTTTCTTTTATTATAATTTTTGCATCATTGGTTAGGTATCCCGCACCATCGACAATGATGTCTTTATTGGCTTCTAGACCATCAATTATCTCAATCCATCCATCTTGTGTGATGCCCGTCTTTACGTTCCTCGCAATAGCTTTGCCATTAAGTGCTTCGTAAACGATGCTACCTGATGGCCTCAACACAACTGATGGCTCCGGAACAGAAACTGAATCCTTTTTATCAAAGACAATGGTACCTTTGACGCTGGCGCCGGCCTGCCAGTCATCTTGTTTTTCAATATCAGCAATTACATCAATGGATCGGCTGTCAGCAATAATCTGAGGTTTGAGTTCCTGGATTGTTGTTGTGTAAGATGATTCAGTAGTCGGTGTTTCAAGAGTAATCTCAATTCCAGGCTTCAAAATATGGGCTAACTTTTCAGGAAACATCACATGCGCCCTGAGTTTTTTATTATTGATAATCTGATAGAGCGGATCCCCAATTTTTACATAGTCTCCAATTGATATTATTTGCTTTTCCACTTTACCAGGAATTGGCGCAAATATTTTAGTGCGACTGTCATTCATTCTTGCTAATCCCAATCGAGCCTCTGCAGATTTGAGCTCCTCTTTCGTCTCCTCTATTTGTACCTCAATAGTTTCCAGAGCATTTGGGGAAATAAAATTTTCATCCACTAATTTCAAGTTTCTTTCATATGTAATTTTTTGATTATTTAGCCTCGCCTGTAATTTTTTAACTTCTGCTTCCGACAGTGATAGTTGATAGCTTGTGTCTGTGCCATCAACTTCAGCCATGATCTGTCCTTTTTCAACGGTTGTTCCTGGACGAACAAAAATCTTGGTAATTTTTCCAGCTACTTCAGAAGCCACAGTGGGATCAATGATTCCTTCGATACTACCGATGGCAGACTCTTGATACCTAAATTCCATTATCTTTGATTTAGTGGTGGTGACGTATATGTCTTTTGATTTGCTGTCTTTACTATCAGCTTCATCAGTTTTGCTGCATGACACAATAAGAAAGATAAAAAATAGGGCAAGTATATTAAGTTTCATTATTTTATTTTTTTCCAATCAAACAAGGGTCCTGGGTCAGTTTTTCTATTCGGAGCAATTTCTGAATGACCAACAATATCTTGGATATTGTATTCTTTTTTCAGACACCCAAGCAATTCTAATAGTTTAATATATTGATCTTCAATATAGGGAGTTTTATCATCACCCTCAAGCTCAATACCGATTGAAAAATCATTGCAGTTTTCTTTTCCTTGATAACTTGATTCTCCAGCATGCCAAGCACGATCAATGCATGAGACAAATTGAATTAGCTCCCCATTTCTTTTTATGAGGAAATGAGCTGAGACTTTTAAATCTTTAATTTCTTTAAAATATGGATGTGCATCAATATCCAACTGATTTAGAAAAAAATCTTCGATATAATTATTGTTATAGATACCTGGAGGCAAGCTAATAGAGTGAATTACAATAATATGTACTGGAATGTTTGCAGGTCTAGAATTAAAATTTGGAGAGGCTAGATGTTTACACCCCGAATACCAGCCGTCAACACTAAAAAAATTGTTTTGCTTCATATTAATAGTAATTATAATTGATAAGCATTTCTTAATTAACTTACAAGGAAAAAATATGCACTTTTTTGATGGGATTATATTTGGAATCATCGATAACGGAGTCTTAATTATGGGCGCACTATTTGGACTAAGTATAGAAAAATATCTACCAAAGTATTTTCATAAAGGAATCGGTACTGTGTTTGGTGCAGGTATAGGTAATGCGGTAAGTGATTTTTTAGGAGGAACACCGATTGCAATCGACTTCGCCTGGGGAACATTTATCGGTTGCTTAGGAACACTAATTTTTATTCCCATCTTTGTTGAAATAAAAAAAATTAAATCCAAATAATTTATTTTTGATAATGTTTTATTTAAAAATTTTTATTGTCTTAATTTATGAATTATTAATCCTCCTAGCTATTGCTTTTATTGCTGGATTTGTATTTTTGATATTTTTTGATAGGCTGGAAAGTAATGCCCTAAGATTTTTACATCAGTTTCTTGTTTGGAGCGCTTGGGGATTTTATTTTATTTTTAGCTGGAAGAGCTTTGGGCAGACACTCCCGATGAGGGCATGGAAGTTAAGATTCAGTTTTGAACAGAAATCCTACAAATTTTTAATTCTTAGGTATATTAAAGTAACCTTTTTTTGGATTTTTTTCCCATTAAATTTTTTAGCAATATTTTTTTTGAAAGATAGATTTTTGCATGACTATAGGACAAAAAATTTGATTACTGTCGTTCAAAATAAAACATTAAATAAATAGCAATTCCTAAGATGACAATTGATGGAATGATGGCAGTAATGATGGGCTCCCAGTCGTTGAGTACTCCAATGTGTCTCAACATTGAATTCATGATCTGATAAACAATCCCAAAAATTATCCCTAGAAACATTTTTAAATATTTACCTCCAGATCGCTCCTGGAAAAAACCAAATGGCACAGCAAATAAAATCATAATGATGGGCATCACGGGCTGAATGATTTTTTCCCAGAATGACACTTCATACCTTGACGTTTTTTGATTATTTTTTTTCAGATAATTAATAAAATCATACAGGTCAAAAATTGACATTCGATCAGGCGAGATGAGTAACACATTCATCATTTCTGGTTTTATCATCGATTTCCATGTGCCTGATGGAATCGTTTTAACATCAAAGCCTTCATCAAGAATAAATGATTGTTTGATCTTCTCGAGCTCCCAGATCCCATTTTGATATCTACCTTTCTCAGCATCAACAATCGATCGTAAAGAAAAATCATTGTCGAATTCATAAATATGAATATTTCTCAATGATGCATCTGGAAGAACATTCTCAATGTTCACAAAATTATTGCCATCCTTCATCCAAACACCAGATTTAAAATCTGTAGTAACTGAACCATCAGTAGAGCTTATTTTAATTTGTTGAGCATTTTTTTCACTGACAGGAGTAATCAGGTTGCCTACCATAAAAGTCAAAACACCAAAGAATAATGAAACGATAATAAGTGATGAGGCTATTTGTATAATAGACATCCCACTCGTTCTCATAACCACTAACTCTGAATTTCCTGATAGTTGGCCTACCGTAAACATTGCCCCAATTAAGCAAGATAAAGGAATAATTTCATATAAATGACCAGGCATACTAAGCGTGATAAAGACAATAATTTTTGAGAGGTCATATTTTCCGGAATTAAGATTTCCTATTTCTTGCAAAAAGTCAAAAAAAGCAAATAAGAATACTAAGCCAATTGCCACAAGGCTGATGTTGATAAAAAATTCAAAATTAATATATTTTGCGAGTTTCATTTCTTGAGTCTGAGGTTTCTCACTTTTGAGGGAAGAAGTGGAAGATTTAAATTTCTCCTCAGCATCAAATAGCTTGCAACACTGATGATAAGTGCGTGAACAATTGCCCCGCCAACATAAGGATTTAATTTGCCCAGATTGATATAACTCTGGGTGACTCCCATAAGGTTGTTATAGATGGCAAAAATCATAATTGCGATGATTATATTGACCGACCTTCCTGTCCTCGGGTTAATAAAACTAAGAGGTATAGCCAAAATTATTAAGACTATTCCGGATATAGGAAGAGATACTCTCCAGACAAATTCTGCAATCTCACGATTTGAATTTGTTGAAAGAAGAAGCGCTGTTGGCATCGCCTCGACCTGATTTACGTCAATGATCGGAGGTAATTTTCTTTCGACTAAAAAGCCGTAATCATCAAACTTTATTTCTGTGAAATTATTATTTTCATGATTGACCTCATAACGCTTTCCTTTTTTAAGGACAATATATTCATCTTTATCAGTACTTGTTGATACTCGACTTCCCTCATTGGAGACAATGATCCCAAGTTTTCCATTTTGTTCGGATTGAACAAAAACATTTTTTACTTTTGAACCTAAGTCACCAAAACCCTCAACGTAGAAAACCCTGTCCTTACTTTTTGATTCTTTGAATGAGCCTGGTGAAATGGTTGCCAGTTCATCCCGGTTTTTTAGACCAGCCTTATATTCCTCAGATTTTTGAGTTGCCCATGGGCTTAGATAAAGGCTAAGAAAACCTATCAATAAAATTATTGGTAGTGAAAAGAAAAGAATAGGCCTGATGAAACTAGTTAAGCCCAAACCTGAACTGAACCAGATCATCATCTCGCTGTCTCTAAACCATCGACTCAAGGTTAATAAAATTGTTAGAAAGAGCGTGAGAGTGAGTAAGATGGGTAGATATTTAAGTAGACTAAAAACCAATATAGTCAGTATTGAATCATTGGGTATAATACCTTTCGATGCTAGCCGGAAAACAACAACACCCCGTTGAGCCACAACGATACCAGAAAGGATAAGTATTGTTGAGAGAGAGTTGTAAAACAACTCATTTTTTAATTTATTTTGATATAACATTTATTAAGGATACTGTATGAAATTTGATATTACCTCAACCGAAAAAATTACCCATGCATCGGATATTATCATATTAGCAATTGATGATAAAAATAACCTTATCAACGGAAATGGTATCAATGAGGTAGATGAGTCTCTTGTTAAAAAATCTTTAAGAAAAGATGTTTTGGGTAATTCTGAAGGTGATACCAATATTCTTAATGATTCGACTGGTACAAGGCAATACCTTTTGGTCCGTGTCAACGATCTTGAAAGTGTTAATATCAAAAGATTAGGTAAGATTTTTAATAAGACGTTTGCTCATTTATCAAAACTGTCCTTTAAGACGGTTCAGATGTGTTTGTGTAAGTTTGCTGAAACAGAAGTTGCAGTGGAGGAGGTTGTTAAGTTGTATGTCAGAGCCTCTTTGCATAATTTCTACAAAATCAATGCAGTCAAAAGCAAGAAAGCTACCCAGGCTCTCGTCAAGAATATCATTCATCTAAATTCCAAGTATCTAAAAGAGGCAAAACAGGGCCTCAAGCTTGGGCAAGCTATCGGTGAGGGGGCAAACCTAACAAAAGATCTCGGTAACTTACCACCAAATTATTGCACCCCAACTTACCTCGGGTCGGTGGCAAAAAAAATAGCCAAAGACAATAAGATGAAGGTTAAGGTGCTTGGCAAAACTGAAATTAACAAGTTAAAGATGGGATCATTTTTATCAGTTGCCAGAGGAAGTCGTGAAGAACCAAAGTTTATTGTTCTTGAGCACATGAAGGGTAACAAGAGTCAAAAACCTATAGTATTGGTTGGCAAGGGAATCACATTTGATGCAGGTGGAATATCCTTAAAACCTGGATTAAATATGGATGAAATGAAATGGGACATGGGTGGCGCTGCAACAGTGCTGGGCGTGATGCATACAGTTGGGAAATTAAACCTCCCATTAAATATTGTGGCTCTGGTACCCAGTTGTGAGAATTTACCTGACGGCTTGGCTGTTAAACCAGGGGATGTCGTGACCAGCATGTCTGGACAAACGATAGAGATTTTGAACACTGATGCTGAGGGAAGATTGATCCTATGTGACGCTCTAACCTACGCTGAAAGGTATAAGCCTGATGCAGTGATTGATGTTGCAACATTAACAGGGGCCTGCGTTATTGCTTTAGGTCATGAAGCAAGTGCGGTATATTCAAATATAGACTCTTTGGCTAGTGAGTTAATCAACGCAGGTGAAAAAGCAAATGACCGCGCATGGCATATGCCGCTTTGGGATGAATACCAGCCATTACTGGATAGTAACTTTGCTGATATGGCGAATATTGGTGGACGCGCTGCAGGTAGTATCACAGCAGCATGCTTTTTGTCTCGTTTTGCAACGAAATATAGCTGGGCACACTTAGATATTGCAGGAACTGCATGGATTTCTGGAGGTAAAGCAAAAGGCTCAACTGGTAGGCCCGTCAATCTTTTATCAGAATTTCTGCTGAGTCGCTTAAAGAGCAAATGACACAAATAGAATTTATCTATAACTTAGATTCATACGAAGAAGGTTTGGCGCTAATTTTAGATAAGCGATACAAGAATCAGAGGACAATGATTTTTTGTGATAACACAGATACAAGTCATGAGCTATCTGATTCTTTGTGGATGAACCCTGGTTTTTATCCAAATATCATATGGAGTGAAAAGATCTCATCGGACGCCCATCCGAGTGAAAACTTTTTAATAGGCAGCCAATTCAATAAACATTTTGATGAGCTTGTGATAAATGTGTCAGGTCGGGAATGCTCTTTTTTTAGCCGTTATGAAAAGAGTCTTGAATTGGTATTAAAGTCAGATAATGAAAAGGCAAGCGCACGGGAACGACTAAAAAAAATCAGAGAATGTGGGTACGAGGTTAAATTAACAGATGCGGCTAATTAACCAACCAACTTTTCATACTCATCGATACTCATCGTTTCATAGCTGCTCAGAGCTTCAACTTCACAAATCCATGATTCATATGGACGGTCATTGACATCCGTTAAGTTATCTAATAATTCTGAGTTAATCCTAGTAATTTTTAAGTCACAGGGGCTAACAAGGTCAGATGCTGTCTTGACTGACTCGATGACACCAAAGGGGTCACCAGATGAAATTTGCTCATTCTCTTTCAGTTCTATGAATACAATATCCCCGAGTAAATCTTGAGCATAGTCAGAAACACCAACCTGAATGTGATTACCTTCTAAAGGTTTAATCCAAATGTGATCCTTAGTTAGTAGCAATTTATCGTTATTCATACGCAATTGTGTGACAAAGAAAAAATAATTGTATATGATTAGCAAAATAAATAAACTTTTAAAAGCATGTTTAAAAGATTAGTAGCTACATTATTCATTCTATTGATTAACAATTTTGCATCTGCAGAATACTTTGACTACTCCAAATACTACAATCAACTAACCATTAAGTCTCCTAAAGCAATCATATATGACGCTGACTCAGGAGATATCATTTTTCAAAAAAAGGCCAATGAAAAAAGTTCGATTGCTTCATTAACCAAATTAATGACCGCGATGGTGTTGATCGATTCAAATTTAGATTTAAATGAAAAAGTAAAAATTACAAAAAAAGATCAAGATAGAATCAAAGGCACCAAGTCACGTTTATGGCTTGGATCAGAATTGACACGAAAAGAATTATTATCTATTGCTTTGATTGCATCTGACAATCGGGCAGCATCCGCACTATCCAATTCATACCCAGGAGGAAAAAAAGCCTTTGTGCAGGCAATGAATGTTAAAGCTAAGCAGCTAGGGATGGATGATACCTCATTTGCAGACCCAACTGGTCTGGATAAAAATAATATTTCCACCGCCATTGATTTGGTAAAGATGACGCAGGCGGCTCAGCAATATCCAATCATCAGGGAGCTTTCCACTTCCTCATACTATGAAGCTTATATTAAGAATAAAAAAATTCGATTGAATTATAACAATACAAATTTATTGGTGAGGCAAGGATTGTGGGATATTGATATCTCTAAGACAGGTTATATCCGGGAGGCTGGAAAATGTCTGATAATGCAAACCAAGGTCATGGACAAGCCGATCATTATGGTATTTTTAAAGTCTTACGGGAAATACACCAGGACTGCAGACGCAAAAAGAGTAAAAAAATGGCTTGAGAGCGTGCATATGCAAGCTAACTTAGCTTCAAAGTAATTTATTTCTTTTTTTTCTTTTTAGAAGCTTTTTCTCGTTCCAACTTAGCTTCAATAATTTGCATCGCTTCTTCAAGAGAGATCGTTTCATAGTCATACTTTTGGTTTAGTGGCGCCTTAGCTTTACCCCTTTGCAAATATGGACCCCATCTTCCTTTAAGCACTTCAATATCCTCAGACGTATTGGAATCAGTACCAATGATTCTCAAGGGTTTATTTTTTTCAATCAACTCCGCAACTAGCTCAACGGCTCTATCGAAAGTAATATCAAAAATATTATCAGCTTTGGGAATAGATTTGAATTTTCCGTCATGGCTCACATAGGGTCCAAAGCGACCAATATTTGCAACCATGGGTTTGCCTGTTTCTGGGTAATCTCCTAAAGCCAAAGGGAGGCTCATTAATTGTTTAGCAACCTGCTCATTGACGTTGCTGATAGGAATATTAGGGGGTATTGAAACTCGTTTGGGTTTAGTTTTGCTATCTTCCTCGGGCATTCCGATTTGAAGATAGGGCCCATAAGGACCCCTTAATAACAATACATCTTTGTCAGTTTCTTGATCATGAAAGATGATCTGTGGTTCATTGGCACCATCTTCTTCGTTAACATTACGTGTGTAATCACAATCTGGATAGCCAGAACAACCAATAAATTTTCCTCTGCGACCCAATCTTGAAAATAATGCCTGACCACATTTTGGACAGGATTCATTAATGTCTTCTTGAGTAATGGCTGCTCTATCAATATTCTCTTTATCAGATATTTGTTGATTGAAGTCCTGCCAAAAACTTTTCAGAATAGGAATCCAATCTTTTGTGTCGGCAGCAATCTCATCGAGATCCGATTCAAGGTTCGCCGTAAATTCATAATCTACGTACTTATCAAAATGTTCGGTCAAGAATTTATTTACTACGATTCCAACATCCGTGGGAGTAAATCTTTTTTTATCAAGTAAGACATATTCACGATCTTGAAGGGTAGATATAATTGAAGCATAAGTTGATGGACGTCCAATTCCATACTCTTCTAAGGTTTTCACTAGGCTTGCCTCACTATATCGGGGTGGAGGTTCGGTAAAGTGCTGTGAACCATAGATTTTTTTTACGGATAACTCTTCACCAATCTCTAGATCAGGTATTTTTTTATCATCAGTATCATCATTTTCTTTATCATCATCACCCTCAATATAGAGTGCCATAAATCCAGGGAAGCGCAGCGTTTGTCCATTTGCTCTAAAAATTGATTCACCTTTGCCAACCTCAAGATCAATGCTTACCGCATCAAACTGAGCCGGAGTCATTTGACAAGCGATGGCCCTTTTCCAGATAATCTCATAAAGTTTAAATTGTTCTGGTGTGAGGAATTGTTTGATTTTTGCTGGTACTCTCTGAATGTCTGTAGGACGAATTGCCTCGTGGGCTTCTTGGGCATTCTTAGATTTTGTCTTATAACCAATTGAATTTGATGGAAGGTAATTTTCATCATAGGTTGTTTTGATGTAATTTCTAATCTGACCGAGTGCCTCGTTGGATAAGCTGAAAGAGTCTGTTCGCATATAGGTGATCAGCCCAACAGTTCCCTCTGCTAAAGAAATTCCTTCATACAATTGCTGTGCAATTCGCATCGTTCTGCTGGTGGTGAATCCCAACTTTCTCACTGCCTCTTGTTGTAATGTGGATGTTGTGAAAGGTGGTGCTGGATTCCGGGTTCTCTTCTTTTTATCTACTCGCCCAACACGACATTTGCCAGATGATTTCAAAAGCAAATCACCAACAATTTGTTCCTGATCTTTTTCTGATGTGATTGTAAATTGTTCAACTTTTTCATTATTTAGTTGAATCAATTTTGAAGAAAATTGCGAACTCTTTTTTGTAGCTTCTAGATGAATGCTCCAATATTCTTTAGATTCAAACTTCTGAATTTCAGCTTCCCTCTCACAAATTAATCTGAGGGCAGGACTCTGAACTCTCCCGGCTGAGAGGCCACGTCGTATCTTTTTCCATAGCAACGGAGATAAGTTAAAGCCAACGAGATAATCAAGCGCTCTTCGAGCTTGTTGAGCATTGACTAAAGACATAGAAACATCTCTTGGTTTTGTGATTGCCTGCTGAATTGCATCTTTGGTAATCTCTTCAAAGATCACTCTTTTAATGATTTTTTGCTCTGCAGAAATTTTTTTCGATTTAAGAATTTCTACAATATGCCATGAAATGGCTTCGCCTTCGCGGTCAGGATCGGTGGCGAGATATATTTCATCAGACTTCTTAGCGGCAGTAATGATGGCATCAAGATATTTTTTATTTCGATCAATGAGCGCGTATTCCATTTCGAAAGATTCTGTATTAATTGCACCTGATTTTGGTAAAAGGTCTCTGACATGCCCATAAGATGCGAGAACATTAAAGTCACCTCCAAGGTACTTATTAATGGTTTTGGCTTTGGATGGTGATTCAACAATTAATAATTTGCTCATAGTTTATCTTTCAAATCGAAAGAGCATCATAAATAGAAAAAATTAAAATGACAAGTTTGGAAAAATTAATGATTAGAGATATCGAAAATTTTTTTTAATTTTTTTAGATTTTTAAAATCATAGAGATTTTTATCTGCAAGGTGAGAGGGTTCTACATTCGTGAGTGATTGGAAAATATTATTTATGCGCCCAGGTTGTTCTTTTTCCCAGGAATTAAGCATGGACTTTACCTTATTTCTTTGCAAGTTTTCTTGAGATCCACATAAATTACATGGAATGATTGGATAATTCATGGTTTTGGAAAAGGAGATGATGTCTTTTTCCTCAATGTAAGCTAGGGGTCGAATAACAATATTAGTCTGATCATCAGATAATAATTTTGGTGGCATCGACTTTAATTTAGAACCAAAAAACATATTCATAAAAAATGTTTCAACAATATCATTTTTATGGTGCCCCAATGCAATCTTATTGGCACCAATTTCTCTGGCAACTCTATAAATAATTCCTCTTCTAAGTCTTGAGCATAATGAACAAGTTGTTTTACCCTCAGGTATTTTTTCTTTCACGATAGAGTAGGTGTCTTCAGTAATAATTTTGTAATCCACACCATGGCTACTTAAATAATTGGGTAGGAGATGTTCTGGAAACCCTGGCTGTTTTTGGTCCAGGTTCATAGCAACGATTGAAAAATCAATCGGAGCCCTTTTCTTGAGAGCAGATAGAAGTGAGAGAAGTGTATAAGAATCTTTACCTCCACTCAAACACACCATCACAACATCTTTATCTTCGATCATATTAAAGTCTGCGATTGCTTTTCCGGTTGCAGAGATTAATTTATTTCTTAATTTAATAAAATTTCCACTGACATTATTGGGTAAAAAAGGGTCTTTGCTCATAATGAAAATGATCTGCCACCGTCCACCTCAAGAACATGACCAGTGGTGTATGAAGCGCTAGTTAACAAATAAAAAATGGCTTCTGAAATATCAGATGGATTACCTATTTTTTTTAATAATGTTTCATTTACAACTTTCTCTCGATAGGTTTTTGAAAACTCATTCTTATCTTCAGGCCATAGAATAGGACCGGGAGCTACAGCGTTTACTCTAATATTTGGAGATAATTCCTGAGCCAGAGAATGTGTTAAGGTCACCAATCCAGCTTTGGCTATTGAGTAGATGATATAACTTTTTTTAGGACTCTTGATACGAGTGTCGGTAATATTCACTATCGATCCTTTGGTTTTTTCTAGGTAAGGTGCAGCATGTTTGGCTAGAAATAAAGGAGCCTTTAAATTACTTCCCAAAAGATCGTTCCAGTCAGCGATGTTTAATTTATTTAACGGGGTGGGATAATAAGATGATGCGTTATTAATTAAAAAATCAAGCCTCTTAAAATGTTTTGTTGTAAAGTCGATGAGATCTTTATAGACATTTTCATCATTTAAGTCCGCTTGAAAAATTTCTGCTGAATTTTTTCTTCTTTTATTGAGTTTTGCCTTTAATTTTTTTGCCTCGTTTTCTGATTGCCGATAGTGAATCAGAACATTCATCCCTTTCCCATGCAGATGCTCAGAAATGTGAGCACCAATTCTTCTAGCCCCACCTGTAATGAGTGCAGTTTTATTTGTGATATTCTCTGTCATTCACATATTATAAATGATGCACATGTCTATACGATGGTTTTATTGATCAAAAATGAAGTCAGCTCTTAAAAATAAAATTCGAGAAACAATACACAATGAAATGGATGGATCTATTTCATTCTCAAAGTTTATGGATATGTGCCTTTATGACCCAGACGATGGTTATTATTCATCTCAGTTTAATCAGTTTGGGAAACATGGTGATTTTTATACGGCCCCAATGTTAAGCCAAACCTTTGCCAACACATTAACAAAGCAAATTGAACAATGCTTTTCAGAGGTACGGGAAAATGTTTTAGAGATTGGTGCGGGAAATGCACAACTAGCAATAGATGTGATTCTTAACTTATACGAAAGAAATATTTATTTAGATAATTACTATATTCTTGAGAAAAGCCAAGAATTAAAACGATACCAACTTCAAGCATTACGAGACAAATTACCAATCGAGTTATTTAAAAAAGTAACATGGGTTGAGGAGTTTATCGATCAATTTAACGGTGTCATTATTGCCAATGAGTTATTTGATGCAATTGCTACTGATGTATTTTCTTCATTTGAAAACGAGATAATGGAAAAAAAGGTTAAGGTAGATAACCAAAACTTTTCTTGGACGCTGTCTGAAAATAAGAAACAATTTGATTACCAATTATCTTTAGGAGATGGAGCTTTTGACTTTGAATATTCACCGGGCTATCACAAAATATTTTCAGAATTTGCTAAGGCCGAACAAATGGTGTGTTTTATTTTTGATTACGGCATGGATGAAAGACAATTGTTCCATTCAAGTCGACCTCATGGCACATTAAGGGGTTTTAAGAAAAATCTTTTAACAGAAATATTTGAAAATATAGGAGAGCAAGATATCACATACCACGTGAACTTTACTCACCTAGCCTTCTTAACTCAAAAATTTAACCTTAATATATTAGGGTATACACACCAAAGTCATTTCCTTAATAATCTGGGTTTAGAGATTGAAGATACCAATGAAATGACGGATCATTTGAAGTTATTAAGTGATATTAATTTATTGACTAGCCCAGCTGAAATGGGAGAATTGATAAAAGTGATGGCCATTTCAAAAGGTTGCCAATTATCATTAAATGGCTTTATAAATTTTGACAAAACTCATCTTTTGTAATTTATGGAACAAAAAAAACCGATAAGAACTTATGTGAAGAGGCAGGGTAGGCTGACTAAAGCTCAAAAAAATGCAATAGAAGTTCATGGTCCCGAATTCTTAATAGAGTTTAAAGAGGAGTTACTTCAAGAAGAGCAATTATTTTTAACAGAACAACCTCTTTGTTTTGAAATTGGTTTTGGTATGGGAGACGCAACCCATAAGATTGCTCTTGATAATTCTGATATCAATTACATTGTGACGGATGTGCACCAACCTGGTATTGGAAATTTAATTAAATTATCAAGCGCGGATAACTTAACAAATATAAAAATTATTCCCCATGACGCACTTGATGTATTGCAATTCATGATCAAAGATAAAATTTTATCAAAAGTTAATATCTTCTTCCCTGATCCCTGGCACAAAAAAAGACACAATAAGAGAAGGTTGGTGAATGTAGATAATTTGAATTTAATTATTAAAAAGTTACAAGATGGAGGGGTTCTTCATGTCGCAACGGACTGGGAGCCTTATGCCCTAGAAATTATTGAAGTCTTAAAAACCAGTGATAACTTAACATTAACTACCAATAACTTTCACCAAAGACCAGATTTTAGACCAGAAACGAAGTATGAATCTAGAGGGATGCGTCTCGGTCACGCGGTTTGGGATATCTTAGCCACTAAAGGGTAGCCACTTTAGAAAAATATCCTCCACGCTCTCAAGCCCATCTTTTTTGAGACTGGAGAAACTTTGAAAAGTAATAGGCACGTCAAAATTACTATCTTTTAATTTTTGCTTAAATTTTTGTAGTTCTTGATTGGTCTGGCTTCTAGATAATTTATCCGCTTTAGTTAATAAAATATGGATCGGCTTATCTGCTGGAATAAACCATCGAATCATTTGATCATCGAGTGGGGTTAACGAATGCCTTATATCCATAACAATAATCAGACCTACCAATGCTTGTCTTTTTTGTAAGTAATGAGGTAACACAATGTCCCAATGTTTCTTCATGTCCATATTTACTTTTGCAAAACCATAACCCGGAAGATCTACAATCTTAAAATTCTCATTATTATGTAATTGAAAAAAGTTAATTAATTGAGTTCGCCCTGGATGTTTACTCACATAGGCTAATCGATTATGGTTCGCCAATGCGTTAATAGCACTAGATTTACCCGCATTCGAGCGACCAGCAAAAGCGATTTCAAATCCGGTATCCTCAGGCAGATCATCGATAAAATGTGCTGAGTGACTATATTTTAGATTGTGAATTATTGACATATCGACATGATATCAAACTACTATTGAGAAAGCTTTTGGTTTAAAATTATGTTTCTTTAATCAATTAACTATTCAGGTACATTATGTTTCAAAAGCATTTAATTTTTATTATTACTTTAATTTTTCTTAACATGGCGTCAGCGGAAACTATTAATGTTGAAAAGATAGTTCAAAACGTCTGTATGGCTTGTCATGCAATGGATGGCAATAGTGTTGTTGCTGCAAACCCAAAATTATCTGCCCAACACGAGTCTTATTTATACAAACAATTAATGAATTACAAATCTGGTAAGCGAGATAATGCAGTCATGGCAGGGATGGTTGCTAATTTGTCCGAAGATGAGATGAAAGGTTTAGCAGAATATTTTTCTAAACAAGATTTAAAGCTATCCAAGGCAACTTCTAATGGTAAAGGCAGCCTTGGAGAAAAAATTTTTAGAGCAGGCATCAAGGAAAAAAAAGTTCCAGCATGTGCAGGTTGCCATGGACCGTCTGGACACGGTATTCCCTCAAAATTTCCGAGACTGAATGCACAGCACGCTGATTACATAAAAACCCAATTACAAAACTTTTCAGTTGGGTTGCGAGCAAATGACTCTGAGAAAGTCATGAGAATGATTGCAGAAAAATTATCAGAAAAAGAAATGGAAGCTGTGTCTGATTACATTCAAGGCCTGCAATAATCATTCGAACATTTGTGAATATCATCTGTCATTAGTAGTAATATCAACATTATTTAATTCTGTAGTGGCTAAAACAAGATCATTTATAAATCTTTTGAGTACAATGCGCTTCGCTATCACAATGCTAAGTGTTGTAGCAATTGCATCCATCATCGGTACAGTCGTCAAACAAAGCGAACCTTATAATAACTACCTCATTCAATTCGGACAATTTTGGTTTCCAATTTTTGAAGTATTTGATGTTTATAATATATACCAGGCTTTTTGGTTCTTAATAATTTTATTATTCCTAGTAGTCTCAACTTCCCTTTGTGTGTCGAGAAATTCTCCAAAAATAATTAAAGATATTCGTCGATTTCAGGGTAACTTAAGTCACAATTCTTTCAAAAAATTTAAAAATTATTATGAGTTCTCATCAGACCATTCTTTAAATTCCATATCAGCAATTCTTAACAAAGAAGGCTTTCGAATCAAAGCTGGTATGGATAAGGATACTCTTGTAGCAAAAAAGGGAGACCTTCAAAAGCTTGGGTACATATTTACTCATCTTGCCATCATTGTAATCAGTATCGGTGGTATTCTAGATGGAAATCTATACTTTAAACTTCAGGAATCTTTTGGGTTCAAAAAAATTGAATCAAGAAACCTCAAGTTTAGCGAGGTCCCAGATGAGAGTCAGTTAGATAGCAATAATTTTTCCTACCGTGCAACATTGCTATTAAACGAGCAAGAAAAAAATGACAAGGCCCTATTAAGGGTAAAAGACGGTTATCTTGTTCAACATCTTCCTTTTGAAATTAAATTGGATAAGTTTCATATTGAGCACTACTCCACTGGCCAACCAAAGGCCTTTTTGAGCGATATTAAAATTCGCAAAGACGGACAGGAGTTCACAGAAACCATTTCTGTTAATAAACCATTTACTATGGATGGCATAACGATTTATCAATCTGACTTTCAAGATGGCGGCTCTAAACTAGATTTGACGCTAATGGATCTATTTAATCGCTATCAACCCATGAGCTTATCCTCTGAAGTGTACAAACAAAATTCATTTAATACGGATCAGCAAGATTATGTTTTTGAGTTTGATGATTTTAGAGAATTTAATATTTTTCAGATTGAAAAAGACGGTAAATTAAAAACACAGAATATAGGCCCGAGTGTAGTATATAAATTCAGAAACTCTTCCGGGCAAGCGGTAGAGTATCAAACATACCAAAACCCGATTCCTGAAAATGAAAAATTCTTTTTTATGAGTGGAGTGCGAAAGGATTTACAAACTGAACTTAAGTTTTTACGCATCCCTGCAGATAATGACCTTTCGCTACAAGGCTATCAAACCTTTTTAAAAAACATTCGATCAGAAGAATTATTACTTAAAAATATAAACAAACTGGCTGATCAAGCAAGCTCTCTCAATAGTGTTGAGGCAAAAGATAGTTTTAAAAAAAATACCCAAGATATATTTAATGTTTATTTAAAGAGTGGGTATTCTGGTCTTGCAAGAATGATTGAAGATTCAGTTGCTGTTGAGAATCAAGAATCGGTTGCTGACTCTTATATTAAAATTATTTACTTTCTTGCTGAGTCAATGAATCAAGAACTAATTACCAATAACTTAGTGGAAAATAATTTTTTCCAGGATGCTTTAAATGCCTATAGTGACAGCTTTTTCTATGGCGCTAGTCCATTTTTGATTTTAAATGAATATGAAAAAATTTATGCTAGTGGAATGCAATTGACCAAAGACCCAGGGAAAATATGGGTTTATCTTGGATCTTTATTTTTAGTAATTGGAATTTTTTGTATGATTTATGTCCAAGAAGTTCGTTTGTGGCTGATAAAAAAATCACCGAGGAAGTTTGCTGTTGCGATGGCATCTAATCGCGAGCATGTCGACTTCAATAACTACTGCAAACAGTTGACAGAAAAGTTAAGGGTTAATAAGAAAAAATGATCATCAATGCACTATTTATTTTATCTATTTTGTTTTCAGGAATTTATAGCTTTATAAATTTTAGAGGATTCATGGATGTGTATGAGGTAGCAATTCTTATTTTCTCAGTGCCGGTTTTTATTTGGCTTGGTTATTTCTGGAGTTCTTTTAGAAAATTATTTCTAGCAATATTTTTTCTCACCATTCTTTCGGTAGTTCTCTTTCAACATGATCTCCAAATGCAGGAGACAAACTTTTTCTTGAAATATTTTTTGTCTAGCCAATCACTGATCATGTGGATGACATTTTTTTTCCCGTTGAGTCTCACAGCCTATTTGTATTCATCATTTAAATCGAATCAATTTAGTGCAAACTTGGGTTCAAATTTTTCATGGATAGCTCTGACAGCAGGCTTTACTGGCCTGATGGTAAGGTGGTATGAATCATACCTTATTAGTTTGGATGTTGGGCATATTCCAATTAGTAACCTATACGAGGTATTTGTTTTATTTTGCTTGATCACGGGAGCTATGTACCTCTATTATGAGCAAAAGTCACAAACAAAAAAGTTAGGCAGCTTTGTCTTGATTATTATTAATGCAGCTGTTGCCTTTATCCTTTGGTATACCTTTGCTAAAAATGCAGATGCGATTCAGCCTCTTGTACCTGCACTTCAATCTTATTGGATGAAAATTCATGTACCAACTAATTTCATTGGCTATGGAGCTTTTTCAATTTCCGCAATGATAGCGGTAGCCTATCTATTAAGAAATCAATCTCTAGTAAAAAATATTTTACCGAGTGAGTATGTGATGGAAGACTTGATGTACAAATCGATCGCGATCGGGTTTATCTTTTTTACGATTGCAACCATTTTGGGCGCCATCTGGGCGGCAGAAGCCTGGGGTGGTTATTGGTCTTGGGATCCAAAAGAAACTTGGGCGCTCATTGTTTGGCTCAACTATGCCGCATGGCTTCACCTAAGGTTGGTCAAAGGTTTGCGAGGCGACGTATTAGCATGGTGGTCTGTGATTGGACTGCTCATAACAACGTTTGCCTTCATCGGGGTCAATCTTTTCCTATCAGGACTTCACTCCTACGGAGAGCTTTAAGCTCATAAGATTTCAACTATAAAATCATGTAAAATATCCTTACTATGAAAAAGGATTTAATCGTTTCAATCAAAGATCTTGCCTTCGGGTATGCCGAAAGACAAATCCATAAGAAAATAAATATGAATTTCCATCGTGGCAAAGTCGTTGCCATTATGGGTGGAAGTGGCTGTGGTAAAACTACGATACTGAGGTTGATTGGAGGTCAAATCAAACCAACCTCAGGACATGTTGAAGTGGATGGGCAAATAGTTCATGAACAAGGTCGAAAGGGTATTTATGAGCTGAGACGAAAAATGGGAATGTTGTTTCAACACGGAGCCCTTTTTAGTGATTTAAGTGTTTTTGAAAATGTGGCTTTTCCGATTAGGGAGCACACAAACTTAAGTGAAGAGATTATCAAAGATTTGGTCCTGATGAAGCTAAATGCGGTTGGACTTCGCGGAGCAAATCAATTAATGCCAACAGAACTTTCTGGAGGCATGGCGAGAAGAGTTGCTCTTGCCAGAGCTGTGGCATTAGACCCAGATATCATTATGTACGACGAACCCTTTGCTGGACTCGATCCAATATCAATGGGTGTTATCTGCGATTTAATCAGAACCTTGAATGATGCCTTGGGAGCAACATCAATTATTGTGACTCATGATGTCACAGAAACTTTTGCATTTGCGGATTATATCTATTTTATTGCTGACGGAATTGTCGCTGCTGAAGGATCGCCAAGTGATCTTAAGAAATCTCAACTTCCTTTTGTAAAACAATTTATCCATTCGCAAAAAGATGGTCCAGTTCCATTCCATTATCAGGCCAATGATTATTCACAGGATTTAAGGTTATAAGATGTTAAATTTTTTTGAAAAAATTGGCAGCGCCATTAGATCAAAAATAACTCGCTTGGGCGCAGCGACACGATTATTTTTTAGCATTATTAGTTACTCATCAGATAGTTTTAAAAGATTTAATCTTACGATTAGAGAAATTTATTTCACCGGTGTCTTATCCTTGGTCATTATTGTTGTGTCCGCATTTTTTGTTGGCATGGTATTAGGCCTTCAAGGGTATTACACATTACAAAAATACGGATCTTCTGAAGCAATTGGAGTTTTAGTGGCTTTAGCGCTTGTGAGAGAATTAGGCCCTGTCGTCACAGCACTATTGTTCGCTGGTCGGGCCGGAACTGCCATTACTGCAGAAATTGGACTAATGAAAGCGACCGAACAATTATCGGCAATGGAAATGATGGCGGTCAGTCCGATAGCTAGAATTGTAGCGCCTCGATTCTGGGCAGGTATCATCACAATGCCACTCCTGGCTTCAATTTTTTCGATGGTCGGTGTTTTAGGAGGATATGTTGTTGCGGTGCCGTTGATTGGCGTGGACGAGGGAGCTTTTTGGTCACAAATGCAAGCCAATGTCGACTTTAATTATGATATTGTGAACGGTTTTATTAAGAGTGTGGTTTTCGGAATTGCATGTACCATTATTGCTCTTTTTGAGGGTTATGATGCACCGCCCACTGCTGAAGGCGTGAGTCGTGCAACAACCAGAACGGTTGTGACATCATCATTAGCCGTTCTTGGATTGGATTTTGTGTTAACTTCATTTATGCTAACAGTATAGGTAGGGAAATTTTATGGACAGAATTAAATTAGATGCTTGGGTCGGAATATTTGTTGCACTTGGATTAATTGCTTTAATGGGCCTGGCAATGAAAGTTGGCAACTTAACATCTAATGACATTAAGACCACATACTATGTCACAGCAAATTTTGAAAACATTGGAGGCTTAAAACCACGGGCTCCAGTAAAATCTGCCGGAGTAGTGGTCGGTCGTGTGGATTCAATTGTGTTTGACACGAAGATGTATGAGGCTATCGTTACCATGAGTATCGACGAGAGGTATGTTTTTCCGAAAGATACTTTTGCTAATATTTACACAGCAGGTCTTTTGGGTGAGCAGTACATAGGACTTGAAGCTGGAGGAGATCCGGACAATCTTGAAGCCAATGATAAAATTACCCAAACTCAAGACGCCGTTGTTCTGGAGAAGCTCATTAGTCAATTCTTATACAGTCAGGCATCCAAGGAGGAAGAATAAAATGAATTTCTTTAAGTATCTTTTATTAAGTTTTTTTATTTCGTTATCATTCACATCAATTGCAGAGGATGGACCCTTGGAGTTGGTGCAAAAAACTGCTGATGATGTGTTATCTGTTCTAAAATCAGATCAGTCCTTACAAGAAGATAAAGAAAAAATATATCAGCTAGCTGAAGAGAAAATCCTACCAAATTTTGATTTAGATCGTATTTCAATGCTTGTTTTAGGAAAGGCTTGGAGAAAGATCAATGAAGATCAGCAGCAAAAGTTTAAAGCTGAGTTTAAAACCATGTTACTCAGAACTTATGCAGTCGCCCTGGGTAAATATAAAGATCAAGAGATTGATTTCAAGCCGCTCCGTATGGAACCAACAGATAATAAAGTAACGGTTAAATCACAAATTATTCAAGATGGAGCACAACCAATTTCTGTGGATTACACCCTCGCAAAAAAAGATAATGCATGGAAGGTATTTGACATTGTGATTGAGGGAGTAAGTTTAGTTACTAACTACCGGTCTCAATTTGCTAGCGAAATAAAAAATAATGGCATTGATTCTCTTATTAGTAAATTAGTTGAAAAAAATAACAAAGGGGACTGATGGAGATTAGTCAAGATAAATGGAGTTTTTCTGGGGACTACACTTTCAATGAAATCCCTATTCATATTGAACAGCTCAATCAGACCTCAATTGATAACCCAATCATTCTAGATTTTACAAAATTAAAAAATATTGATACCTCGCTCCTTAGTTTTATTTTTGAGATTAAGAGAAAAGCTAATTTATCAAATCAATCCGTCAAGCTAAGTAAAATCCCAAAAAACTTGATTAATCTTGCCTCATTGTATGGGGTTGAGAAATATCTTAAGTAACAATCATAATAAAAATGAAAAAAGCAATTGTTTTTAAAAACATAAAAAAAACCTATGGTACTTACGAAGCGGTTAAGGGAATCAATTTGTCAATCGAGCAAGGCGAATTTTTTGGGCTACTTGGACCAAATGGAGCTGGGAAATCAACCCTGATTAATATGTTGGCAGGGATTGTCAAGCCAACATCTGGAACAATAAAGGCAATGGGTTTTGATGTTGAGAAGCAGTATCAAGAATCCAGACATTCTCTTGGCATAGTCCCACAAGAATTAGTATTTGACCCATTTTTTAATGTTCGTGAAATGTTGAGATTTCAAGCTGGATATTTTGGTAAAGGTAAAGAGAATTATGATTGGATTGATGAGGTCCTAGAAAAATTAGATCTTCATGACAAAGCTTCAACAAATATGAGAAAGTTGTCAGGTGGAATGAAAAGAAGAGCCCTGATTGCTCAGGCTTTAGCTCACCGTCCCCCAATTATTGTTTTAGACGAACCTACTGCGGGGGTGGATGTTGAATTGCGACAAAGACTTTGGGAGTTTATGAAGGAATTGAATTCGCAAGGTCACACCATTGTATTAACAACTCATTATCTAGAGGAAGCAGAAAATTTATGTGGACGAATAGCAATGGTCAATCATGGTAAATTAGTTGCTCTAGATAATACAAAAAAATTAATCCGAAATAATTCATCCAAAAATTTAAATATTAAAATTGATAAAAAAGATAAAGGAAAAATCTTAAAAACCCTAAAAGGGTTTGATGTATTAATTGAGGATGAAATGCTCACTATTACATTAGAAAAAATAGATGAACTGAATTGCATAATTACATTATTGAAAAAAAATAAAGTAAATTTTTTTGATATACAAACTACAGAGCCTGACTTAGAGAAAGTGTTTTTACAAATTACAAAAAATGATTAATTGGAAAATACAATTAAAAGGTACGTGGACTCTTCTGAAAAAAGAGTTAATGAGATTTTGGCGAGTTGTTTTTCAAACAGTCGCAGCTCCAGTCATAACTGGAATCTTATATTTGCTAATTTTTTCTCATGTTCTTGATAGCAGGACAGAGGTATATGAAGGCGTTCCATACAGTGCATTTTTGATTCCAGGTTTAATTATGATGTCATTATTGCAAAATGCATTTGCAAATAGTTCTTCAAGCTTGGTCCAATCAAAAGTAATGGGGAATATAGTATTCATTTTATTAACCCCATTAACTTACATCCAATTTTTTATTGCCTTCTTGATTGCGTCGATCGTTAGGGGATTGTTTGTTGGTCTTACCATTTATTTATTAGCGATAATTTACATTGATTTACCCCTAATGCATCCATGGTTTATTATTTCATTTTCAATTTTAGGCGGGGCATTGCTTGGGACATTTGGTATTTTGGCTGGGATCTGGGCTGACAGATTTGATCAAATGGCAGCCTTTCAGAATTTTGTAATTATGCCATTATCTTTTCTATCAGGTGTTTTTTACTCGATTCATTCACTACCCCCAGTATGGCAAAGCATTTCAAAATTTAATCCATTTTTCTATATGATTGATGGTTTTCGCTATGGATTTTTTGGCCAATCCGACATCTCACCATTTATAAGTATGGGGATAGTGCTTACTTTTTTTATCATACTGGCCAGTTTATCAATCCGACTTTTAAAAACAGGATATAAATTAAGAGGATAGTCATGCATAAAGATGAAATAAAAAAAGTAATTGAAAAAGGTATTGATTGTCACCATATAGATGTTATGGGTGATGATGGAGCTCATTTTGAAGCATTAGTAATTAGCAATCAGTTTTTAAATTTAAACCGGGTGCAAAGACATCAGTTGGTGTATCAATCTCTCGGAGATTTAATGAACGAAAAGATACACGCGTTATCACTAAAACTGTACGATCTTTCTGAATGGAATCAAATTAAAGGAGAATAAGCAAATGAATGCTCAGGAAAAAATAAAAAGCATGATTGATGATAATAAAGTCATGTTGTTTATGAAAGGGGATAGAAAATTTCCTCAATGTGGCTTTTCAGGGATGGCTTGTCAGATTCTTGATCATGTTGGTGTGGAATATACGACCAATAATGTCTTAGATGACAATGAGATCAGGGAGAGTGTCAAGGTGTTTTCAAATTGGCCAACCATACCTCAACTCTATGTTAATGGTGAGTTTATTGGCGGCGCGGACATTATGAGAGAAATGTTTGAATCTGGTGAGTTGAAACAGCTGTTAGAACAAGTTGGATAGGTTAAAAATAACGGGAGGCTTTCCACTCTATGGTGAGGTAGAAATATCTGGAGCTAAAAATGCTGCCTTACCTATTTTAATTGCTTCTATATTGTCTTCTAGTCAGGTTGATATTTCAAATGTTCCAAAGCTAAAAGATATAGACACAACCATTAGATTATTAGAGTTCTTGGGAGTCAGTATTGATCACTCTGACGGAAATGTATCGTTAATAGCTAACAATATTTCAAAAACTGAAGCTCCATATGATTTAGTTAAAACCATGCGGGCGTCTATTTTGGTTTTGGGACCCCTTTTGTCAAGATTTGGGCGAGCTCATGTCTCTTTGCCGGGTGGTTGTTCAATTGGAGCTCGGCCAGTAGATTTGCATATCCAAGCGTTAGAAAAAATGGGAGCGAATATTTCTATACATAATGGATATATTGATGCGAGCACAGAGCATCTGCCTAACAAAAAACTTATTGGTACAAAAATATTTATGGATCAAGTGAGTGTAACGGGCACTGAAAATATAATGATGGCAGCAACCTTGGCACATGGGAAAACATTCATTGAGAACGCAGCAAGGGAACCTGAGGTGGAAGATCTGGGTAATCTTTTAATCAGCATGGGCGCCAAAATCAAAGGATTAGGAACTGATGTTATTGAGATTGAGGGCGTCGCTGCATTGAATGGATCCCAGTATAAAGTGATGTTTGATCGAATTGAAGCTGGGACGTATATGGCTGCTGCTGTTGTCAGCGGTGGAGAAGTAAAATTAAAAAATATTGATCCTCGTAAAATGGAATCTGTTATTGAAAAGATTAAACAAACTGGCGCTAATGTAATTGAGGCACCGACAGAGATCACGATTAAAAAAGAAAATCAGCCAATAAAACCAGTGAATATCAGAACGGGCGTTTACCCACTTTTTCCAACTGACATGCAGGCTCAGTTCATGGCAATCAATGTTCTCGCGGATGGCCCATCAGAAATTACTGAAACGATATTTGAAAATCGATTTATGCATGTCCAAGAACTGGTAAGAATGGGAGCAAGTATCGATGTTAAAGGAAACACTTCTTTTGTGAAGGGTGTTCAAGCCATTGATGGAGCTAATGTAATGGCGACTGACTTAAGAGCATCAGCCTCATTGGTGATTGCTGGTTTAGCGGCCAAAGGGGAGACAATTATTGAGCGGATCTACCACTTGGACCGAGGTTATGAGAGAATTGAAGAAAAATTAAATAAGCTTGGCGCTAAAGTTGAAAGATTGAGTTAAATGTTAACAATTGCATTATCTAAAGGAAGAATATTTCAAGAGACACTTCCCTTGCTTCAAGGGGCCGAAATAGAGTGTAAAGAGAATCCGGAAACATCCAGAAAATTAATCTTAAATACAAATAATAAGAATATTCGATTATTAATTGTTCGGGCATCAGACGTGCCAACATATGTAGAATGTGGTGGAGCAGATATAGGAATTGCTGGAAAAGATGTTTTGGATGAGTTTGATTCTGCTAATCTCTATCAAATTTGTGATCTTAAAATTGCTAAATGCAAAATGATGGTTGCCGGACCCAAGAGTTATGATTATCAAAAAGCGATGCAACAAAAGTCAAGATTAAAGGTGGCAACTAAATATACAAAAATTACTAAGGAATTTTTTGCTCAAAAGGGAACTCATATCGATGTTATTAAACTTTATGGGTCCATGGAACTAGCACCTCTCGTTTCGATGAGTGATTTGATTGTTGATTTAGTTAGCTCAGGACAGACTCTAAAAGCGAATAATTTGGTTGAATATGAAAAAATTTCCGATATTTCATCCCAGCTTATCGTTAACAAAGCATCTTTAAAGTTAAAATTAGATGAAATACAACCAATCATTAATGCAATTAAAAATACTGTCAAATGAAAATTAAAACCTTAAAGCAAGCTGATAACAATTTTTATCAGTCGTTACAGAATGCTCTATCTTTTGATGAAGAAGATAATAGCCAGATACAACAAACGGTAAAAGATATCGTTCAAATTGTAAAAGTTAATGGCGATCAATCACTTTTAGAGTTTACAAAAAAATTTGATAAAGTGGATTTAACGGATCCAAGCGATCTAGAGCTCCCAAGCAGCATTCTAAAAGAAGCTTATGATTCATTAGACACCACAACACAAAATGCGCTTAATGAATCTGCACAAAGAATTAAAAATTATCACGAAAAACAAGTGCAAGACTCATGGAGCTACAAAGAAGAGGATGGAACCGTACTTGGTCAGAAAATTACAGCTTTGGATTCAGTTGGATTATATGTCCCTGGTGGAAAAGCATCGTATCCATCTTCAGTTTTAATGAATGCAATTCCGGCAAAGGTTGCAGGTGTAAAAAATCTTGTCATGGTTGTACCAACACCCAATGGTGAGAGAAATGCATTAGTTTTAGCAGCCGCATATGTAGCTAATGTGGACCGAGTATTCACTATTGGTGGCGCTCAAGCTGTTGCTGCGCTTGCTTATGGAACGAACACAATCCCCCAAGTTGACAAAATCGTTGGGCCTGGGAATGCTTATGTTGCAGAGGCCAAGAGAGTAGTTTTTGGAACAGTAGGTATCGATATGATTGCTGGCCCTTCAGAAATTTTAGTCATTACCGATGGAAAGACTGACCCAGACTGGTTAGCGATGGATCTATTTTCTCAGGCGGAACATGACGAGTTAGCTCAAGCAATCCTCATATCATCGGACCCCAGTGTGTTTGAAAAAGTGATACTCAGTATTAATAAACTGATAGATACTATGCCAAGAAAAGAGATTATCTCCACCTCATTACAAAACAGGGGATTGTTTATACAGGTTGATAATTTGCATGAAGCAGCCGAGGTATCTAACTACATTTCACCAGAACACCTGGAATTATCTGTACAAGATCCTGAATCATTATTACGAAATATTAATCATGCAGGTGCTATTTTTATGGGAATAAATACATGTGAGTCTGTTGGAGATTATTGTGCGGGACCGAATCATGTATTACCTACCTCGAGAACGGCAAGATTTTCTTCACCATTAGGTGTGTATGATTTTCAAAAAAGATCTAGTATCATTAATTTGTCCGCGAGAGGGGCGACAAGACTTGGGAAAATTGCGTCAGTGATGGCTGAAGGTGAGGGGTTATTCGCTCATGCAAGATCAGCTGATTACAGAGTTAAGGCTGATGAGTAAATTCTGGAGCCAGTTTGTTAAAGATTTGGATCCCTATATTCCAGGTGAGCAGCCCCAGGGTGAGATAAGATTAAAATTAAACACAAATGAAAATCCATACCTACCAGCACCCAAAGTTATCGAAGAGATCCAGAATCATGGATCAGATCGAATAAATCTATACCCAGATCCTGAGTCCAATATTTTAAGAAGTACAATTGCAACATACCATGATGTTGATATATCGAATGTATTTGTTGGCAATGGTTCTGATGAAATTTTAGCTTTTATCTTTTATGGTTTTTTTAAAAATAAAAAGAACTTACTGTTTCCTGATATCACTTACAGCTTTTACCCGGTATATGCCAAATTATTTGAAATTAGATACCAACAAATTCCATTAAATAATGATTTTGAAATAGATTTATCTTTGTATCATCACGAAAATTCAGCAGTCATCTTTCCAAATCCTAATGCACCAACAGGTATTCCAATTCCCGGAAAAAAAATAGAAGATTTTCTGCAAGATAATCAAACATCCATTATTGTTGTGGATGAGGCCTATGTTGATTTTGGTACGGACTCCTCTGTGAGTTTGGTGAAAAAATATAAAAATTTAGTGGTGACTAGGTCCATGTCAAAATCCAGATCTCTGGCAGGATTAAGAGTTGGTTATGCAATTGGGGATACAACTTTAATTGATGGATTAATAAGAATAAAAAATAGTTTTAACTCATATCCACTAGATAGAATTGCCCAAAAAGCATCCGTTACATCTTTTCAGGAAGATAACTATTTTAATGAGACATGTAAAAAAATTATTGAAACAAGAAATCGATTTATTAAAGCTTTAGAGAATCTTCAATTTTCTGTATTGCCATCTGGTGGCAATTTTATTTTTGCTCAACCACCATCGCCATTATCGGCAAATACAATTTACTCCCAACTAAGAGATATAGGTATTTTGGTAAGATATTTTAGTCAACCTGAAAAATTGAAAAATTTTTTAAGAATTACTATAGGGACCGATCAACAAATGGATTTATTTGTTGGTGAGCTAAAAAAAATAATAAACCAGTGAAATAATTTGTTTAATATAAGTTAAAATTTGGTTAAAAATAATTATGAGATATTATGAGTAGAAATTCTTCAGTAGAGCGTAATACCAAAGAAACGCAAATCAAAATTAATTTGAATTTAGACGGCACAGGTATTTCCAAACTAGAATCAGGCATTGGTTTTTTGGATCACATGCTCGATCAAATTGCCCGTCATGGATTAATTGATCTTGAGGTACAGGCAAAAGGTGATTTACACATTGATGCGCACCATACAGTTGAAGATATCGGCATTACTATGGGACAAGCTTTTGCCAAGGCAGTCGGTGATAAAAAAGGCATTACTCGATATGGCCACTGTTACGCACCATTGGATGAAGCGCTGTCCAGAGTTGTGGTGGATATCTCAGGCAGACCAGGCCTCGAATTAAACGCTAATTTCAAAAGAGCATTGATTGGGGAATTTGATGTTGACTTGATTTATGAATTCTTTCAAGGTTTTGTCAATCACGCATTAATTACCTTACATATTGATAATCTCAGAGGCGATAATGCTCATCATCAGGTAGAAACAATCTTTAAAGCATTCGCTCGAGCCCTAAGAATGGCTCTCACCATTGACCCAAGACAGGCCGATCAACTTCCTTCAACAAAAGGGGCTTTATAGCAAGATCAATGATTGCAATTGTTGATTATGGGATGGGTAATCTTAGATCTGTTTTTAATGCATTTAAAAAAGTATCGCCTAATCAAAAGATTTTAGTCACTTCTGATCCAAAATTAATACAAGCTGCGGATAAGGTGGTATTCCCTGGACAAGGAGCGATGCCTGATTGTGTGAGGGAGCTATCAGAGAGAAATTTAACTGAATCTGTCATTGATGCGGCAAGAAATAAGCCATTTTTGGGAATATGCATCGGTTTGCAAATGTTAAATAATTTCTCTGAGGAGGGAAATATTAAGGGGTTGGGGATTATTGATGGGAGAGTCCTAAAATTTAAACCTAAAAATCATTTCAACAAGGTACCTCACATGGGTTGGAATGAAGTCCATCGCCCTAAAAATCATTTCATGTGGAATGGCATTCCTAATAACGAGAGATTTTATTTTGTCCACAGCTATTACGTTCAGCCTCAAAGCAGAAGCCTTGTGGCTGGTGAATGTGTTTATGAGAAGCCCTTTTGTTGCGCTGTCAGTAAAGATAATATTTTTGCAGTTCAATTTCATCCAGAAAAAAGTTCACAGGCTGGGCTACAATTATTACAAAATTTTACAAGATGGAAAGTTTAAATTATGCAAGTAATTCCTGCGATTGATCTAAAAGAAGGAAAGTGTGTTCGCCTTAAACAGGGCCTAATGGACCAGGCAACCATATTTTCAGAACATCCAGCAGAAATGGCTGCCCACTGGAAATCAAAGGGCGCTAAAAGATTACATCTAGTTGACTTAGATGGAGCTTTTGCGGGCCAACAAAAAAATCTACCAGTAATTCGTGAGGTGATACAAGAAATGGGAGGTGTCCCCATTCAACTTGGCGGCGGCATTAGAAATTTAGATACCGTTGAGAGTTTAATTAATGCAGGAATTGATTCAGTCATTATCGGTACAGCAGCAATAACTAACCCAGGTTTTTTGCATGAGGCATGCTTTGCGTTTCCAGGTCAAATTATTGTTGGATTGGATGCAAAAAATGGTGAGGTGGCAATTAACGGATGGGCAAAAATGACAGGCCATACGGTATTTGAGATGGCTGAAAAATTTGAGGATTATGGAGTGGCCTCTATCATTTATACAGATATTGGACGGGATGGCATGTTAGAAGGAATCAATATTGACGCAACAGTTGAGTTAGCTGAGCGAGGAAATGTTCCAATTATCGCTAGCGGAGGATTATCAAACATCAAAGATATCGAAGATTTATGTGCAGTAGCCAATGTTGGAATAAAAGGGGTGATTGCCGGAAGGTCGATATACGAAGGGACCCTTGATTTTAGTGAGGCTAATAAACTAGCCGAGCAGCTGACGGGATAAAATATTGCTAGCGAAAAGAATTATTCCTTGTCTTGATGTTACAAATGGCCGAGTTGTAAAAGGCGTTAATTTTGTCGACTTGATTGATGCAGGTGATCCGGTAGAAATCGCAAAAAAATACAACGACCAAGGCGCTGATGAATTAACATTTCTTGATATCACTGCAAGCTCAGATAATAGAGATTTGATTTTGGGTATTATTGAGCGTGTTGCCGAGCAGGTATTTATTCCTCTAACTGTTGGCGGAGGGGTCAGGGCTGTAAATGATGTAAGGAGACTTTTAAATGCGGGAGCAGATAAGGTCAGTATTAATACAGCAGCCATTAACAACCCATCACTTGTATCCAATGCAGCGGATAGGTTTGGTTCTCAATGTATTGTTGTTGCCATCGATGCAAAAAAAACTGGAAACGACTGGGAGATCTTTACTCACGGAGGACGAAACCCAACAGGATTAAATGCTATTTCATGGGCAAAAGAGATGGTGAGACGAGGTGCAGGGGAGTTATTAATCACCAGTATGGATAAAGATGGAACAAAATCTGGTTTTGACAATGAATTGAATGCTGTCATTTCATCAGAAGTGGATGTCCCAATTATTGCCTCTGGTGGTGTAGGTAATTTAGATCATCTCGTTGATGGCATAATAGAAGGTAAAGCAGATGCAGTTTTAGCAGCCAGCATATTTCATTTTGGTGAATACACGATAACGGAAGCTAAAAATCATATGCGCCACAAAAAGATTGAGGTTAGATGATGAATGTTTTTGATCAAATAAAATGGAATGATCAAGGTTTGATCCCCGCTATACTTCAGGATAATAATTCGATGAAGGTTGTCATGATGGCTTGGATGAATGAAGAAGCTTTGTCTAAGACTATTGAAACTAAACAGTGTTATTTTTATTCCCGATCAAGGAATAAGATTTGGCTCAAAGGGGAAGAGTCAGGTAATTTTCATAACGTGGTGAGTATTCTTGTAGACTGTGACATTGATTCATTACTCGTTAAGGTTAATGTCAAGAGTGGCATATCATGTCATACGGGAAGGAATTCATGTTTTTATAATGAAATTAGTGATAATGGAGATACAATAAATATTATTGAAGAGGTATTGAAAGACCCAAAATTAATTTACAAGAAATAAAGTCATGAGCGAGTTAGAACAATTACAACAATTAATAGAAAGTAAAAAAGATAGCGACCCGTCATTATCTTATACAGCGAAATTATTTTCTCAAGGAATTGAAGAAATTCAAAAAAAATTTGGCGAGGAATCAATTGAGCTAATTATTGCTTCTAATCAAGATAATAAAAAAAATGTGATTAATGAATCGGCCGATGTTCTCTATCACCTTCTTGTGTTGTTATCAGAAAAATCAGTTACCCTAAAAGAGGTAATCAGTGAACTTGGGAGAAGATCTGGCATGTCTGGACTAGAGGAAAAAGCTGGCAGGAATAAGTGATGACTTCATGTATTTTTTGCAAAATCGTCAATAAAGAACTCCCTGCAACCATTGTCTATGAAGATGATGAATTCTTGGCATTTAATGACATTAACCCCATCGATAAAGTCCATATCCTAATTATTCCCAAACAACATATTGAAAATCTAATCTCTGCTGAAAAAGACGGAGTGGATTCAGAAATTTTTGGAAGAATGCTGATGCTTGGAACCAAGCTTGCAAAAGAAAGTGGTTTGGAAGGTTTTAGAACGATGATTAATTCAGGCGCCAGCGGTGGTCAGGAAGTGTTTCACATCCATTTCCATGTTTATGGTGGTAGCAGTCAACTCAAAAAAATATAAGGAGATTGAGTATGCCCGGTTTTAAAGAATTATTAATTATTTTGGTGGTTGTATTGATTATATTTGGCGCCGGAAGATTAAAAAATATTGGAAAGGATCTTGGGGCTGCCATAAAAAATTTCAAAGAGGGTATGTCTGACAAGTCGGATAAAAAAGATAAATAATGTTTGATATATCTTTTTCTGAATTTATTCTTGTTGTCGTTGTTTTTGTATTGTTCGTAAATCCAAAAAATATTCCAAAAATTTCTCATTACCTCGGAACAATATTTAAAAAAATTAACCATCTATTTTTTAATGTCAAAGAAGAAATTTTTCGTGAGGAGACATTTAAGAAGTTAAAAAAAATTGAAAAAGAAATCTTTTCAAAGAATGAAAAATAAATTTAGTTTTCTTGATCATTTTTTTATTTTTAAAAAACTCCTGTTAAGATTAATTATTGTTTTTTCGGTATTATTTTCACTCTTTTTTTACAACCACCAAGTTTTATATGATTTTTTTTCTGATCCTCTACTGAGAGGTATTAACCTTTTTGGCGGTGAGATAATTGCCACTCAATTGTTATCTACTTTTATTGTTCCCATGAAACTTTCTTTTTTATCAGCGTTTTATTTAACCTTCCCATATTTGATTACTGAGTTGTGGTTTTTTATAAAACCGGGATTATATGAAGGAGAAAAAAGTTTTGCAAAAAAAATATTTTTAATTAGCGCTGTTTTAATTTTTGCGGCTTTTGTATTTTGTTTTTATGTAGTATTTCCCGAAATTATTAATTTTTTTATGAGCTTTGCCCCTGATGGTTTAAATTTAAAAATTGATATTAATTTTTATCTAGAACTCCTGGTAAATTTAATCTTTGCATTTACTATAGCTTTTCAAATACCTGTCATTGTAATTTTTTTGGTTAAACTGAAAGTTCTTGACATTTCTAAAATAAAGAAAGCGCGACCATATTTATATGTTTTTTCATTTATCCTTGCGGCGATTCTTACGCCACCAGATGTGTTATCACAAATATTTTTAGCACTCCCAATGATTTTATTATTTGAATTAGGCTTGATCTTATCTAAAGTCATATCAAAATAAACCATTTTCATATACTGGTTGAATTTAGTGAGTCAAATTTTGTATAATAGGTCCTCAATTCTGAATTTACATTTCTCAAAAGGAAATTAATGTCGAAAAAAGATAAAGGTTTTGACAAAGACCGAAGAAAATTTTTGTTAACCGCTACTGCTCTTACAGGTGGTCTGGGAGTTGCAGCAGCTGGAATCCCATTTGTTTCAAGTATGACTCCAAGTGAAAAGGCTAAGGCTGCGGGAGCATCTGTAGAGGTGGACACCTCAAAAATTAAAAAGGGCGAGCTAATTACTACGGAGTGGAGGGGTCAACCTGTTTGGGTGTTAAATAGAACAGATGAGATGATCCAATCACTTCCAAAGTTAGATAAAAACTTGGCAGATCCAGATCTCAAAGTGACCTCCCAACAACCTAAGTATTGTCAAAATGCTACACGTTCGATTAAGTCCGATATGTTAGTTGTAGTTGGCATATGCACTCACCTTGGTTGTTCACCATCGGCCAAAATAGAGCCAAAAGGTGATATGGGTGATGATTGGACTGGCGGCTTTTTCTGTCCTTGCCATGGATCAAAATTTGATCTCGCGGGAAGAGTTTATAAGGGCTCTCCTGCACCGACAAACCTTGTAGTCCCTCCACATAAATATATTGATGAAAATACTATATTGATTGGTGAAGATTCAAAGGAAGAAGCATAATGCAAAAAAATAATGGATTTATGAGTTGGGTTGATCAGAGACTTCCTGTTTCATCTTTTATTAAAAATCACCTAACGCACTACTACGCGCCAAAAAATTTTAATTTTCTGTATTTCTTTGGAGCGTTGGCTATCGTCTTATTTGTTCTGCAAATTTTGACAGGAATTTTCCTTACCATGCACTATAAACCAGATGCGCTTCATGCATTTGCCTCGGTGGAATACATCATGAGAGATGTCTCGTTTGGTTGGGTTATTCGGTATATGCATTCGACAGGGGCATCATTATTTTTTGTTGTGATTTATATGCATATGTTCAGGGCGCTTATTTATGGATCATATAAGCAGCCCCGAGAATTGTTATGGATCTTTGGAGTACTGATCTTCCTATTACTCATGGCAGAGGCTTTCTTTGGGTATCTACTTCCCTGGGGTCAGATGTCTTATTGGGGAGCTCAGGTCATTGTCAATTTATTTGCTACCGTTCCTTTTATTGGTCCAGATTTAGCAGAATGGGTGAGGGGTGACTATCTCGTTTCAGATGCAACACTCAACAGATTTTTTGCTTTTCATGTGATTGCACTCCCGCTTGCATTAGCTGGCCTTATTTTCCTTCATTTAGCTGCATTACATTCAGTAGGTTCGAACAATCCTGATGGTATTGAAATCAAAGAAAATAAAGATAAGAAGACCGGTATTCCTTTGGACGGCATTCCGTTTCATCCTTACTATACAGTTAAGGATTTAATTGGTCTAACTGTGTTTTTGATTGTTTTTGCTTCGATTATATTTTTTATGCCTGAGGTTGGCGGATACTTTTTAGAACATAATAACTTTGTTCCAGCTGACCCGCTTGTGACCCCTGCCCATATTGCTCCAGTATGGTATTTCACCCCATTCTATTCAATCTTGCGTGCTGTTCCTCCTATTTTGAATAGCCAATTTCCGGGAGTCGCTGCTATGGGCGCTGCAGTATTGATCCTGTTCCTTGTTCCATGGTTGGATAAAAGCAAAGTGAAGTCCATCAGATATAAAGGAAGTTTATATAAAAAATGGATTATTGCCTTTGTCATTAGTTTTTTAGTGCTCGGCTATCTTGGGACTGTTCCATCCAATATCTGGGGACAAATGCCGAATTTCATTCCTCTTCTAGGCGGACTTGATTGGGCAACATTTGTTGCTAGAATTTTCACTGTCATCTACTTTGCTTTCTTTATTTTAATGCCTTGGTATAGCAAAAAAGATAAGACAAAACCAGTTCCGAAGAGAGTGACATACAAATGAAAAAATTTATCGCAATTTTAATTGCCTTTATGATGGGTCTACATAATAGTATTTCTTTTTCAGCAGATGGTTCCTATCATTTAGATAATGCAAAAATAAATTTAGACGATGAACAGTCTCTGCAACGAGGGGCGAGGAATTTCATCAATTATTGTTTAAATTGTCACAGCGCTAATTACATGAGATACAACAGGCTAGCTGACATTGGTCTGAGCGATGATGTGATTAAAGAGAATTTGCTTTTCACTGCAGAGAAAACAGGTGAGTTAATGGATATCAATATGGACAGCACAGAAGCTAAAAAATGGTTTGGTGCTAACCCCCCCAATTTAACTGTTACGGCAAGATCTAGAGGTAAAGATTGGATCTATAGCTATTTAAGAACATTTTATGTAGATGAATCCAGAGAGCTTGGATGGAATAACTTAGTCTATCCAAATGCAGCAATGCCGCATGTCTTATGGGAGTTACAAGGCATTCAGAATTTGGAAGACAACAAATTAAAATTAACCAAGTCCGGGTTATTGTCTGCTGAGGAGTATGATCAATTCGTATTGGATACAACGAACTATATGGTTTTTATGGCAGAGCCAGCTAAATTGGTGCGACATAAAATAGGTTACTACGTCATCGGTTTTCTTTTAATCTTATTGATCTTAGTAATTAATTTAAAAAAAGAATTTTGGAAAGATATTAAATAATTATGATGAAGCTTTATTCGCATTCCACTAATCCTCTGAGTCATAGATGTAGGATTGTTTTATTTGAAAAAGGTATGGACTTCGAGGTGATCGATGTTGACATGGATAATAAACCAGATGAGTTGACTACATTGAGTCCATACGTTGATTCTCCAGTATTAATAGAACGTAACCTAGTTCTTACTGATCCAAATATCATTAATGAGTATATTGATGAGAGATTTCCGCATCCACAGTTGATGCCGCCTGATCCGATCATGCGAGCTCGTGCAAGGCTTTTTTTGAAGGATTTTGAAAATCAGCTTTTTATTCACATGACAGATTTAGAAGGAGCTGATGCTGCAAAAAAAAATAAAGCAATTAAAAATATTACTGAAGGATTGCTGCAGTTAGTCCCAATTTTAAATAAGCAGCCGTATCTTTTATATGATGAATATTCAATGCTTGACGTGGCAATGGCTCCATTACTTTGGAGGTTAGATCACTACGGTATAAAACTTCCATCAAGTGCAAAACCATTAATGAAATATGCTGATTCATTATTTAATCGCCCATTATTTGATGAGGCGATGACACCTGCTGAAAAAGCAATGAGATAAGTTATTTCATAATCCAATTTAACATGGATAAAAAAAAACCTTATCTCATCAAGGCTATATATGATTGTTGTTTAAATGAAAATACAACACCTTTCTTGTCAGTCAGATTGATGGGTAAGTCTGTTGTTCCAGTTCAATTTATAAATGAAGCTGAATTGACGTTAAATATTTCAGCTTCAGCAACCAAAGACCTCTCTTTTAATAAAAACGATATTTCTTTTAAAGCAAGATTTAATGGAGTGGAGGAGCATATGTCTATAGCTTACATTGAAATAACTGCAATATTTTCAAAGGAAGATGGGGACGGGCTTCTCTTTGAAATTCCCTCAAATAATGAAGTCTCAAAAGAAAACTCAAATAAAAACCCGCATTTAAAAGTAATCAAGTAAATTTTTGTTCAATTTTTATAAAAAAGTTGTTATAGTAACGTTCTTTTCAATCGCCGGATTAGCTCAGTTGGTAGAGCAGCGCACTTGTAATGCGAAGGTCGTCAGTTCGAATCCGACATCCGGCACCACTTTTACAAAAAAATTATTTAAAAAAATCATCATAAACCCTTATTTTTGTTTGACATTTCAATAATTTAAATGGATAATTTCGGGTTCGGTTGGGAGGGGTGGCCGAGTGGTTAAAGGCGACGGACTGTAAATCCGTTCTCTCTGAGTACGTAGGTTCGAATCCTACCCCCTCCACCATTTAATTCTGTAAGACAGATTTTACATGGGTATTCGGAGGATAAAGCGGGCGTAGTTTAATGGTAAAACCTCAGTTTTCCAAACTGATCTCGTGGGTTCGATTCCCATCGCCCGCTCCAGAATTAAAGGAATCGCCCATGTGGCTCAGTGGTAGAGCACTCCCTTGGTAAGGGAGAGGTCGCGGGTCCGATTCCCGCCATGGGCACCAGAGTAGTTTGTTTATTTTAAAGAGTAATTTTTTAAGGAATATATTATGGCTAAAGGTAAATTTGAGCGTACCAAACCCCATGTTAACGTCGGCACAATTGGCCACGTGGATCATGGTAAAACAACATTAACAGCTGCGATCACAACCATTCTGACTAAGAAACACGGTGGTGAAGCTAAAGATTATTCAGCTATTGATTCAGCTCCTGAAGAAAGAGCTCGTGGTATTACGATTAATACTGCTCACGTTGAATACGAAACTGAAACTCGTCACTATGCTCACGTTGATTGCCCAGGCCACGCGGATTATGTGAAAAACATGATTACCGGCGCTGCTCAAATGGATGGTGCGATTCTCGTATGTTCTGCAGCTGACGGCCCAATGCCACAAACTCGTGAACACATCCTTTTATCACGCCAAGTGGGTGTGCCATACATCGTTGTATTCCTTAACAAAGCTGATATGGTGGATGACAAAGAATTACTCGAATTAGTAGAAATGGAAGTTCGTGACTTATTAAATAAATACGAATTCCCAGGTGATGACACTCCAATCATTATGGGCTCTGCTCTTAAAGCTCTTGAAGGTGACCAATCTGAGATTGGTGAGCCAGCAATTCTTAAACTTGCAGAAGCACTTGACTCTTACATCCCAACTCCAGAACGTGCAGTGGACGGTACCTTCTTGATGCCAGTAGAGGACGTGTTCTCTATCTCTGGTCGAGGTACTGTGGTAACCGGCCGTGTGGAACGTGGCATTATTAAGGTCAACGAAGAGATTGAAATTGTTGGTATCAAGGCAACTGAAAAAACAACATGTACTGGTGTAGAAATGTTCCGTAAATTACTTGACGAAGGTCAAGCAGGTGACAACGTGGGTGTGCTTTTAAGAGGTACAAAACGTGAAGATGTTGAACGTGGCCAAGTGCTTGCGAAACCAGGTTCAATTACACCACACACAAAATTTACTGCTGAAATTTACTGCTTAAGTAAAGATGAAGGTGGTCGACACACTCCATTCTTTAATGGATATCGTCCTCAGTTCTACTTTAGAACAACAGACGTAACAGGCGCTGTGGAGTTACCAGAAGGTACAGAAATGGTAATGCCAGGCGACAACGTATCGATTACAGCAACATTGATTGCACCGATCGCGATGGAAGAAGGTTTACGCTTCGCTGTTCGTGAAGGTGGCCGTACCGTTGGTGCCGGTGTTGTTGCAAAGATTGTTGAGTAAGGATTTAGGCCAGTAGCTCAATTGGTAGAGTATCGGTCTCCAAAACCGAGGGTTGGGGGTTCGAAGCCCTCCTGGCCTGCCATTATTTGATAGGAGTAAATAGTTTGAGTGATAAATTAAAAACAACTTCAGCGATTGTTGTTTTCACATTGGGAATTGTGGGTTTCTATGCCTTAGATAGCCAGCCACTTGTCTTGCAAGTGCTTAGCGTGCTTGTGGGATTAGGTTTGTCACTTTTTATTTTTAAGCAATCAGCTAAAGGTAACGAATTATTTACTTTTTTAAATAGTGTTGTTTTGGAAGCAAAAAAGGTTGTATGGCCGACACGAAAAGAAACAGTACAAATGACACTGGTGGTATTTGTGGTAGTTGTTTTGATGGCTATCTTTTTAGCATTAGTAGACATTGGTTTTACTTATATTGTTAACTTAGTTTTGGGACGATAAATATGACGAAAAGATGGTATGCAGTTCAGGCTTATTCGGGATACGAAAAAATCGTTCAAAAAGGTTTATTGGAACGTATTGAAATTTCAAATATAAAAGAACAGTTTGGTGACGTTCTCGTTCCTGTTGAAGAAGTTGTTGAATTAAAGGCCGGGCAAAAAACAATCAGTGAGCGAAGGCTCTACCCTGGATATGTTTTGGTTCAGATGGACATGAACGATGATAGCTGGCACTTAGTGAGAAGCACTCCTAAGGTGACTGCATTTATCGGTGGTTCTGCGCTAAAACCAACACCAATTAAAGATAAAGAAGTCGAGTTAATACTTCGTCGTATGGATGACAGTAAAGTTAATCCAACACAAAAATTAACGTTTGAAGTTGGCGAATCAGTTCGAGTAATTGATGGACCATTTAAGGATTTCTCTGGATCAGTCCAAGAAATTAATTATGAAAAAAATAAACTTCGTGTTGAAGTGGTCATCTTTGGTCGAGCTACTCCAGTAGAGCTTGACTTTGGTCAGATTCAAAAAGAAGTTTAGACATTTGGGAGCTTGACTTAACAAGCGTTTGTACCAAAAGGAGAAAATCTATGGCAAAAAAAATACAAGGATACATTAAGTTACAAATCCCAGCGGGTAAAGCAAACCCAAGTCCACCAGTTGGCCCAGCTCTTGGTCAGCAGGGATTAAATATTATGGACTTTTGTAAAGCTTTTAACGCTCAAACACAAAATATTGAACCCGGCCTTCCAGTGCCAGTTGTTATTACTGCATACTCAGATAAGAGTTTTACGTTTGTAATGAAAACAACACCTGCAGCTATTCTTATTAAGAAAGCGGCTAAAGTGCAAAAAGGCTCACCTGTTCCTCACACAAACAAAGTTGGAAAAATTACTCGCGCTCAGGCTGAAGAAATTGCAAAAGCAAAAGAACCTGACTTAACAGCTGCTGATATGGATGCGGCCGTAAGAACTGTGGCTGGTACTGCTCGCAGTATGGGTATTGAAGTGGAGGGTGTGTAAATGAGCTTATCTAAAAGAATGAAATCAATCGTTGAAAAAGTTGATGCAGATAAACTTTACTCAGTCGAAGATGCACTCAAACTGGTAAAAGAAAATGCAAAAGCAAAATTTGATGAGTCAATTGATGCTGCAATCAATCTTGGTATTGATGCTAAAAAATCTGATCAGTTAGTAAGAGGAGCGATCGTGCTTCCTAATGGCACTGGTAAAACAGTAAAAGTTGCTGTCATGGCTGAAGGCGATGCTGCTGAAGCTGCTAAAAAGGCCGGCGCTGATAAAGTTGGTTATGAAGATCTTGCGGATAATATCAAAAAAGGAAACATGGATTTTGATGTCCTTATTGCGACTCCAGATGCAATGAAAATCATTGGTGCTCTTGGACAAATTTTAGGCCCTAAGGGTTTAATGCCGAATCCAAAAGTAGGCACAGTAACACCTGATCCTGCTAAAGCAGTAGAAAATGCAAAAGCTGGGCAAGTTCAGTACCGTACTGACAAGGCAGGTATTATTCACTGCAGTATTGGTCGAGCTTCATTTGATGCTGACAAATTACAACAAAATTTAACAACTTTAATTGATGCTCTGAACAAGGCAAAACCAGCGTCGGCAAAAGGTGTATTTATTAAAAAAGTATCTATATCCAGCACGATGGGAGCTGGTATTAAGGTAGATCAAGCCAATATATTGGCATAACGAATTTTGGTCATTGACCAATAAGAGCTTTGGGTCCGTCGTGAGACGGGGTTATCAAAGACCGTAGGTACCGAAAGGTTTAATAAGTGATTACCTACGCAGATGGCGAAACCTAAGGGATAGCATCCTGATAAAGTCCGCCGTAAGGTGAGTGTGAAAACACTTTGATTTTAAATACGGAAGGAGAAGACTTTGAGTCTGAATCTTGAAGAAAAAAAGGCTGTTGTTGCTGAAGTTAGTAAACAAGTAGAGTCTGCACAAGCGTTAATTCTTGCTGAATATCGTGGTGTGGGAGTTGCTCAGTTAACTGATTTAAGATCAAAAGCACGCGAATCCGGTGTGTATTTGAGAGTTTTAAAAAACACTCTTGTAAAAAGAGCAGTTGAAGGAACTCCATTTGCAGATCTGTCAGGAGATATGACAGGACCATTGATTTTTGGTATGTCTGAAGATCCTGTTGCGGTTGCTAAGGTCTTAAATAACTTTGCAAAAGAAAATGACTTATTTGTTATTAAGTCTGGCGCACTGCCTAACGAAAAAATGGATGAAGCTAAGATTAAAGCTCTTGCTTCGTTACCAAGTCGTGAAGAACTTCTTGCTAAATTGATGGGCACCATGCAGGCACCAATTGCAAAATTTGTTCGTACTCTTAACGAAGTACCTACGAAATTTGTACGTGGACTTGCAGCTGTTCGTGATCAAAAAGAAGCTCAAGCATAATTTTTATTAAGGAGAAATATAAATGGCTATCTCAAAAGAAGAAATTTTAGAAGCAATTGGATCTATGTCGGTTCTTGATTTATCAGAATTAATCAAAGAAATGGAAGATAAATTTGGTGTTTCAGCTGCTGCTGCTGCTGTAGCAATGCCTGCAGGTGGAGCTGCTGCTGGCGGTGATGCTGGCGCTGCTACAGAAAAATCAGAATTTGATGTTCATCTAACTGCTGCTGGTGACCAAAAAGTGAACGTGATTAAAGCGGTTCGCGAAATTACTGGTCTTGGCTTAAAAGAAGCTAAAGATTTAGTTGACGGAGCACCTAAAGTAATTAAAGAAGGACTTGCAAAAGCTGACGCAGAAGAAGCAGCTAAAAAATTAACTGACGCAGGCGCAACAGCTGAGCTGAAGTAATTTTATTTATTAGAGGCTGGCACACATCATTTTGTGTGTCAGCCTTTAGTTATTTTTAACAAACGAGTTTATATAAAAAATAATTTTTATATACATTTGTTAACTTTGGAGACGCTATGAGCTATTCCTTTACCGAGAAGAAACGCTTAAGAAAGAATTTTGCAAAACGACAAACAGTTGCTGAAGTTCCCTACTTATTATCTATGCAGCTGGAATCTTACAAAGATTATCTCCAGATGGATGTCCCAGTTGATGAAAGAAAAGATCAGGGGTTACAAAATACGTTTAACTCTGTATTTCCTATTTCAAGCCATTCTGGTAATGCAAAATTAGATTTTGTTTCATACTCGCTTGGTAAAGTTGTCTTTGATGTTAAAGAGTGTCAACTTCGAGGATTAACTTTTGGTGTTCCATTAAGAGTGAAGGTTCGCTTATCAATCATGGATAAGGAAGCTTCTGAACCTACAGTTAAAGAAGTGAAGGAACAAGAAGTTTACATGGGTGAAATGCCATTAATGACAAATAACGGCTCATTCGTGATTAACGGCACTGAGAGAGTGATTGTGTCTCAGTTGCATCGTAGCCCGGGTGTATTCTTTGAGCACGATAAAGGCAAAACCCATAGCTCAGGTAAGTTGCTATTCTCTGCAAGAATCATTCCATATCGTGGTTCATGGTTAGATTTTGAGTTTGATCCAAAAGATTATTTGTACTTCCGAATTGATAGAAGAAGAAAAATGCCTGTGACTACTTTACTTAAAGCATTAGGCCTATCCTCGGAAGAAATACTATCAACGTTTTATGATTTTGATCAATTCTCGTTTGTTAAAAACAAATTAAATTTTACTCTATATCCTGAGAGATTAAGAGGTGAGATTGCAAAATTTGATATTGCTGACAAAAAAGGTGAGCTGATTGTTGCTAAGGATAAAAGAATTACTGTTAAGCATATCAGAGAAATTGAAAAAGCGAATATTAAAAAAATTGAAGTCTCAGAAGAATTCATTATCGGTAGGAAGCTTGCCAAAGGCATCATTGATGCTGACACAGGTGAAGTAATTGCGGAAGCTAATGCTGAGATTACAGAAGAGTTACTCGCGCAAATTAAAGAGCTATCCATAAATGAAATTGAAACCCTTTACTATAATGATTTAGATCAAGGCGACTTCATATCTCATACTTTATCGACCGATGAAATTCCTGATGAATATTCAGCTCGCGTGGCAATCTACAGAATGATGAGACCTGGCGAGCCTCCAACTGAAGATTCAGTGAAGGCATTATTCGAAGGAATGTTTTTCTCAGAAGATAGATATGACTTGTCGAATGTTGGTCGAATGAAATTTAATCGACGCGCCTATCCTAAATCCTTTGAAAAATCAGCTGGCTGGATGCAAAGATTTTATCAAAGAGTTGGTGAACAAGATGATGAAGGCGCCGGAATTTTATCCATCGATGATATTTTAGCTGTGGTTGGAATTCTGGTTGAGCTTAGAAACGGGCGTGGCGAAATTGATGACATCGATCATCTTGGTAATAGAAGAATACGTTCCGTTGGCGAGCTTGTTGAAAATCAATTCAGAACTGGACTTGTTCGTGTTGAAAGAGCAGTTAAAGAGAGACTCGGTCAGGCTGAAGCTGACAACCTCATGCCTCATGATTTGATTAATTCAAAACCAATTTCAAGCGCCATTAGAGAGTTCTTTGGTTCATCACAATTATCACAATTTATGGATCAAACTAACCCGTTATCAGAAATTACACATAAGCGGAGAGTTTCTGCATTAGGCCCTGGTGGTTTAACGAGAGAGCGAGCCGGCTTTGAGGTTCGTGACGTTCACTCAACACATTATGGTCGTGTATGTCCAATTGAAACGCCTGAAGGACCGAATATTGGTCTGATTAACTCTCTTGCACTATTTGCTAAAACAAATAAATATGGGTTTTTAGAAACTCCATATCGTCGAGTAGAGAACGGAAAAGTAACTGCAGAAATTGATTATTTGTCTGCAATTGAAGAGAGTCAATTTACAATCGCTCAGGCCAATTCAGAGTTAGATGAAAAATCTAACTTCAAAGAAGAATTAGTGTCCAGCCGATTTAAAAATGAATTCGTGTTATCAAATAATAATGAAATTAATTACATGGACGTTGCTCCTGGTCAAATTGTTTCTGTGGCTGCGTCATTAATTCCATTCCTTGAGCATGACGATGCAAACCGAGCGCTGATGGGAGCAAACATGCAACGTCAAGCTGTGCCATGTTTACGAGCTGAAAAAGCAGTTGTTGGTACCGGTATTGAAAGAACGGTGGCTATGGATTCGGGAACAACAGTGCAAGCAGAACGAGGTGGTGTCGTTGATTATGTTGATTCAAGAAGGATTGTGGTTAAAGTCAATGATAAAGAAACTTCTGCTGAAGATGTGGGTGTAGATATTTACAACTTGACTAAATACACTCGCTCTAATCAAAACACAAACATTAATCAAAAACCTTTAGTTAAAATCGGAGATACTATTGCTCGTGGAGATATTATTGCGGATGGAGCTTCTACTGATGTTGGTGAGCTAGCCCTTGGTCAAAATATGTTAGTTGGTTTTATGCCTTGGAATGGTTATAACTTCGAAGATTCCATTTTGATCTCTGAAAAGGTCGTTGCAGACGATCGTTACACTTCAGTTCACATTGAAGAACTATCTGTGGTATCTAGAGACACTAAACTTGGACCAGAAGAAATCACTCGTGATATTTCGAACCTATCCGAAAGAATGTTAGGCCGTCTGGATGAGTCCGGAATAATCTATGTGGGTGCTGAGGTTGAAGCTGGTGACGTTTTGGTTGGTAAAGTTACACCAAAAGGTGAGACACAATTAACTCCAGAAGAAAAATTATTAAGAGCTATTTTTGGTGAAAAAGCTTCTGATGTGAAAGATACCAGCCTCCGTGTTCCTTCTGGAATGTCTGGAACTGTTATTGATGTTCAAGTATTTACTCGTGAGGGTATAGATCGTGATGATAGAGCAGAACAAATCATTCAAGAACAGTTAAGTCATTTTGAGCAAGACTTGAATGACCAATTAAGAATTGTTGAAGATGATACCTTTGCTAGGATAGAAAAATTACTGGTTGGTAAAGCTGTGTCTGGAGGCCCTAAAGGCATTAAAAAAGGCGATAAAGTCACAAAAGACCAGCTCAAAGAGATTGGAAGATACGATTGGTTTGACATTCGCCTAGCTGATGACAAAGATTCTAAATCTCTTGAGTCTCTCAAAGAGAATTTAAATAAGGCGAAGAAAGATTTTGATATTCGCTACGAGGAAAAGAAACAAAAATTAACCCAAGGTGATGAACTTCAGCCTGGTGTTCAAAAAATGGTGAAAGTTTATCTAGCGGTTAAACGAAGAATTCAGCCGGGCGATAAAATGGCTGGTAGACATGGTAATAAGGGTGTTATTTCAAAAATTGTGCCAGTTGAAGATATGCCACATATGGCCGATGGAACAACTCTAGATATAGTTCTTAACCCATTAGGTGTTCCTTCTCGAATGAACATTGGACAAATTCTTGAGGTTCATTTGGGTTGGGCAGCAAAAGGTCTTGGTAATCGTATTGATGAAATGTTAAAAGAAGAAAGAAAGGTTGCTGAAGTAAGAGACCTTTTAGAAAAAATATATAACGAATCATCAGGCAAAACAGAAGACATTAAGAGCTTAAAAGACGCCGAAGTTATTGAGATGGCTCATAACCTCAAAAATGGTGTACCTTTTGCAACTTCAGTTTTTGATGGTGCTGCTGAGTCTGACATCCAATATATGCTTGATTTAGCGTTTCCTGATGACCATGAATTAACTAAGAAGCTGAATTTTTCTGCCAAGAAAACTCAATTACAGTTATTTGATGGTAGAACTGGTGAGGCGTTTGAACGACCTGTAACAGTTGGCTACATGCATGTTCTTAAATTACATCACTTGGTTGATGACAAAATGCATGCACGATCCACTGGACCCTATTCACTCGTTACACAACAGCCACTTGGCGGTAAAGCGCAATTTGGTGGACAGAGATTTGGTGAGATGGAAGTGTGGGCTCTTGAAGCGTATGGAGCATCTTACACTCTGCAAGAAATGTTAACTGTGAAGTCTGACGATGTTTCTGGAAGAACGAAAGTCTATGAAAATATCGTTAAGGGCGAACATAAGATTGATGCAGGAATGCCAGAGTCATTTAATGTTTTAACAAAAGAGATTCGATCACTTGCGATTGATATCGATTTAGACAGAGATTAATTAAGGAGATTATGCATGAAAGCTTTATTAGACCTATTTAAGCAGGTTACCCATGAAGAGGAATTTGATGCAATTAAGATAGCCCTTGCATCTCCTGAAAAAATTAGATCTTGGTCATTTGGTGAGGTCAAGAAACCTGAAACAATTAATTATCGAACTTTTAAGCCAGAGCGTGATGGCCTATTTTGCGCGAAAATTTTCGGTCCAGTAAAGGATTACGAATGTTTATGTGGAAAGTATAAAAGACTTAAACATAGAGGCGTTATTTGTGAAAAATGTGGAGTTGAGGTAACACTTTCAAAAGTTCGTCGTGAAAGAATGGGCCATATTGATCTTGCAACCCCGGTTGCTCATATTTGGTTTCTTAAGAGTTTGCCAAGCCGACTCGGAATGGTCCTAGATATTGCCCTAAGAGATATTGAACGAGTGCTCTATTTTGAAGCATATATGGTTGTGGATCCAGGTATGACTCCATTAACAAAAGGTCAATTGCTAACTGAAGATGATTACCATGCGAAGATTGAAGAATATGGCGACGAATTCGAAGCGGTAATGGGCGCTGAAGGCGTAAAACAATTACTAGCTTCTTTGGATATCAATTCAGAGGTTGATACTCTTCGTGAAGAGCTCAGTAGCACAAATTCCGAGGCAAAAATTAAGAAAATCGCAAAACGATTAAAAGTACTCGAAGCTTTCCAAAAATCTGGCATCAAACCTGAATGGATGATCCTAGATGTTTTACCTGTATTGCCCCCAGAGCTAAGACCTCTTGTGCCTCTAGATGGTGGACGATTTGCCACTTCTGACTTAAATGATTTGTATAGAAGAGTGATTAATAGAAATAATCGCTTACGTCGATTACTTGATTTGAGAGCTCCTGAAATTATTTTAAGAAATGAAAAAAGGATGCTTCAAGAGTCTGTTGACTCACTGCTAGATAATGGTAGACGAGGCAAGGTAATGACAGGCGCAAACAAGAGACCTTTAAAATCTCTAGCAGATATGATTAAAGGTAAGGGCGGCCGATTTAGACAAAACCTTTTAGGTAAACGAGTTGATTATTCAGGTCGTTCAGTAATTGTTACTGGTCCTCAGTTAAAACTTCATCAATGTGGCTTGCCAAAAAAAATGGCCTTAGAGTTATTTAAACCATTTATTTTTAACAAGTTAGAGTTATTGGGTTTAGCAACGACCATTAAGGCAGCAAAGAAAAAAGTTGAAGAAGAAGGTCCGGAGGTTTGGGATATCTTGGAAGAAGTGATTAAAGAACACCCTGTATTATTAAACCGTGCGCCAACTCTTCATAGATTAGGTATTCAGGCATTTGAACCTGTGCTGATTGAAGGTAAGGCAATTCAACTACATCCATTGGTTTGTGCAGCTTTCAACGCTGACTTTGACGGTGACCAAATGGCTGTTCACGTTCCTTTATCTCTAGAAGCCCAGATGGAAGCAAGAACATTAATGCTTGCCTCGAATAACGTTTTATCACCAGCCAATGGTGAACCAATTATCGTGCCATCACAAGATATTGTTCTGGGACTTTATTATATGTCTCGAGAAAAAATTGCCGCTAAGGGTGAAGGTAAAATATTTAGTGATGTTGCTGAGGTTCAGCGAGCATATGACAACGGAGTGGTTGATCTTCACGCCAAAGTTACAGTGAGAATTAGAGAATTCGAGCTAAATTTTGATGGTAGCAAGACTCCAAAAACTAATCGTTATGAAACGACTGTTGGCCGCGCCATTCTAAGTGAAATTTTGCCAGCAGGCTTACCTTTTGAGCTCATAAATAAAGCTTTAAAGAAGAAAGAAATTTCAAAATTAATTAATACTGGATTTAGAAAAATTGGTATTAAGGATACGGTGATATTGGCTGATAAATTAATGTACACAGGCTATTCTTATGCGACTAAAGCTGGTATGTCGATCAGCGTTCATGACATGCTGGTTCCTCAAGAAAAATCTTCAATCCTTGAAAGTGCTGATGCTGAAGTGAAAGAAATTCAAGATCAATACTCCTCAGGATTGGTAACCCAGGGTGAAAGATACAACAAAGTCGTTGACATCTGGGGCCGTGCTGGAGATAAAGTTGCGGATGCAATGATGAAGCAACTTAAGGAAGAGGGCGTCTATGACTTAAACGGCAAGTTAATGAAAGACGAGCAAGGCAATGCTTTAAAACAAGAATCATTTAATGCAATTTACATGATGGCTGACTCTGGTGCTCGAGGTTCTGCTGCTCAGGTGAGACAGTTAGCAGGTATGAGGGGATTGATGGCTAGACCTGATGGTTCAATTATTGAAACCCCGATTACAGCTAACTTTAGAGATGGACTTAATGTTCTTCAATACTTTATCTCAACCCATGGTGCACGAAAAGGTCTTGCTGATACTGCGCTTAAAACTGCTAACTCTGGTTACTTAACAAGAAGGTTAGTTGATGTTACTCAAGATTTAGTAGTGACTGAGCAAGATTGTGGAACTGAGGAAGGTTTAGTTACTAAAGCTCTCATCAAGGGCGGTGAGGTTGTTGAACCTCTTGGAGATAGAATTCTTGGAAGAGTTGCTGCTCTTGATATTCAAGATCCTTCAACGCAAGAAGTCATTTATCCAGCCGGAACATTGCTAACTGAAGATGAGGTTGAAAAAATCGAATCTCTAGGCATTGACGAAGTTAAGGTTAGAACGGCTCTGACATGTGATACACGTCATGGTATTTGCGCAAATTGTTACGGCCGTGATTTAGGTCGAGGTAACTTGATTAGCGAGGGTGAATCTGTTGGTGTGATTGCTGCTCAATCAATCGGTGAGCCTGGCACTCAGTTGACGATGAGAACTTTCCACATCGGTGGTGCAGCTTCAAGATCTGCTGCAGTAAGCCAAATTGAAGTTAAATCTTCAGGAACTGTTAGATTTGCCTCAACTATGAGATATGTTACCAACGCTAGAAATGAACAAATTGTTATTTCACGTAACGGGGAATTTATAATTGAGGATGAAAATGGTCGCGAAAAAGAAAGCCATAAAGTCCCCTATGGTGCCACTTTATCTGTGATGGATGGTAAAAAAGTTAAAGCTGGTGAAGTTTTAGCTAACTGGGATCCTCATACGAGACCAATCATTTCAGAATACGCTGGAAAAGTTAAATTTGAAAATGTGGAAGAGGGCATTACAGTCGCAAAACAAATTGATGATGTAACTGGCCTGTCAACATTGGTGGTTATTGATTCCAAGCAAAAAGGAACACAATCTAAAACAAGTCGACCACAAATTAAGCTTTTAGATAATGCAGGCGATGAAGTGAAATTATCTGGCAGCGATAACCCTGTAAACGTGACGTTCCAGTTGGGCTACATTATTACCGTATCTGATGGTCAAGATATAAATGTGGGTGATGTTATTGCAAGAATTCCACAAGAATCATCAAAAACAAGAGATATTACCGGTGGTCTTCCAAGAGTTGCAGAACTGTTTGAGGCACGTGCTCCAAAAGATGCAGGTGTGTTGGCCGAAATTACCGGAACAATTTCTTTTGGTAAAGATACTAAAGGTAAACAGCGATTGGTAATTACTGATTCGGAAGGCGAAGCTCAAGAATTTTTAATCCCTAAAGATAAACATATCACTGTCCATGATGGTCAAGTTGTGACCAAAGGTGAGGTGATTGTGGATGGACCAGCTGATCCTGCAGACATTTTAAGGCTTCAAGGTAGAGAAGCGCTTGCAAGATATGTGATTGATGAGGTTCAGGATGTTTATAGACTTCAGGGCGTTAAAATTAATGACAAACATATTGAAGTGATTGTTAGACAAATGCTTCGAAGAGTTAAGATTACTGATGCTGGTGATACTGGCTTTATCCCTGGTGAACAGCTTGAAAGAGCGGTTGTATTAAATCGTAACGATGAGGTAGTTGCTGAAGATAAAAGACCTGCTGAATATGAGTATGTCCTTTTAGGAATTACTAAAGCATCCTTAGCAACAGATTCATTCATTTCTGCGGCATCATTCCAGGAAACAACAAGAGTGTTAACTGAAGCTGCAATCCTTGGAAAACGAGATGATTTAAGAGGGTTGAAAGAAAACGTTATTGTAGGCCGATTAATTCCGGCAGGTTCAGGCCTTGCTTATCATAAAGCAAGAAAAGAAAATGCAGATGTTATGAATCCTGATAATCATGTTGTTGAGGAACAAAATGAGCCAAGCCCAGAATTAAAAGAAGCGGAAGCTCTATTTGAAACTGAAACAGAAGCTTCTGTTGAGGAGGGTGTAGCTTCATCAGAAGAACAGGCGCGAAATGTGGATGAGAATCAAGAATAAAACAGTTGACAATCATCTTGAAGAACAATAAAATCTTGTGCTTTTTCTAAGATGGAAAAAGTGCAAGATTAGAAAATGAACTTGATAAATTTAAAGGAAACATATGCCAACTATTAACCAATTAATTCGTAAGCCAAGAAAGCGAATCGTTGAGAAAAGTAAGGTGCCAGCACTCGAAGCATCGCCACAAAAACGTGGTGTGTGTACTCGTGTTTATACCACAACTCCGAAAAAGCCTAACTCTGCTTTAAGAAAAGTGGCTAAAGTGAGATTAACCACTGGTTACGAAGTAATTAGTTACATTGGTGGTGAAGGCCACAACCTGCAAGAACACTCAGTCGTGTTGATTCGAGGAGGTCGTGTAAAAGATCTTCCGGGTGTGAGATACCATACTGTTCGCGGTAGTCTAGATACTGCGGGTGTTAATGATAGAAAACAAGCCCGTTCTAAATACGGTGCAAAACGTCCTAAAGAGGCTTAATTAATTAAAGGTTAAAACTATGCCAAGAAGAAGAGAAGTTCCAAAAAGAGAGATCCTACCTGATCCTAAATTTAGAAGCCAAGAGGTTTCCAAATTCGTTAACGTGTTAATGACCAGCGGCAAAAAAGCAGTTGCAGAAAGAATCATCTACAGTGCATTTGATCAAGTGCAGGGTAAGAGTGGTAAAGATCCAATCGAAGTTTTCTCTGTTGCATTAGATAACCTAAAACCTCTAGTGGAAGTTAAAAGTCGTCGAGTTGGTGGCGCTAATTACCAAGTACCAGTTGAAGTTAGACCTTCTAGAAGGCAAGCATTAGCTATGCGTTGGTTACGTGATGCGGCAAGAGGTCGTGGCGAGAAATCAATGGATATTCGTTTAGCGAATGAAATCATGGATGCATCAGAAAACAAGGGTAATGCCATGAAGAAAAGAGAAGAAGTGCATCGTATGGCTGAAGCAAACAAAGCGTTTTCACATTTCCGTTTTTAATAATTTTTGAGGATAAATTAAGTGGCTCGTAAAACTCCCATTGACAGATATAGAAACATAGGTATTAGTGCTCACATTGATGCTGGTAAAACTACAACCACTGAGCGTATTCTCTACTACACCGGTATAAGCCATAAGATTGGTGAGGTGCATGACGGTGCAGCCACCATGGACTGGATGGAACAAGAACAAGAACGAGGTATTACAATCACATCAGCCGCGACTACTTGCTTCTGGTCTGGCATGGCTCAGCAATTTGATGAACACCGAATCAATATTATTGATACCCCTGGCCACGTAGATTTCACCATCGAAGTTGAGCGATCCATGCGTGTCCTTGATGGCGCATGTATGGTTTATTGTGCCGTAGGCGGAGTTCAGCCTCAATCAGAAACTGTGTGGAGACAGGCCAATAAATACAATGTCCCACGGATCGCATTCGTTAATAAAATGGATAGAATGGGCGCTGATTTCTTCAAAGTTCATGAGCAAATGAAAACAAGATTGAAAGCCAATCCCATCCCGTTGCAAGTTCCGATCGGTGCTGCCGAAACGTTTGAAGGAGTTGTTGACCTTATTAAAATGCAAGCAATCTATTGGGATGAGGCATCAATGGGTATGAAATTTGACTACCGTGATATCCCAGCAGACTTAGTTGATACCTGTAATAAATGGAGAGGTGAATTACTTGAAACGGCTGCTGAAGCTAATGAAGATTTAATGAATAAATACCTTGAAACGGGAGATTTATCTGAAACAGAAATTCTTGAAGGGTTAAGACTAAGAACCATTGGTAACGAAATTGTCCCAATGATGCTCGGCTCTGCTTTTAAAAATAAAGGCGTTCAGGCTATGCTTGATAAAGTAATTGAGCTAATGCCATCCCCTATTGATGTTCCAGCGATTAAAGGGACTGATGTTTCTGGTGAAAAAGAGATGTCACGTAAACCAACTGACGAAGAACCTTTCTCAGCACTTGCATTTAAAATTATGACTGATCCGTTTGTAGGCTCGCTTACATTCTTCAGGGTTTATTCTGGCGTTATTAATGCGGGTGACTCGGTACAGAATGCTGTTAAAGGAAAAAAAGAACGTGTAGGTCGCATACTTCAAATGCATGCGAACTCAAGAGAAGAGATTAAGGAAGTTCGTGCAGGTGATATCGCTGCGGCAGTTGGTCTCAAAGATGTAACTACTGGTGATACTCTATGTGCTGTAGGTAAAGACATTGTCCTTGAAAGAATGATCTTCCCAGACCCAGTGATCCACGTCGCAGTTGAGCCAAAAACAAAGGCTGACCAAGAAAAAATGGGAATTGCTTTAAATAGATTGGCACAAGAAGACCCATCATTTAGAGTTAAAACAGATGAAGAAACAAATCAGACCATTATTTCAGGTATGGGAGAGCTTCATTTAGAAATTTTGGTTGATCGTATGAAAAGAGAATTTAATGTTGAAGCCAACATCGGTTCTCCTCAAGTTGCATACCGTGAAGCGATCAAAAAATCTGTTGATGCCGAAGGTAAATTTGTTAAACAGTCTGGTGGTAAAGGTCAATACGGCCATGTTTGGTTAAAAGTTGAGCCAAATGAGCAAGGCAAGGGTTATGAGTTTGTTGATGCTATTAAAGGCGGTACCGTACCTCGTGAATTTATTCCGGCGGTAGACAAAGGTCTTCAAGAGACGATCGTTGCAGGTGTTCTTGCAGGCTATCCAATCGAAGACGTTAAAGTAACCTTATATGACGGTTCATACCACGATGTGGATTCAAACGAAAATGCATTTAAGATGGCCGCCTCCTTTGCATTTAAGGATGCATGTAAAAAAGCAGACCCTGTGATTCTCGAGCCAATGATGGCTGTTGAGGTGGAAACACCGGAAGAATACATGGGTGATGTCATGGGTGACTTATCGTCAAGACGTGGCATTGTTCAAGGGATGGACGACAACGCCACTGGAAAAGTAATCACTGTTGAAGTGCCATTATCAGAAATGTTTGGCTATTCAACAACATTAAGGTCATTGAGTCAGGGTAGAGCAACATACTCAATGGAATTTAAACATTATGCTGAAGCTCCAAGAAATGTGGCTGAGGCAATTATGAACAAAGAGTAATTTTTTAAGGAATATATTATGGCTAAAGGTAAATTTGAGCGTACCAAACCCCATGTTAACGTCGGCACAATTGGCCACGTGGATCATGGTAAAACAACATTAACAGCTGCGATCACAACCATTCTGACTAAGAAACACGGTGGTGAAGCTAAAGATTATTCAGCTATTGATTCAGCTCCTGAAGAAAGAGCTCGTGGTATTACGATTAATACTGCTCACGTTGAATACGAAACTGAAACTCGTCACTATGCTCACGTTGATTGCCCAGGCCACGCGGATTATGTGAAAAACATGATTACCGGCGCTGCTCAAATGGATGGTGCGATTCTCGTATGTTCTGCAGCTGACGGCCCAATGCCACAAACTCGTGAACACATCCTTTTATCACGCCAAGTGGGTGTGCCATACATCGTTGTATTCCTTAACAAAGCTGATATGGTGGATGACAAAGAATTACTCGAATTAGTAGAAATGGAAGTTCGTGACTTATTAAATAAATACGAATTCCCAGGTGATGACACTCCAATCATTATGGGCTCTGCTCTTAAAGCTCTTGAAGGTGACCAATCTGAGATTGGTGAGCCAGCAATTCTTAAACTTGCAGAAGCACTTGACTCTTACATCCCAACTCCAGAACGTGCAGTGGACGGTACCTTCTTGATGCCAGTAGAGGACGTGTTCTCTATCTCTGGTCGAGGTACTGTGGTAACCGGCCGTGTGGAACGTGGCATTATTAAGGTCAACGAAGAGATTGAAATTGTTGGTATCAAGGCAACTGAAAAAACAACATGTACTGGTGTAGAAATGTTCCGTAAATTACTTGACGAAGGTCAAGCAGGTGACAACGTGGGTGTGCTTTTAAGAGGTACAAAACGTGAAGATGTTGAACGTGGCCAAGTGCTTGCGAAACCAGGTTCAATTACACCACACACAAAATTTACTGCTGAAATTTACTGCTTAAGTAAAGATGAAGGTGGTCGACACACTCCATTCTTTAATGGATATCGTCCTCAGTTCTACTTTAGAACAACAGACGTAACAGGCGCTGTGGAGTTACCAGAAGGTACAGAAATGGTAATGCCAGGCGACAACGTATCGATTACAGCAACATTGATTGCACCGATCGCGATGGAAGAAGGTTTACGCTTCGCTGTTCGTGAAGGTGGCCGTACCGTTGGTGCCGGTGTTGTTGCAAAGATTGTTGAGTAATAAATAAAAATAAAAAAGCGCCTCACTTTTTGTGGGGCGTTCGTTCTTTGAAAGGTAAATGGAAATGAATCAAAAAATTAGAATTAGATTAAAGGCTTTTGATTATAAGTTAATTGATCAATCAGCTCAGGAAATTGTTGATACAGCAAAACGGACTGGCGCTATTGTTAAAGGACCAATTCCTTTACCTACCAAAAAAGAGAGATATGATTTACTTCGTTCTCCACACGTAAATAAAAAATCAAGAGATCAGTTTGAAATCCGTACTCATTTAAGATTAATGGACATATTAGACCCAACTGATAAAACTGTAGATGCTCTAATGAAATTAGAACTCGCTGCAGGTGTGGATGTCGAAATCAAGTTGTAATATTTTAAGAGTTCTGTATAATTCACGCTCTCAATTGTAATAAAGCAGAAACTAATCAATTGTAATTAGTTTTTTTAATAATAATAAGATAAAGGAAAAGATCATGAGCTTAGGGCTTGTTGGTCGCAAAGTGGGAATGACTCGCTTATTTACTGAGGACGGAAACAGTGTTCCTGTCACGGTACTTGAGGTTGTTCCTAACAAAGTGACACAGATCAAAAAAATTGATGATAATGGCTATAACGGACTTCAAGTGTCCTATGGCGACTCAAAATCTTCAAAATTAAATAAGTCTATCAAAGGACACCTAGCTAAAGCTGGTGTTGATTCGATTGATGGTTTCAAAGAATTCAGAGTTACTGGTGATGAATTAAATAATTTCCAACTTGGTGGCGAATTAAAAGTCTCAATTTTTGAGGCTGGCCAAAAAGTGGACATTACTGGTACTACAATTGGTAAGGGTTTCCAAGGCGGAATTAAACGCCATCATTTTGGCTCACAACGAGCTACTCATGGTAATTCCATCTCACACAATGCTCCAGGTTCAACAGGTATGTGTCAGGATCCAGGCCGTGTCTTTAAAGGTAAGAAGATGGCTGGGCATATGGGTGCAGTTACTAGAACTACGCAAAATCTTGAAGTGATTAGAGTTGATGAGAATAGAAATCTAATTATGATCAAGGGCGCGGTTCCTGGTTCAGCTGGTTCTAATGTAACAATCAAGCCTGCAGTAAAAGCAAAGGAGACTAAATAATGGATATAAAATTAGTCGATAATAAAGGTAAGGCATCTACAAAAAAAGTGAAAGCTTCTGATGCTATATTTGCTGCTGATTTTAAAGAATCATTAGTTCATCAATTATTAGTGTCTTATATGGCTAACGCCCGTGTTGCTACACGCGCTCAAAAAACAAGAGCCGAGGTAAAACACAGCACAAGAAAACCTTTTAGACAAAAGGGGACAGGTAATGCCCGTGCAGGTATGACATCAAGCCCTATCTGGAGGTCTGGTGGCCGTGCATTCCCAAATCGCCCCGACGAAAATTATTCTAAGAAGGTAAATAAAAAAGCTTATCGTGCAGGAATGAAATCCATCTTTTCAGAGCTGGTTCGCCAAGACCGCCTTACAGTGGTTGAGGAATTCAAAGTGGATAAACCAAAAACAAAGTCTTTCAATGAACTAATTAAAAACTTTAATATTGAAAACAACGTTTTGGTAATCACGAATGAGTTTGATGAAAACTTATATTTATCATCAAGAAACATTCCGACAGCTCTTGTTGTTGAAGCAAGATATATTGATCCAGTAAGCCTTGTTCATTTTTCTAAAGTTATCGTAACTGAGCAAGCGCTTAAGACTATCGAGGAGATGTTTGCATGAGTGAAATAACTATCAAAAACAGCCAAACACTTAATGCAATTGTTGCTCCACAAATCACTGAAAAAGCAACTTATGTGGCTGATAAATTCAACCAAGTAGCATTTAAAGTGAGAAAATCAGCAACCAAAGATCAAGTAAAAGAGGCTGTTGAATTAATGTTTAAAGTAGAAGTTACTGCAGTTAATCTTCTTAACATGAAGGGTAAAACTAAAAGACGTGGTAACAATTTTGGTAAACGCGCTGACTGGAAAAAAGCTTATGTATCTCTTAAGCCTGGTCAAGAAATTAATTTTGTTGGAGATTAACGAATATGTCTATTTTAAAAGTTAAACCTACAACGCCAGGACAAAGAGGATTACAAAAAGTAGTTACTGAGGGTTTACATAAGGGTAAACCACATGCTCCTTTACTTGAAAAGAAAATTCAAAAGTCTGGAAGAAATAACAATGGTCGAATAACGGTTCGTCATCGCGGAGGCGGTCATAAACACCACATCCGTATTGTCGATTTTAAGCGAAACAAGCACGATATTCCAGCCAAAGTTGAACGTATCGAATATGATCCAAACAGAAGTTCACGCTTAGCTCTCTTATGCTATGCCGATGGAGAAAGACGATACATTGTTGCTCCACGTGGCCTAGAAGTTGGAACAGAGATCTTAACTGGACAAGTCGCTCCAATCAAAACTGGTAATGCGATGCCGATTAAGAATATTCCTGTCGGTACTACCATTCACTGTGTTGAGCTTAAACCAGGCAAGGGTGCACAGATCGCGAGATCAGCTGGTACCTCTGTTCAGCTATTAGCTAGAGAAGGTGAATACGCTCAGCTTCGTTTAAGATCAGGTGAGGTAAGAAAAGTCCATATCAACTGCATTGCAACAATTGGTGAAGTAGGAAACGACGAGCACTCATTAAGAAAACTTGGCAAAGCTGGTGCTGTTCGATGGAGAGGTGTGAGACCGACTGTTCGAGGTGTTGTGATGAACCCAGTCGATCACCCACATGGCGGCGGTGAAGGCCGTACTTCTGGTGGACGTCATCCAGTAAGCCCATGGGGTGTTCCAACTAAGGGATACAGAACTAGAAATAACAAACGTACTGATAACATGAGAGTTAGCCGCAGACCGGCTAATAAGAGGTAATTAATTATGTCAAGATCAATTAAAAAAGGACCTTTTGTTGATTCGCATCTATCTAAAAAAGTAGATGTTGCTCAAGAAACAAGAGATAGAAAACCAATTAAGACTTGGTCAAGAAGATCAATGATTTTACCTAGCTTTATCGGTTTAACCATTGCAGTTCACAACGGTAGACAACATGTTCCAGTTTTAATTACTGAAAACATGGTTGGACACAAATTAGGTGAATTTGCTGCAACAAGAACTTTTAAAGGTCACTCCGGCGACAGGAAGGCGAAATAATTATGGCTACTAATGAAGTTTCTGCAATCTTAAGAGGTGTGAGAATTTCTCCTCAAAAAGCCCGTCTTGTTGCTGATCAGGTTCGAGGAAAAAAAGTTGATAATGCTTTAAATATTCTGACTTTTAGCCCAAAAAAAGGCGCTGAAATTATCAAGAAAGTTGTCGAATCTGCTATTGCAAACGCTGAAAATAATAATGGCGCTGATATTGACGAATTAAAAGTTAAAACCATCACCGTTGATAAAGGTATGGTCTTCAAACGGATTCGAGCTCGTGCAAAAGGCCGTGCTGGAAGAATTATTAAACCAACATGTCACATCAAAGTGACAGTAGGAAGTTAAGAGAGAATTATGGGTCAAAAAATTAATCCAATTGGTTTTCGTTTAGGTGTTCAAAAGAACTGGTCGTCTAAATGGTTTACTAGTACTAAGAATTTCCCTGTTTTTTTAAATAATGATATTAAAGTAAGAGAATTCTTAAATAAAAAGCTAGCTAATGCCGCAGTGAGTAAGATCATCATCGAGCGTCCAGCAAAAAATGCGAAAGTAACAATAATGACAGCCAGACCAGGTATTGTTATTGGTAAAAAAGGTGAGGATATTGAGAATCTTCGTTCTGACCTTCAAGGATTAATGGGTATTCCTGTTCAGCTTAATATTGAAGAAGTAAGAAAACCTGAAATTGATGCTACTTTGATTGCTCAGAGTATTGCTCAACAGCTTGAAAAGCGTGTTCAGTTTAGAAGAGCTATGAAAAGAGCGATGCAGAATGCAATGAGATTAGGCGCTCAGGGCATTAAAATTATGAGTTCTGGAAGACTTAATGGTATCGAAATTGCCCGATCAGAATGGTACCGTGAAGGAAGAGTTCCGCTACATACACTTCGAGCAGATATTGACTATGGTGTAGCAAGAGCTCATACACAATACGGAATTATTGGAATTAAAGTTTGGATTTATAAAGGTGAAGTATTTCAAGATGATAAAGTTGCATCACCAATTACAAAAGATGTTGTTGGCGATACATCATTAGATGACAATAAACCGGCAAAAAAAGCAGCAAAACCAGCTGCAAAAAAAACAACAGTAAAAGCTGCTACGAAGAAAACAACAGTAAAAGCTGCTACGAAGAAAACTGAAGCGAAAGAGGAACCTGTAGTTACGGATAAAGCTGACACCACAGAGTCTTCAAATGAAGAGTCAGGCAAAGATAATAACGAGGCTTAATTATGTTACAACCAGCAAAACAAAAATTTAGAAAACAACATAAAGGCAGAAATACCGGTATCGCAACTACTGGTAACAAAGTCAGCTTTGGTGAGTTCGGCCTTAAGGCAATTACTCGCGGAAGAATTACAGCCCGACAGATTGAGGCTGCTCGAAGAGTGATGACTAGACATATCAAGAGGGGCGGACGTGTCTGGATACGTATGTTCCCAGATAAGCCGATTTCAAAAAAACCTGCTGAGGTTCGTATGGGTAAAGGTAAAGGTAGTGTTGAGTATTATGTTGCCGAAATCAAACCAGGAAAAATGTTGTATGAAATGGATGGCGTACCTGAGGAATTAGCGAGAGAGGCTTTTAGGCTTGCAGCCGCTAAACTTCCAGTGCAAACAACATTTATAACAAGACACATTGGAGGTTAGTTGGATGAAAGCTGTTGAATTAAGAAAAAAATCTGTTGAAGATCTTGGTAAAGAGTTAATTGAATTGAGAAAGGCTCAATTTAACGCAAAAATGCAATTAACAATGCAGCAGTCAAATAAAACTGACCAGATATCTAAAATTAAAAAAGACATTGCACGTGTAAAACATGTGATGGCTGAAAAAGTGGAGGCTAAATAATGGTTGAAGCTCAAAAAAATATTAGAACTATGCAAGGCAAGGTTCTAAGTAACAAAATGGACAAGACAGTCACAGTGCTGGTTGAAAGAAGAGTAAAGCATCCAGTCGTTGGTAAAGTGATAAAACTGTCCAATAAATTTCATGCTCATGACGAAAAAAATGAAATTGGTGAAGGCGATTTAGTTGAAATTGCTGAGTCTAAACCAATGTCAAAAACGAAAACATGGGTGGTTACTAAAGTTTTATCAAAAGCTCCGCAAGTTAATTAACACTTGTCTTTTACAGGCAAATATTATAAAATTTGCGTCTTTTTAAAAGTGGTGCATGCTTAGCACCCCAATACTGACCGTAAAAGCAGTTAGTTAAACTGGGTTGAAATAGCGGATTAAGTTGGAGAATATTTCATGATACAAATGCAATCAAAATTAGAGGTTGCCGATAATACTGGTGCACGTTCCGTTCAGTGCATTAAGGTTCTTGGTGGTTCAAAACGCCGCTACGCTAGCGTTGGAGACATTATTAAAGTTAGTGTTAAAGAAGCTATGCCACGAGGAAGAGTTAAAAAAGGTGAAGTCTATGACGCCGTCGTTGTTCGCACAGCAAAGGGTGTTAGAAGACCTGATGGCTCACTAATAAAATTCGATGGCAATGCAGCTGTTTTATTAAACAACAAATTAGAACCTATTGGCACTCGTATTTTCGGACCTGTTACAAGGGAACTTAGAACAGAAAAGTTTATGAAAATCGTTTCATTAGCGCCGGAAGTTATATAAGGAGTAAACAGTGAATAAGATTCGTAAAGGCGATAAAGTCTTCATCAATACAGGCAAAGATAAAGGGAAAGATGGTATTGTTTCTTCAATTCTTGCGAATGGTAAGGTTTTGGTAGAAGGCATCAATATGGTGAAAAAACACGTTTCTCCAAATCCAAATTTAGGTATTCAAGGTGGTATTGTTAGTCAAGAACGTCCACTCGACATCTCGAACGTTGCAATTTTTAATAGCAAGACTAATAAGGCCGATAAGGTTGTTTTTAAAACTCTGAAGGATGGTAAGAAAATCAGGGTATTTAAATCAAACGATGAAGCGATTGACTTATAAGGATAAGATATGGCTCGTTTAAAAAAATATTATGAAGAAACAGTTGTAAAGCAATTAATGGAGCAATTTAATTACAAATCAGTAATGGAAGTTCCAAGAATTGAAAAAATTACACTTAATATGGGTGTAGGTGAGGCTGTAGCTGACAAAAAAGTAATGGAAAATGCGGTAAGTGATTTAGAGAAAATCGCTGGTCAAAAGCCATTAGTTACTAAAGCAAAAAAATCAATTGCTGGATTTAAGATTCGAGATGACTATCCTGTTGGTTGTAAGGTAACACTCCGTAAAAATAACATGTATACATTTTTAGATCGCCTCATTTCAATAGCTATTCCACGAATTAGAGACTTCAGAGGAATATCTGCCAAGTCTTTTGATGGCAGAGGCAATTACAACATGGGTATTAAAGAGCAAATCATTTTTCCTGAAATTGAATACGATAAGATCGATGCTTTAAGAGGAATGAATATCACTATAACAACTTCAGCTAAAACTGACGATGAAGCCAAAGGTTTATTATCAGCATTTAGTTTTCCATTTAGAGGGTAACACGAATATGGCTAAAAAATGTATGACAGAACGTGAAATCAAGCGCCGCAAGATGGTTGATAAATTTAAGACTAAGCGCGCTGAATTAAATGAAATTATTAAGAGCTCTAAATCTACAAGTGAGCAAAAAAATGAGGCAAGAGCTAAATTAGCAGCACTGCCAAAAAATTCTAGCCCAGTGAGATTAAGAAATAGATGTGCTTTAACTGGAAGACCACGTGGCACATTTAGAAAGTTTGGAATTGCTCGTGGAAAACTAAGAGATTTAATGATGGCAGGCGAAGTACCTGGCGTTATTAAAGCGAGTTGGTAGGAGAAAACAGTATGAGTATGCATGACCCTATAGCAGATATGTTGACAAGAATTAGAAACGGACAGATGACTAACAAAGTCCACGTTTCCATGCCAGCATCAAAATTAAAAAAATCGATTGCCGAAGTGCTTAAAGACGAAGGCTATATTGAAGACTACAGCACTAGTGAAAATAATGGCAAACCAACATTGACTGTTGAGTTGAAATATTATGCTGGACGACCAGTAATCGAAAAAATCGAGAGAATCAGTAAACCTGGTTTGAGAATTTATAAAGGGGCCGAAAACCTTCCGAAAGTTATGAACGGTTTGGGTGTTGCTATTGTAACTACCTCTAAAGGCGTAATGACTGATATTAAAGCAAGATCTGCCGGTATTGGTGGCGAGATCCTTTGCTACGTTTCATAAGGAAAACAATATGTCTAGAGTAGCGAATATGCCAGTTAACATTCCTGAAAAGGTTGAAGTTGTCATCTCTCAAGATAACGTTCAAGTTAAAGGACCTTTAGGAGAGTTAAATCAGTCACTAACAGGTGATGTAAAAATCAACAAAGAAGATAATGTTCTTACTTTTCAAGTTAATAATGAATCAAAGTTTGCAAAATCAATGTCTGGCACTTTGAGAGCATTGGTAAATAATATGGTCACTGGTGTATCGGCTGGCTTTGAAAAGAAACTTACATTAATCGGTGTTGGATACAAAGCCCAAGTTCAAGGCAATAAAGTCAATTTGGATTTAGGATTTTCACATCCAATCACTCATGATCTTCCTGAAGGCATTACTGCGCAGGCGGCATCACCAACAGAACTTGTTATCAAGGGTTCTAACAAGCAAGTTGTTGGTCAAGTTGCGGCTGAGATTAGAGGCTACAGACCACCAGAGCCTTATAAAGGCAAAGGTGTCCGTTACGCTGATGAGCGCATTGTCATGAAAGAAGCTAAGAAACAATAAGGATTAATTATGGTTAATAAAGAACAATCAAGAATCAGAAGATCAAGGAAGACAAGAGCTAAGATTGCTGAGCTAGGTCGCACAAGGTTGACCGTTTATCGATCAAATTTAAATATTTATGCTCAAGTTATAGATGGCGCAACAAACAAAGTTCTTGCTAGCGCATCTACTGTTGAAGCTGACATGAGAAAAAAACTAAAAAAGAGAAGCGATATTGCTGCTGCAGCTGAGATTGGAAAAAGAATTGCTGAGAAAGCTAAAAAAGCAGGCGTTGAAGATGTTGCTTTCGATCGCTCCGGGTACAGATATCACGGAAGAATAAAGGCTCTTGCTGATGCAGCTAGAGAAAACGGACTTAAATTCTAAAAAATATTAGGAAATAAACTATGGCTCAAGATCAAGGATTACAACAACAAACAGACGGTCTTAAAGAAAAGATGATCACAGTTAATCGTGTCACCAAAGTTGTTAAGGGTGGTCGTATTATGAGTTTTGCCGCATTAACAGTTGTTGGTGACGGTGATGGATCAATCGGAATGGGTAAGGGTAAAGCGCGAGAGGTACCCCTAGCAGTCCAAAAAGCAATGGAAGAAGCGAAAAGAGGTATGTTAAAAGTTAGCCTTACCAAAACAGGCACACTCCAGCATGCTGTCATCGGTAAACATGGTGCTGCTAAAGTTTTGATCCAACCAGCTACTGAAGGTACAGGAATAATTGCGGGCGGTGCTATGCGAGCAATTTTTGAAGTGATGGGAATGCATAACGTTACTGCAAAAAGCTTTGGGTCATCAAACCCATATAATATTGTTCGAGCAACACTTAACGGTTTAGCAAATATGAATACGCCAGCTGAGATTGCAGCTAAGCGTGGAAAAACAGTAGAAGAAATTAGAGGTTGATAAAAATGGCTAAAGATAAAACAATCAAAGTAACGCAAGTTAAAAGCACTATTGGTGCAGGCAAAAAACATATTGCCACCATCAAAGGTTTAGGCTTGAGAAAAATCAATCATACTGTTGAATTAGTTGATAGCCCTGAAGTAAGAGGCATGATTAATTCAGTCAATTATTTATTAAGAGTAGAGAATTAATATGAAACTTAATACACTTAAACCATCAGAAGGATCAAATCCATCAGCTAAAAGAGTTGGAAGAGGTATTGGCTCTGGGTTTGGTAAAACAGCAGGTCGTGGCCATAAAGGTCAAAAGTCTAGAGCTGGAGGTTCCGTAGCTGTAGGTTTTGAAGGTGGTCAAATGCCAATTCAAAGAAGACTTCCTAAAAGAGGTTTCAAGTCTTTACAAAAAGATTATAAGGATCAAATCCGAACATCAGAGTTAAATAAATTACCTGCTGGAAAAATTGATTTATTAACTCTTAAAAAAGAAAACCTCGTATCTGAGTTAGCTTTGTCAGTAAAAATATTTTTATCCGGTGAAGTTAAAAATAAATATACCATTTCTGGTTTGGGTGTTACTAAGGGAGCTAAAGAAGCAATCGAGGCTGTTGGCGGGAAAATAGAATCATAAGATAATGGCACAAAATCCTTTAAATTTTAGTGGTATGACAGAGTTGAAAAGTAGAATTTTATTTCTATTAGGTGCTCTTGTTGTGTTTCGTCTTGGAGCACACATCCCTGTACCAGGTATTGATCCACTAGAATTGAAGAAATTGTTTGACAGTCAAAGTGGCGGCATTTTAGGCATGTTTAATATGTTTTCTGGTGGAGCACTCAGTAGATTTACTGTATTTGCACTTGGAATCATGCCATATATTTCAGCTTCAATCATCATGAACCTTCTGCAAGCAATGTCTCCTACATTAAAAGAATTAAAAAAAGAAGGAAAATCTGGTCAAGAGAAAATTGCTAAATACACAATACAAGGGACGTTAGTTCTTGCTGCATTTCAATCACTTGGTATTTCTGTAGCTCTTGAAGCGCAGCCAGGTTTGGTTCTTGATCCAGGTTTTATGTTTCGTATCACTGCAATATTGACTTTAGTTACTGGAACAATGTTTTTAGTATGGCTTGGAACTCAGATTACATCACGTGGAATCGGTAATGGCATTTCTATGATTATCTTTGCTGGTATTGTTGCAGGACTTCCAAGTGCTCTTGGAAACACCTTAGAGCTTGCTAGAACTGGCGCATACTCCATTCCATTAGTCTTTTTCTTAATTGCTGCAGTAGTGCTTGTAACTGCAATAGTGGTTTTTATTGAAAGAGCCCAGCGAAGAATCACTATTAACTATGCAAAAAGACAAGTTGGTAACAAATTATATGGTGGCCAGTCTTCACATTTGCCTCTTAAGATAAATCAAGCCGGAGTTATTCCCGCAATCTTTGCATCAAGTGTAATTCTTTTCCCCGCTACTATTGCTGGGTGGTTTGGATCAAGTGAAAGCCTCTTTTGGTTGAAAGACATTTCGGCATTATTATCACCAGGTCAACCAATTTATATTTTTCTTTTTGCAGTTGCTATTGTCTTTTTCTGCTACTTTTACACTGCTCTACAATTTAACCCCAAGGAAACTGCTGAGAATCTTAAAAGAGCTGGTGCCTTTGTTCCTGGTATTAGACCAGGTGAGCAAACAGCAAAATTTATAGATACCATCATGGGTAGATTGACTTTAGTCGGTGCAATTTATATTACTTTAGTTTGTTTGTTTCCAGAGTTTTTAATTTTAAAATTTAACACACCCTTCTATTTTGGGGGAACATCTTTATTGATTATTGTAGTTGTTGCTATGGACTTTATGACACAAGTGCAATCACAAATGATGTCCTATCAGTATGATAGTTTGCTTAAAAAAGCAAACTTCCGTGGTCAACAAGGAATGATTAGGTAATGGCTAAAGAAGATATCATAGAAATGCAGGGCGAAATTTTAGAAAACCTTCCAAATGCAACTTTTAAAGTTAAGTTAGAAAATGGACATGAGGTTTTGGGTTTTATATCCGGTAAGATGCGTATGAATTACATTCGTATTCTTCCTGGAGATAAAGTTACAGTTGAGATGACGCCTTATGATTTAACCAAAGGCAGAATTACTTTTAGAGAAAAGTAAAAAAATAGAGTAGATAAGGAAAGATTATGAGAGTGAGAGCATCAGTAAAAGCATTGTGTAGACACTGCAAAGTTATTCGAAGAAGAAGAGTTGTTCGAGTAATTTGTAAGGATCCTCGTCATAAACAAAGACAAGGTTAAGTAATTGTATATTCACACAAAAATTGATATAATTTACGGCTTTATTTTTAGTAAATTGCCTAATATTTTGGAGAAATTATGGCTCGTATAGCAGGTGTAAACGTACCAGACAATAAGCATGCTGATATAGCATTAACAGCTATTTATGGTATTGGAAGAACAACAGCGCAAAACATTTGTAAATCTGTTGGCGTTGATGCGGCAACAAAGATCAAAGATCTAGATGATGCTGCTGTTGAAAAATTAAGAAATGAGATTGCAAAATACCAGATCGAAGGTGATTTAAGAAGAGAAGTTACCATGAATATCAAGCGTCTTATGGATCTTAATTGCTATCGAGGCCAAAGGCATAGAAGAGGGTTGCCTGTAAGAGGCCAAAGAACAAAAACAAATGCACGAACCAGAAAAGGTCCTATTCGTGCTATTAAAAAATAGAGGCTAATCGTTATGGCAAAATCTAATACCAGAGTTAAAAAGAAAATTAAAAAGAATGTTGCTGAAGGTATAGCAAACGTTCATGCATCATTTAACAATACAATCATTACTATAACTGATAGACAAGGTAATGCTTTATCTTGGGCTACATCAGGTGGAGCAGGCTTTAAGGGTTCCAGAAAAAGTACACCATTTGCTGCACAGGTAGCGGCCGAGGCAGCTGGTAAAGCTGCTCAAGAGTATGGAGTGAAAAATGTTGAAGTTCGAATCAAAGGCCCAGGCCCAGGAAGAGAATCTTCAGTTCGTGCACTTAATTCAATAGGTTTGAAAATTACAGCTATTCAAGACGTTACACCGGTTCCTCATAACGGCTGTAGACCACCTAAGAAAAGAAGAATTTAAGGAGATTAAAGTTGGCAAGAAACCTAGATCCAAAATGTAAACAATGCCGTAGAGAAGGTGAAAAACTTTTTCTAAAAGGTGAAAAATGCTTCACAGACAAATGCGGAATTGAAAAAAGAAGTTATCCTCCTGGTCAACACGGTCAAAGACGTGGTGGAAGATTGTCTGATTATGGCGTGCAATTACGCGAAAAACAAAAGTTAAGAAAAATATACGGTATTTTAGAAAAACAATTCCGTTCATATTATGCAGAAGCAGATCGTCTGAAAGGCGTTACAGGTGAAAATCTTTTACAACTTTTAGAATCGAGACTAGATAATGTTGTTTACAGAATGGGTATTGGAGTTTCAAGATCTGAATCAAGACAGCTTGTGAGACATAATTCAATTACTGTTAATGGTAATAGAGTAAATATTCCATCATATCAAGTAAAACCCGGCGACCAAGTTGCAGTTTCTGAAGCTTCTAAAAACCAGTTAAGAATTAAGGCTGCAACAGAAGCAGCTGATGAAAGAGGTTTTCCGGAGTGGGTTGAGGTTGATGTTAAAAAGCTTTCTGGAACATTCAAAAACAAACCACAAAGAGATGATTTACCACCAACAATTAACGAATCATTAATTGTTGAATTGTATTCAAAATAAGCTAAATATTTTATAAGGATTTTTATGCAAAATAGTCCAACAGAGTACTTAAAACCTCGAATTGTTGAAGTTGATTTAATTAATCCAAATAGAGCAAAAGTTGTTCTTGAGCCAATGGAGCGCGGTTTTGGTTTTACATTAGGAAATGCTTTAAGAAGAGTTTTGCTTTCTTCTATCCCTGGATTCGCTATTACAGAAGTAAAAATTGATGGTGTAGTTCATGAATATTCAACAATTGATGGTGTTCAAGAAGATGTGGTTGACATCTTATTAAACTTAAAAAAAGTTGCTCTTAAAATTCATGATGGCGCAGAAGCTACTATCCACTTAAAAAAAGATTCAGAAGGTGAAGTTACTGCAGCTGATTTTGAGCTTCCCCATAACGTTGAAATTGTTAATAAAGATTTAGTAATTGCTAATGTTAATAAAGGCGGCAATCTGAATATTGAAGCTAAAGTTGAAATGGGACGTGGCTATCAACCAGTTCCGCAGCGTGTTAATAAAGATCAGGACAATGTAGTTGGCCATTTAATGATTGATGCTTCTTTCAGCCCAATCTTTAAAGTCAGTTATGTAGTTGAAAGTGCTCGCGTTGAACAAAGAACAGATCTTGATAAGTTAATTATGGATGTCGAAACAAATGGAGTAGTTGATGCAGAACAAGCCATTAGAGATGCAGCAAGAATTTTAATGGGACAATTATCTGTATTTGCAAATTTAGAGAGTGAATTAACTGAGGTTGAAGTACAGCAAGCTCCTCAAATTGATCCAGTTCTTTTAAGACCTGTAGATGATCTTGAATTGACTGTTCGTTCAGCAAACTGCCTAAAAGCAGAAAATATTTATTACATTGGAGATTTAATTCAAAGACACGAAAATGATCTTTTAAAAGCACCAAATCTTGGGAGAAAATCACTCAATGAGATTAAAGACATACTAGCCACGAAAGGCTTATCGCTTGGTATGAAAGTTGATAATTGGCCACCACAAGGTGTTGAAACTAACTAAATTTTGGAAATATTATGAGACACGGAAACAGTCATAGAAAATTAAATCGAACAAGCAGTCATCGTAAAGCAATGTTTAAAAATATGGCTGCATCTTTGCTTGCTAATGAAGTTATTAGAACAACACTGCCAAAAGCAAAAGAACTTCGTAAGTATGCTGAGCCATTAATTACATTAGCAAAAGAGAGTTCTGTTCATAATCAGAGAAAAGCCTTTGCTCAATTAAGAAATGATGAAGTAGTCGCGAAATTATTTACTGAGATAGGACCAAGATATAAAACACGTAATGGTGGTTATCTAAGAATATTAAAATGTGGTTTCAGAAAAGGTGACAATGCTCCAATGGCATTTGTTGAACTTGTTGATAGACCGCTAGTAGCAGAAAAAGTCGAAGATGCTCCAGCAGCTGAGAAAAAATCAGCTAAACCAGCAGCTGAGAAAAAAGCAGCTAAACCAGCAGCTGAGAAAAAAGCAGCTAAACCAGCAGCTGAGAAAAAATCAGCTAAACCAGCAGCTGAGAAAAAAGCAGCTAAACCAGCAGCTGAGAAAAAAGCAGCTAAACCAGCAGCTGAGAAAAAATCAGCTAAACCAGCAGCTGAGAAAAAATAAGTCTATTTGTTTTTTTGAACAGAAGCCGGTTATACCGGCTTTTTTTTTGTAATTAATGTTTTGATTATTTGGATAAATAAATCATAATTAAAATAAAACTCTATGGATCCAAAAAATAAAGAAAATTTAAGCAAGTTACTGCAGGATGTCAATGACCTTCTTGGCAAAAACAAAATCGTAGAAGATTTAGTTGATAAGCAAGAAATGCCAAAACAGAAGTTAATTAAGAATTTGGTTCAAAAGCAGAATCTATCAGCATTAGGAAAGCTTCTCAATTCCCTTCACTCAGCAGATGTCGCCTTTATTCTAGAATCGTTGCCTTTAGATGATAGGTTGATTTTATGGGATTTAGTTAGAGCGGACAGAGATGGTGAAATTCTTCTAGAAGTTTCTGATAGTGTTCGTCAAACACTGATTGCGGACATGGATAGTACAGAGCTGTTAGCTGCCGCTGAACAGCTTGATACGGATGAAATTGCGGATATTGCAGCCGATCTGCCAGAGGACGTTCTTCAAGATCTTTTGCAAAGCTTAGATAGCAACAATAGAGAAAGACTAGAATCAGCTTTATCTTACCCCGAGGATCAAGTAGGCGCTCTAATGGATTTTGATATTGTTACGATTAGGGACGATATATCATTAGAAGTTGCCCTGAGATACCTAAGAAAGATAAAAAAACTTCCCGAACTCACCGATAAATTATTTGTTGTAAATCGATCACAAAAAATTTTAGGAGTTCTATCCTTAAAAAAAATAGTGGTGAATGAGCCAGAATTGATGGTGAGTGATGTTATGGCGCAGGATGCCGTTTTATTTAAAGACAGTGATGATGCTGCGGAGGCAGCAAAAGCATTTGAAAGGTATGACCTGGTAACAGCCCCTGTTGTTAATGATCAAAACAAATTGGTTGGAAGAATAACAGTGGATGCTGTGATGGATTATATTCGTGAAGAAACTGATAGCAGTGCGCTGTCCATGGTTGGTTTACGAGAAGGTGAGGATATCTTTTCTTCTATTTGGAAATCAGTCAGGAACAGATGGGCATGGTTGGCAATCAATCTCATCACTGCCTTAATCGCATCTCGAGTTATTGGTATTTTTGAAGGATCAATTGAAAAAGTGGTTGCCCTGGCTGCGCTAATGCCTATTGTTGCTGGGGTTGGTGGGAACTCAGGTAATCAAACAACAACAATGATTGTTAGAGCAATTGCTCTTGGCCAAGTGTCTGTAAGTCACTTGAGGCAGTTGTTATTTAAAGAAATTGGTGTAGCAATACTCAATGGGATTTTGTGGGGAGGAGTCCTTGGATTTATTGCATACTATCTTTACGGTAACTCAAGCTTAGCCCTAGTCATGACAACTGCAATGACTTTAAATTTAATTCTTGCAGCTTTAATGGGAGTTATGATACCTTTCACATTAAGTAAGTCAGGAAGAGACCCCGCAGTTGGATCGAGTGTTTTAATCACAGCTATGACTGACAGTGGTGGATTTTTTATCTTCTTGGGATTGGCAACATTAATATTAATTTAACTTTATGAATTTTCAATTATCTAGTTTTGATGATTATTTAAATTTTTATTCATTAATTGAATTATTAATTCTTTTAGCATCAATTTTAATTTCTTATTACTTTGTCGCTGACAACTTAAAAAAGTTTGTATCTAATAAAGCGAAATCAAAGATTCTAAAAGATGGCCTGACCAGAATATTGTTCCCTTTATGTGCTGTTGTAATTATTGGAATTGCGCAAACGATAACATCACTATTCTTTTATCAGGGCTTATTGTTGCTGGGCCAAAAAATACTGATTGCACTTTTGATAATTAGAGCTTCTGTTTATTTAGTACGATATCTGACAAATCAAAATTCCATTATTCGTTCGTTCGAAAGTATTATTTCAATAACAATTTGGATTCTTTTTCTTTTACAGATATCAGGAATACTGCCACAAATTATTGATGCTTTGGAAGATATTACATTTAAAATAGGCGCGCAAAAGCTATCCCTTTTATTGATGATTCAGGCTATTTTTGCAATCTTTTTGGCTATTTTAATAGCAATGACGATTTGTAGATTTTTTGAAAATAAACTATTAAAAAAATCACAACTTGATCCCAATGCAAGAGTAATGATTGGCAAAGTTTTTAGAATCTTCCTGTACTTTATCGCGGTTGTTGTGTCCCTATCATCCTTTGGAATAAACCTTACCTTTTTGAGTGTTTTGGGAGGGGCATTTGGTGTTGGTTTGGCGTTTGGATTACAAAATATTGCTAGTAATTATATTACTGGTTTTATTATATTAATGGACAAGTCTATCCATATAGGAGACGTGCTTACAATTGATGGGCATTATGGAATAGTAACCCTTATTAGATCTCGCTATACAGTTTTGAAAAAACTTGATGGTGTTGAAGTAATCATCCCAAATGAAAAATTAATGTCACAAAATATAATAAATCACTCACTCTCTGATAGAAAAGCAAGAATTGTTGCGGATGTTCAAATTGGTTACAATTCATCAGTTGATCAAGCGTTTGAGATTATGTTAGATGCTGCTAAAAAAGAGAAAAGAGTTTTAAAAGATCCATCCCCAAAGGTATATCTAATGGGTTTTGGTGAAAGCGGTATTGATTTAAAAATGACTTTCTATATTGAGGATCCTGAGGAAGGCTCATGGGAGCTCAGATCAAATGTTTATAGAAAAATATGGAGAAAGTTTAAGGAGGAAGGTATCGAAATACCTTACCCTTATAGAAATATTGAGATTATCAACAACAAAGAAGAAAAATAAGTTAATTATTACTTGATCTTATTTTCTTTGTAGATGACGTGTTTTCTTGCCTTAGGATCAAACTTTTTGATTTCCATTTTGTCAGGCATGGTTTTTTTGTTTTTGGTTGTAGTATAGAAATGACCAGTACCAGCTGTAGATTCTAATTTGATTTTCTCTCTCATACCTTTTTACCTTCAGCTTTCATTTTAGCTATCACCGCATCAATACCTAGCTTATCAATAGTTCTTAATGCTGCATTAGTTATTTTTAGTGAAATCCAACGATTTTCACTTTCAACCCAAAACTTTTTATTTTGTAGGTTTGGCATAAAACGACGCTTAGTTCTGTTATTTGCATGCGAAACGTTGTTTCCACTTACTGGTTTCTTGCCTGTAACTTGACATTCTTTAGCCATAATAAAACTCTTAACTTAATTTTGAAAGACGGTTATTAAACCACAAAATGGGCCTAAAACCAAGTGTTTTTTAGTTCTTTCCAGTGCTTCCAAAGCCTCCCGAACCTCTGTCGGTTGCCTCAAAATCTTTCACTATATTTAAATTAGCCTGCATGACGGGAACAATGATCATTTGAGCGATGCGATCAAGAGGTTTAATGGAGAAATTTTCACTAGATCTGTTCCAACACGACACCATTAATTCACCCTGATAGTCGGAATCAATCAAACCTACTAAATTTCCGAGAACTATACCATGTTTGTGGCCTAAACCCGATCTTGGCAAAATACATGCAGCATAATCAGGATTTTTTAAGAACATTGCAAACCCGGTTGGAATTAAAGCTGTCTCTCCGGGTTTGATTGTCATTTCCTCGTTGATGCAGGCCCTCAAATCCAATCCAGCAGAGCCTATTGATCCATAATCTGGTAGATGTTCTTTGATCATTTGATTGATAATTTTTATATCTACATTAATTTTCATTGGTCTTAAACCTATCGTAAATTTCAGTAAGAATACTATTCGCTAAAAATTTTTTTTCCATTTTGGGTAGAATTTTTTCTTGTTTCTTATCTAGAATAATAACTTCGGCTGTGTCTTCACCCATAGTTTTTTGAAGCTCATTGGCTATGATCATATCTAGGTTTTTTTCTACTAATTTTTGTTTAGCATAGTTAATTAAATTATTACTTTCGGCCGCAAATCCAACACAAAAAAGATTTGGAAATAATTTTTTTGTCGACTTTAAGATATCACTTGTTTTAATTAATTTTAAGTTAAGGACATTTTGATCTTTTTTGATTTTGCCTTGAAAAACGTGATCTGCTTTATAATCTGAAACAGCGGCAACACTAATAAAAATGTCATGGTTTAATGCCTCATTAAGCACACTTTGTTTCATTTCCTCATGATTATTTGCTTCAATTATCTTAATTCCTTTATGAGGCAACACTTCCGTTTTGCCTTTAATCAGAGTTACTTCTGCGCCTAGGTCAAAAGCTTCATTGGCTATTGAAATACCCATTTTCCCAGAGCTATGATTGGTAATAATTCGTGCATCATCGATATTTTCAGAAGTTGCGCCCGCTGATATTAAAATTTTTAGATCTTTTAATTTTGAGTTTGATAAATAACGGTTTAGATCTGTCAATATATCTTGTGGTTCAGTTAGTCTCCCAAGGCCAGTTTCCCTGCATGCTTGATCACCTGTTTCAGGACCGATAAAAGTAACTCCATCATTTTTCAATTGCTCTATATTTCTTAGGTTCGGAGGGTTCATAAACATGTAGGTATTCATTGCAGGACAAATAACAAGGTTACAATTTCTTGCAGCACAAATATTTGTTAGAAGATCATCACAGATTCCCTGATTTATTTTTGCAATAAAATTAGCTGTTGCTGGAGCAATAAGAATAAGATCAGCATTTCTTGACACATGAATATGCTCCATTGTTTCATTCGAATTAGTGGTCCAAAAATCCTCATTGGTGAGAACCTTGTTGTTTGTTATTGCTTGAAAAGTAAGGGGTGTAATAAACTTTTTAGCTGCATCTGTCATTACCACTTGAACATTGATATTACTTTTAACTAATAGACGTACCAGCTCAGCAGATTTATATGCGGCAATACCTCCACAAACACCAAGTATAATAGTTTTTTGCATCTCAATATTATAACAAATATGCCTACAATTATTGGTCTTGATGGATGTTCGGCGGGCTGGGTGTCAGCATCAAAAAATTTAAAAACTAGCAAGTTGGAATTAAGATTAATTGACCGTCTTGAGCAAATTAATCAAATTTATTATGAGCCTAAAATAATTGCAATTGATATGCCTGTGATTCTAGAGAATGGACCCCGTTCTGTTGATCAAAAAGCAAGAAAATTATTGGGAAGGAGAGCATCAACTATCTTTAGTGCTCCAGCAAAGGATGCTTTAATCAAAAATGATTATATTTTAGCTTCAGCAGAAAACTTCAGACTTACTGGAAAAAAACTAAGCGTCCAAAGCTTTAATTTGTTCCCTAAAATACGTGAGGTCCAAAATTTTTTAAAGACCCATCCTAAAATCAATATTTTTGAATCACACCCCGAGTTAGCTTTTATGAATTTAAATAACAATCAAGTTTTGTCCCAAAAGAAGAAAGATAAAGAAGGTTTTGAAATAAGAGTGAAATTGATAAATAAAATATTTAAAAATTTTAGATTTGATAGATACAGAGCACTATATCCCAAAAAATTTGTTAATGATGATGATATTTTAGATGCATTTGTGACTTTGCATGTAGGTTTAAAGCTATATAATAAATCTTCAGAAATGATAGTGGATGATGATTTAAAAAATATGTCTATAAGTTTTTAAATGAAAAAAATAATTTGGTTTCTAATAAGTATTGCCGGAGCTATTGCCTTCTCTTTTATTGCTTTGGCTCGTGATGAATCGATCAATGCAATCTGGTTTATTGTTGCCGCTGTTTGTATTTATCTCATCGCGTATCGATTTTATGCTGCATGGATCGCCGCGAAAGCTCTTGTGCTAGATTCTAGTAAAGTTACACCCTCAGTTAGAAATAATGATGGTAAGGATTTCATCCCCACCGACAAATGGATTGTCTTTGGCCACCATTTTGCTGCAATTGCAGGTCCAGGACCCTTAGTCGGACCAACTCTGGCTGCACAATTCGGTTATCTGCCTGGAACAATTTGGATTTTGGTTGGTGGTGTCCTCGGCGGAGCTGTTCAGGACATGTCCGTATTATTCTTCTCAATTAGAAAGAATGGAAAAAGTCTAGGGCAAATGGCGCGGGATGAGTTAAGCAAACTAGCTGGAATAGCATCTCAGTTGGGTACCTTTGTGATTATGATAATTCTTATTGCTGTGCTTGGTTTGGTTGTGGTCAACGCAATGAAGCATAGTCCATGGGCGACATCTACAGTAGCTGCCACCATCCCGATTGCCATTCTTATCGGACTTTATTTAAAAAATATTCGACCAGGCCGAGTCCTAGAAGCAACGGGCATAGGAATTTTTCTTCTCTTATGCGCAGTTTATTACGGAGGGGAGATTGATCAATCTGAATCACTCAGAAGCCTTTTTGATCATGATGGTTTAACGCTTGCCTACGCAGTCATTATCTACGGTTTTTGTGCAGCCGTCCTTCCTGTCTGGCTTCTTCTTGCACCCAGAGATTACCTGTCGACATTTGTAAAATTAGGCACAGTTATTTTTCTTGCCATATCTATTGTTATCATAAGACCTGAAATAAATATGCCAGCCGTTACACAGTTTGTTGATGGTTCGGGACCAATTTTTGGTGGTTCGCTCTTTCCATTTGTTTTTATTACGATTGCCTGTGGTGCGATTTCAGGTTTTCATGCTCTAATTTCATCAGGCACAACACCAAAACTTATCACAAATGAAAAATATATTCCCATGATTGGTTATGGTGGCATGTTGCTTGAGAGTTTTGTGGCTATTATGGCTATTGTCGCAGCCTGTGTTTTAGAGCCTGGTGTTTATTTTGCAATTAACAGCCCTCCAGGAATTGTTGGTGTAACAGTCGTAGAAACGATTGAAACGATTAACAGCTGGGGCTTTAGTGTGACGCTGGAGCAAATGCAACAATTAGCTGACGATGTTGGGGAAAGTACCTTATTTGCTCGAACGGGTGGAGCACCATCTCTGGCTGTCGGTATGGCGACTATTTTTGCTGAGGCCTTTGGTAAACATTTATTAGCCATGTGGTATCACTTTGCCATCATGTTTGAAGCCGTTTTTATTCTAACCACTTTAGATGCTGGAACACGTGTTGGGCGCTTTATGTTACAAGACATCTTAGGAAACTACTACAAACCCCTTGGCAACCATTCATCAGTTACTTCGAATATCTTAACAAGTTCATTTGTTGTTTTATGCTGGGGCTATTTTTTGTATATTGGTGTGATTGATCCTAATGGTGGGGTGAATATTTTATGGCCTTTATTTGGGATCGCAAATCAAATGCTGGCTGCGATAGCATTATGTGTGGTCACTGCCATGATCCTTAAATATAGAAATAAAATTTTTGCCTTAATTACTGGGATTCCGCTCATATGGTTGTTAGTGATCACAACGACGGCAGCCTTTGAGAAGATTTTTAGTAGCGATGTAAGAGTTGGGTTTTTATCTGCAGCAAAAAATATAGATAATCAAATCATGAGTAATTCTACAAATATTGATATTAATGTATTGCAACAACTGTCTTTTAATCTTCATCTTAATGTGGTGATTGTTTCCATATTAGTGGTCATTTTGTGGATTGTGGTGTTTGATGTTTTCAAACTTATTTTTTGGAAAAAACATAGTGAAAAAACTATTTAAGAATATTTTTTACTTCGTGAAAGAATTGGCTGGGGAGAATCATTACCAAAGATACCTCAAAGATGCTCAGAGCAGGCACGCATCCCATAAACTAATGACCCAAAAAGAATTTTATATCCATCAAATTGAAAAAAAATGGAATAAGATTAATCGTTGTTGCTAGGTTTAATGAGATAAATACCGACAAGCACCATTGGAATACAGAGTATTTGCCCAAAACTGAAGAAATTCATAAGTAAACCAATATGAGAATCAGGCTCTCTAAAGAATTCAGCAGCAATCCTAAAGAAACCATATAAAATCAAAAATAATCCAGAAATATAGCCAATCTTTCTTTGTTTTCTAGACAGTGTCCAAAGTATAAAGAAGAGTAATATACCTTCAAGGAAAAACTGATACAACTGAGAGGGGTGTCTAGGAATGCTATCTACGTTGGGAAAGATCATTGCCCATGCGATATCTGTTGGGCGACCCCACAGTTCTTGATTAATGAAGTTTCCTAATCTTCCTAAACCCAAACCCAGTGGAACAAGGGGAGCTACAAAATCAGTCAACTCTAACCATTTTTTTTCATATCGAATTGCAATGAAGATTAATGCACCAATAACGCCCAATAAACCTCCGTGAAAGGACATACCACCCTGCCACACTGCAAAAATCTCAAATGGGTTTGAAAAAAAATACCCTGGTTGATAAAATAAAACGTATCCCAGACGTCCACCTAGAACGACGCCCAGCGCGCCATAGAAGAATAAATCGTCAAGGATTTTCTCATTTAAATTGCTTGGGTTTGGATGATTTATGATTTTATATTTTCCAAGCTGGATGAATAAAATAAAGGCAAAGAAATACATTAAACCGTACCAGTGGACTTTGATTATTCCTAGATCCACAGCTATAGGATTTATTTCTGGGTAGTTAACCATCGTCATATTATAATGTTTTTTTAAGGAAGCATAATGCCAAAATATAGATCACATACTACAACACATGGTAGGAACCAAGCTGGAGCTAGAGCCCTTTGGAGAGCAACGGGAATGGGTGATGACGATTTTGAAAAACCTATCATTGCAGTGGTTAATTCTTTTACTCAGTTTGTACCAGGCCATGTACATCTAAAAGACCTAGGCCAGCTGGTTGCCAGTGAAATTGAAAAAAATGGTGGTGTAGCCAAGGAATTTAATACCATTGCAGTTGATGATGGTATTGCGATGGGACATGATGGCATGCTCTATAGTCTGCCTAGCAGAGATCTCATAGCAGACTCAGTTGAGTATATGGTCAATGCCCATTGTGCAGATGCGATGGTGTGTATTTCAAATTGTGACAAAATAACTCCCGGAATGCTTATGGCTGCGATGCGAATAAATATCCCAACAATTTTTGTATCAGGCGGCCCAATGGAGGCTGGAAAAGTTAAGTGGAATATCGAAGAAGTTAAAGTTGATTTAGTGAGTCCAATGATTGCTTCTGGAGATAATAATGTTTCAGAATCTCAACTAGAAAGTTTAGAAAGATCCTCTTGCCCAACATGTGGCTCCTGTTCAGGAATGTTTACTGCCAATTCAATGAACTGTTTAACAGAAGCGCTTGGATTAAGTTTACCTGGTAATGGCTCAACGCTTGCAACTCATGAAGCCAGAAAAAATTTATTCCTTGAGGCGGGTAAAAGAATTGTTAAGATCACTAAAAGTTACTATGAGGACAACGATAACTCTGTTTTACCAAGATCAATTGGATCAAAAAAAGCATTTGAGAATGCAATGAAACTTGATGTGGCAATGGGCGGTTCGACCAATACCGTTCTTCATCTGCTAGCAGCTGCAAAAGAAGCTGAAGTAGATTTCACTATGAGTGATATTGATCAGATTTCAAGAAAGACCCCATGTGTTGCAAAGGTATCTCCGGCAACTCAAAAATATCATATGGAAGATGTCCATAGGGCTGGGGGAGTTTTTGGAATTTTAGCTGAGCTCAATAGGGGTGACCTCATTCATCGAGATGTACCAACTGTTCATTCAAAAACTATGGGAGAGGCTATTCAGACATATGACATAGTGACAACAGAGGATGAAAATATTAAAAATTTTTTTCGAGCAGCTCCCGGAGGTGTTAGAACAACTGAGGCCTTTTCACAAAATAAATTGTGGCCAACATTGGATAATGATCGGCAAAGGGGGTGTATAAGAAATATTAAAAATGCTTATTCCCAGGATGGTGGATTAGCTGTTTTATATGGGAATATTGCGAAAGAGGGCTGTATTGTTAAAACTGCCGGTGTAGATGAAGATATTTTAAAATTTACTGGCAGAGTAAGGCTTTTTGAGTCTCAAGAAGCGTCGATTAATGCAATCCTTGGTGATCAAATCAAAGAGGGAGATATTGTTCTCATCACTTATGAGGGACCCAAAGGGGGTCCGGGCATGCAAGAAATGTTATACCCAACCTCATATCTAAAATCCAAAGGTCTTGGCAAATCATGTGCTCTTTTGACAGATGGTAGATTTTCTGGAGGCACATCAGGTCTGAGTATTGGGCACGTTTCTCCTGAAGCTGCTGAAGGTGGAGAAATAGGTTTGGTTGAAGAGGGGGATGAGATCGTGATTGATATTCCTAACAGGAGCATCAATGTTTCTTTATCTGATGATGAGCTTCAAAAAAGAAGACTTCGTATGGAAGGTAGAGGCGCCCAAGCATGGAAACCTCAACCAAGAGAAAGAAAAATATCAAAAGCACTAGAAGCATATGCACTCATGGCAACTAGTGCGGCCAAGGGCGCAGTTCGAGATATTAATCAAATTAAATCATCATAAAATGACATCAAAATACTTAAAAATTGAAGAAAGTAATGGATTGCAATATCTTAAAATTGACAATCCACTTGCAGAAGCGACTGTCTCTCTTCAGGGGGCACATGTCTCTTGGTGGCGACCTAAGTCAACAACGGAGGATGTTCTGTGGCTCTCAACCGATGCACGATTTGAAAAAGGAAGGTCAATCAGGGGGGGAGTACCCATTATTTGGCCTTGGTTTGGACAGCACCCCACCGATAACAGTTATTGCATACATGGATTTGCAAGAGTCATTCCTTGGGAGTTAGTTAAATCAGAAGATTTAAGAAATGGAGCAACAAAACTGTTATTAAGAATGGTGCCCACTCAAGAAGTAAAAAAGCAATTATCTTATGACTTTTCTTTAGAGCTAATTATTATTATTGGTGAAAGTTTAAGTACGAATCTTACGACAACCAATAACGCAAGCTTTCCGTTTGTAATCTCTGAGGGCTTTCATACTTATTTTTATATCTCTGATATCGAAAATATTAAAATAAAAGGTTTAGAAAGTGCGGTCCTAACAGACAAGGTAAATAATTTTAAAAAAGATATAGAAGGGGACGTCATTACTTTTAGTGGATCTGAATTTGATAAAGTCTATTTGAATAACAGTAACGACTGCTTCATCGAGGATGAAAAATTTAATAGAGTGATTACCGTCAAAAAATCTAATAGTAATTCCACAGTAATATGGACACCAGGAGATAATAAGGCAAAAAAAATGGGTGACATGGGAGCTGAGGGTGAATGGCGAAGAATGGTTTGTGTTGAAGCAGTTAATGCCTTAGAAAATAATGTTGTCATATACCCTGGAAAATCACATACTATTGGTTCAGAGATTGCAGTCCAAGAGTATTAAAACTTAATAAAACTATTAAATCCTGTTGGAACTTAACCTTAATTATTTTGACAAAGATTTAATGAAAAAAATATTCCTACTATTTTCCCTAGTATTTATTTACTCATATTCATCTGCCGACGAAACAGGAAAGCAGTTAGCTCAAGAGAGTGGCTGTCTAGCTTGCCATTCAGTAAAAACTAAAGTTTTAGGTCCTTCCTATCAGGATGTCGCAAAAAAATATAAGCAAGATAAAACGGCTAAGTCCATGCTTGTAAAAAAAATAAAAAATGGGGGAAAGGGTAACTGGGGAAATGTGCCGATGCCACCACACCCAAAATTAAAAGAAAAAGATATTGAAAAAATAGTTACTTGGATCTTATCAATTTAATTTGCTGTTCTTAAAACCGTACATAAAGTAGATTACCAAACCAATTAGATTCCAAACAATAAATTTTAACCATGTGTCTGTTGGAAGAAAAAAGATGAGAGAAGAGCATGATAGAACTCCCAATAAAGGAATCAAAGGGTGATATTTATTTTTGAAAACCTTTTGTGATTTGATAATGTTTTGGCTTCTTATTCTGATCACACCGATACAAACAAAAATAAATGCGGTTAATGTGCCGATGTTAACAATTTCAGCTAAGTCACCGAGGGGAATCAATCCTGCAACTATTGATATCAAGACCCCTGTGATTAAAATTATACGAACTGGCGTTTTAGTTTTATTATTGATCAAAGATAATTTTTTAGAAATTAATTGATCATTACTAATAGCCAGAAGAATCCTGGTCAAAGCATAAAATAACACCAGGATGACCGTCGTAAGTCCGGATATGACTCCAGTAGCAACAAGAGCCGACGCCCCTTTGAATCCGATTTTCATTAAAGCATAAGCGACAGGGGAGGATGTATCCAACTCCTGGTAATTCACAACGCCTGTCAATAAAGCTGAAACAATAATATAGATGATGGTACAAAAAATTAATGAATAAATAATTCCTCGTGGGAGGTCGCGTTGAGGATTAATAGCCTCATCTCCTGCTGTTGACACCGCATCAAAACCAACGTAAGCAAAAAAGACAATGGATGCTCCTGCTAGGACACCAATCGTGTTGCCATTATCTAACTTTTCAAACCATCCATAAGGCATGAAGGGTTGCCAATTAGTAATATCAACATTAAAAGCAGCAACAAATATAAAAGTGAATATGGCTATTAATTTTACAAGAACCATAAGGGCATTAAATTTAACACTTTCTTTAACACCGATGATGAGCAAAATCATAATTAGGATTATGATTAATGAAGCCGGTAAGTTAATTAACCCTCCCTGGCTTGGGCCTTTGGATAATGCTTCAGGAATTTCTAGCCCAATTGAGACCAACGCGCTCTGAAAATAACCTGACCAACCATTGGCTACTGCAGCGATTGACATTCCATACTCCAGCAATAAAATCCAACCAATCATCCATGCAATAAGCTCACCAAAAGTAACGTAAGCATAGCCGTAAGCACTTCCACACCCACCTACGGATGAGGAAAGTTCGGCATAAGACAGAGCTGCGAAGGTACAGGCCAGGCCTGAAATAACAAATGATAAAACTACCGCAGGGCCAGCAAGATTGGCTGCTGCAATACCTGTTAGAACAAAGATACCAGTTCCAATAATACAGCCTATTCCTAACAGAGTAAGGTCAAAGGTGGAGAGACATCTTTTTAGACCGCTTGCACCAGCATTGATACTTTTTTTCCTAAATAGCCGCTCAAACATTTTCTAACCAATCTTTTTTAACTAAAAATTTTTTATAAAGTTTTTCTTCCGCACTACCTTTCTCAGGAGTCCAATCATAACTCCAGTTAACTTTCGGTGGCATAGACATAAGTATAGATTCGGTTCTTCCTTTAGATTGAATGCCAAACAATGTTCCACGATCTTGGAGAAGATTAAACTCAACATACCTACCTCTTCGGTAATACTGAAAATTTTTATGATGTTCCGTGAATTTTTCTTTTTTTCTTTTTTGAACAATTGGCATATAAGCATTTAAAAATAAATCACCGATCGAAAAAACAAATTTTGAGGTATCTGCAAAACCAAATTTGTTTAAATCATCAAAGAATATTCCACCCACTCCTCTGGGCTCATTTCTATGTTTTAAAAAAAAGTAGTCGTCACATTGATTTTTATAATCAGCATAAAGACTAGTATCAAATTTATCTAATCCATCTTTTAAAGTTTGATGAAAATGAATCACGTCCTCTTCAAATGGGTAATACGGTGTTAAGTCCATACCACCACCAAACCACCAAATATCATCATGACCCTCTTTTGATGCAACAAAAAAACGAACATTTAAATGTACTGTAGGAATAAAAGGGTTAAAAGGATGGAAAACAAGGGAAACGCCCATTGCTTCCCATTTTCGATTAACTATCTCAGGATGAGCATCAGTGGCGGATTGAGGAAGTTGAGAGCCATGAACATGGGAAAATCCAATTCCTGCTCTTTCAAAAACCTCTCCATTTTCAAGAATGCATGTATTGCCTCCACCACCTTCAGGCCTCTGCCATGAGTCATGAAGAAAGGTTTTAGATTCTGTCATTTCGATTGTTTCAATAATCTTATGTTGGAGCAATTGAAACTTATCATTCACTAATTCTTTGTTAACCAATATTATTTCCTAATTATTTTTTTGCTTTCAAAATCAATAATTGTTGAGGGTCTTTTGTAATTTCCTACCCTTTCATTCATTATGATACAAGATTTGCTAGAAAACTTTCTGCAACAATGTCTCCAAAACTTCAAACTTATCTGGCCAGAAAAGTTTGCACTGGTTGATGTAATAGGAAAATTTAAATTTTCTAAAGTTCTTTTTATTTTTTTATGATCTGGAATACGACACCCAATCTTTTCCTTTTTGGGAGAGAGTAACATTGGACTACTTGGATTTTTTTTAAATAAATAGGAAGTATGTTTTGGCCAGTCAGAAATATGTTGCAAATTTTTTTCAGAAAGAGATACGTATCGAAAAAATTTTTGCACTTTATCTGATATCAGTAAAAAAGATTTATTCTTAGATCTTTTTTTTATGATGAGTATTTTCTTAAGCGCATTAATATTTTTTGGATGACAGCCAAGACCAAAGCAGGATTCAGTTGGGTGAATTAAAATTTTTCCTGTGAGTACTTTTCTTTGAATACGAGGTGTAAGCAAATTAGTTTAATGCCTTTTTTCCTATATCTGTTCGAAATTGAACGCCATCAAAGTTAACAATATCAGTGAGTTTATAAGCCTCATCAAATGCTAATTGAAGATTCATGCCTTTCCCAGTCAAGCCGAGCACCCTTCCTCCATTAGTCAGAATATCACCATTTGCTTTTTTTGTTCCAGCATGAAAGACATACTGTGTTGGACTTTTAAAATTAGAATTTATTATTTTCTTATCTTTTTCAGGAGTGTCAGGATAATTTTTAGCAGCTAATACCACAGTTAAAGCAAAATCATCCTCCCATAAGGGGAGATGTTTGTTTAGCTGTCCATCGCATGCATCCTTGATTAATTCGTAAAGATCATTTTTCATTCTAAATAGAATAGGTTGTGTTTCAGGGTCACCCATTCGGCAGTTAAATTCCAATACCTTAATATTATTCTCATCAATCATTAAGCCAGCATACAGAAATCCTCTAAAGGTAATTCCATCTTTTTTTAATCCAGAAATAGTTGGATGTATGACTTCATGCATTATTTTTTCATGAAGTTCAGGAGTAACAATTGGGGCGGGGGAATAAGCACCCATTCCGCCAGTATTTGGACCAAGGTCATTATCAAGAAGCCTTTTATGATCTTGACTGGATGCCATAGGAAAAATATTTTCACCATCGCTCATAACAATAAAACTGGCTTCCTCGCCTCGGAGAAATTCCTCAATAACAATCGAGGATCCAGCATGCCCAAACTTATTATCCTCCAACATAAAGTCTACTGTTTGATGAGCTTCCTCTAATGAATTTGCGATGATCACACCCTTACCTGCTGCTAAACCATCAGCTTTAATAACAATAGGCACAGTTTGCTGTTGGTCAATATACTGATGTGCTAACTGAGGATCGCTAAAAGACGAATAGAATGCAGTTGGTATGCTATGTCGGATCATAAATTCTTTTGCATATTTTTTTGAGGACTCTAATTGTGCCGCCTCCTGTGAAGGGCCGAATATTTTCAGATGGCGGGCTTCAAATTTATCAACTATACCTTCTGATAAGGGTTGTTCAGGACCTACTACAGTGAGCTCAATAGAATTATTCTGAGCAAATTTAATTAATTCATCATGGTTTGTGATATCGATGTTTTCAATTTTTGGTTCAGAATCTGAACCACCGTTTCCTGGAGCTAAAAAAACTTTTGTCACATGCTCACTTTGGGACATTTTCCATGCGAGTGCATGCTCTCTACCACCACTTCCAATAATTAAAACTTTCATTTTTTTATATCTTTAATGTTTAAAATGACGAACTTTAGTAAATAGCATTACCAGTCCAAGTTCATTTGCAGCTTCGATCACTTCATCATCGCGAACACTGCCGCCTGGTTGAATGACACATTTGGCACCAAATTTTGCTAGGACATCAATGCCATCTCGAAATGGAAAAAAAGCATCAGAAGCTACCACGCTGTTGGTAAGATCAAGTTTTGCGTTCTCAGCTTTGATGGCGGCAATTCGAGTACTGTCGACACGACTCATTTGTCCTGCACCCACTCCCAATGTCATATTATCTTTACAAAATATAATGGCATTTGACTTCACATACTGTGCCACATGCCAAGCAAAGCTCATGTCATTGAGTTGGTCTTGATTCGGTTTTAATTCACTCACCACTTCACATGTATTAATGTCGAAATCAATTTGATCGGGTGTTTGAATTAAGAAACCGCCTCCAATCTTTTTAAAATCGAAATTATCAGATCCCGCTTTATTAGGAATTTCTAAAACCCTAAGATTTTTTTTAGAATCAAAGATGTTAAGAGCATCCTCAGAAAAACTTGGGGCAATGATTATTTCTGCAAATTGTTTATTTATTTCCTCAGCCGTTTCTCCATCAACGCTACAGTTAAAAGCAATAATGCCTCCGAAGGCTGACGTTGGATCTGTCATGAAAGCTCTAAGATATGCTTCTTTTGGCTTGTCTGCCATTGCTACACCACAAGGATTGGCATGTTTGACAATAACGCAAGATGATGCAGACATATTCTTTACACACTCCCATGCATTTTCTGCATCATTTAAGTTATTGAAGGACAGTTCTTTTCCTTGAATTTGATTAAAGTTTGATAGCGCTCCTGCATAATTTGTTTTATGCTTGTAAAAAGCAGCCTGTTGATGTGGATTCTCACCATATCTCATGTCCATTGACTTTTCGAGGTGAATTGAAATATTTTGCGGAAATTTATCGCTAACATTATTATCATTTTGTAGGTATTGAAATATTGCCTGATCATAGTTTGAGGTATGTTCAAATGCTTTCAATGCAAACTCTTTTTTTAAATCAAAACTTACTTCCCCATTATTTTTATTCAACTCATCAATTAATGACTGGTAATCATCTGGGCTGGTTACTATTATGACATCCTTGTGATTTTTTGCCGAGGAACGAATCATCGCTGGACCACCAATATCAATATTCTCAATGGCGTCCTCGTATGTTGAGTTTGGATTCTCGATTGTTTTGACGAATGGATACAGGTTGATGATAACTAGATCGATAGTCTCGATATTATGATCTTTGAGTGTGCGCATATGATCATCTGATTCTCTTTTTGCGAGTATTCCCCCGTGAATTATCGGATTTAGAGTTTTTACTCGTCCATCAAGCATTTCTGGGAAACCAGTGTGATCCGAAACTTCAATGACGTCAATGTCTGCTTCTTTTAAAGTTTTAGCACTTCCGCCAGTGGACAGAATTTTAATTCCAAATGAGTTTAGAGCGGCTCCGAGTTCAACTAGGCCAGATTTATCTGATACGCTTATTAATGCTGTTTTTATTTTACTCATAGTTAAAAGTTAAGATTGTAGAATTCTAGTTTTTTTCTTAATGTATTACGATTAAGGCCTAATATTTTTGCTGCTCTCGTTTGATTACCTTGAGCATAATTCATAATATAGATGAGAAGTGGTTTTTCAACCGAATGTAAAACCATATCGTAGACACCATTAGGATTTTCACCGTCAAGATCTTTAAAATACTTATCTAATAGTGTTTCTATTTTATCTTGAAGGTTCTGATCCATGTTTTATGCTGGCTCCAGAACGTCTTCGTAGGATATAAAGTTGGAAATTTGTTTTTGACTTTCAAAAAATTCTTTTATGAAATTAAGTTGTTCTTGATTATCATTAATTAAATTCATTTTCGCTCGAAACATAGCTGAATTCTTGAGCCCTTTGGTGTACCAGGATATATGCTTTCTTGCGATTTTAAGACCAGAGTGTTCTCCATAAAAATCATAGAGATCAGTTACGTGTTCGATGGTTGTTTTTTCAACTTCGTCAATAGAGGGAGGAGGTAAGTGTTCACCTGTTTTAATGTAGTGGTCAATTTCACGGAAAATCCAAGGTCTTCCTTGGGCGGCGCGACCAATCATGACTCCGTCAGCAGATGTCTTTTTTAGAACATGTAATGCTTTTTCGGGGGAAGTGATATCACCATTAGCAATTACCGGAATTTTTATTTGATCTTTTACAGCTGCAATTGTTTCATATTCAGCATCTCCGGTATAGTGGCACGCCCTGGTTCGACCATGAATCGCAAGAGCCTGAATACCTGAATTTTCTGCAATTTTTGCAATGGTAATCGCATTTTTGTTTTGTTTATCCCATCCCGTTCTGATTTTCAAAGTGACGGGAATGGGTGAGGCTTTGACAACCGCCTCTAAAATTCTTTTAACGAGGTCCTCATGCTGAAGAAGTGCTGAACCTGCCATGACATTACATATTTTTTTTGCTGGGCAGCCCATGTTGATGTCGATAATTTGAGCTCCCTTGTCGGCATTGTACTGAGCAGCTTCAGCCATCATTTGGGGATCAGCTCCTGCAATTTGTACAGATATAGGTTCAACCTCACCATCGTGGTTAGCTCTTCGGATAGTTTTTGAGCTTCCATAAAGCAGCGAGTTAGAGGTAACCATTTCACTCACTGCCATCCCAGCCCCATATTTTTTGCATAGCTGGCGAAATGGACGGTCTGTAACCCCAGCCATTGGAGCAACAACAATATTATTTTTTAAAGTGTATGGACCTATTCGCATCTTTAAGTTTTTGAATAAAATGAGTTGCCTATTTTATAGGCAATCAGTGATTTTTAAAAGTGATAACCTAATTCTTTTACGTATTTTTTTACCACTTCCATTGCACTCATTACTTGCTCTTTATCACCTTTAATACCAAATTCAACTTGTCTTTGAGGGGTTATTTTGGGGAGACTATACATTTTTACTAAAGGAAAATCATTTTCAATTTGGTTCATTAAATCAATAAGTAGACTTTCTGCAATATCTGGAATGATAATTGACCGATCGAATTGAATTTTATTGGATGGAGGAAGCTTATTTTTAAATACCCAATCCATCATCGGCCATGCCATTTCAGGAAACCCCGGCATAAAAAAATTTTTATTTATATAAAAACCTGGAATCATATTGATTTCATTCGGGATTAACTCAGACCCATCTGGAAGTTCAGCCATCAAAATTCTTTTAGGATAAGCTTCCTTACCAAATTTATCCTCAATTAGTTTTGCTGCATCAGTATGTCGTTTAAGAGCTTTTTGGTGAGCTTTGGCGGCGCTTGATCTTGTGTGATCATCTGGCGTTGCTCCAATTCCTCCGAAACAAAAGACGATTTTATCTTTTAAATTTTTAATTTTTGATTGAATTTCATGCTCACTATCGGGCAAGTAGTTGACGCTTTTAATTACATAGTTATTTTGTTTTGTAACATCTAAGGCTTTTTTGAAGTGTTTGTCTTCTCTTTTACCTGAAAGAATTTCGTCGCCAATAATGACTAAATGTATTTCATTATCTTCCATCTAGTGAGCCTCTTCCCAATTAATCCCTGATCCCAAATCGGCAATCAATGGAACATCTAGCGTAGCTACATTTGACATGATTTTTGGAATCTCTGTTTTGATGATATCTAGCTCGGCATTTGGAACTTCTAGAACTAGTTCGTCATGCACTTGCATGACCATCAAGGTTTTCAGTTTATTATCTTCTATCCATTGCTGAACATTGTTCATTGCCATCTTGATTAAATCAGCTGCAGTACCCTGCATCGGAGCATTAATTGCTGCTCTTTCCGCAGCTGCTCGCTGTATCCCATTGGAGCTATTGATTAATGGGACCCATAATCTTCTGCCGAAGACTGTTTCAACATACCCTTGCTCTTTTGCAACCAACTTTCCTTGATCCATATAGTTTTTAACCCCAGGATATTTTTCAAAGTATTGGTCAATAAAGTTTTTAGCAGAGTTTCTATCAATATTAAGGGTTTGAGATAATCCAAAGGCACTCATTCCGTAAATCAAACCAAAATTAATGACCTTGGCAAACCGCCTTTGTTCTGAGCTTACCGATGCATCATTGGTGTTAAATATTGCACTTGCCGTAGATCTATGAATATCTTCATTTTGATTAAAGGCATCCAAAAGTCCATGATCCTTAGATAAATGAGCCATAATTCTTAGTTCAATTTGAGAATAATCACAAGAGACAATCTGACTATCAGTATTTGCAATGAAAGCTTCTCGTACCTTTCTGCCTTCTTTTGTTTTAATTGGAATATTTTGTAAATTAGGTTCTGAGCTGGCTAATCTTCCAGTGATTGCAACGGCCTGATTGTAGCTGGTATGGATTCTTTTTGTGTTGAGATTGACCATCTTAGGGAGCTTGTCAGTGTAAGTATTTTTTAGCTTGCTCAAACTGCGGTGTTCTAAAATAACTTTTGGCAGTGCGTGATCATGTGACAGTTCCTCAAGCACATCCTCACTCGTGGACGGCGTCCCAGTTGGAGTTTTTTTTGTAGGAATTATTTTCATCTTGTCAAAAAGAATCTCACGTAACTGTTTCGGCGATGACAAATTGAAAGGTTGTTCGGCTATTTGGTATGCTTCGTTTTCGAGATTGAGAATTTTTAAACCCAGACCTTGGCTTTGGTCATGTAAGATTTTTTCAGAAATCAATACTCCGTTGCGTTCAATACAAAAAAGCGTGAGCAGGGATGGTATTTCAATTTCTTTATAGGTGTAATTTAATTTTGAATCAGCAATAATTTTTTTATTGAGGTGTTCGTATAGTTGCAATGTGACATCAGCATCTTCTGACGCATATTGGTATGCATCATCTATTGATACTTGATCAAAGGTGAGCTGCTTTACACCCTTTCCAACAACAGATTCAAAGCTAATACAATCATGATCTAAATATTTTTTTGCAAGCTTGTCCATGCCGTGAGATTCAGTGCTGTCAATGACATAACTCATGATCATGGTATCTTCAATTGGACCTTTAAAGGCAATGTCATAATTTTTTAAAACATGCATGTCGTATTTAATGTTCTGACCAACTTTGGTTATATTTTCATTTTCAGTAATTGATTTAATTTTATTTAAAACTAAATTTAACGGCAGCTGGGGTATTGACATGTCTTGATGTTGCAAGGGGATATAGCATGCCTTGCCTGCCTGATAAGCCAAAGAAATCCCAACCAGTCGTGCTTCCATAAAATTCAGGGAGTTTGTTTCTGTGTCCAGTATGCAGAGATTATTTTGTTCGATTTGAGTAATCCAATAATCAAGATCACTTTCTGCATTCAGAATAGAATAATCTTTATCTTTATTAAATTCTGCTTGAACTTCACTGTTAAAAGTGTTGGCGACTTCATTATCAGTATCTTCAAACTCTTTCTTTAGCCACGAGCTGAAGTTGTAGTGTTGGTAAATTTTGTGCAGTTCTTTTTTGTCTTGTTCGGCTTTTACAAAGTTATCAAATAAGACATTCATTTTCACATCTTTTTTTATGGTGATGAGTGATTTGCCAGTTGGGAGCCAGTCAAGTGCGCTCTTGAGGTGGGCACCGACTGCTCCAGAAATTTGATCAGAGTTGGCTACGATGTTGTCAAGGTCACCGAATTCATTGAGCCATTTAACCGCTGTTTTTGGACCCACCTTGTCAACGCCCGGAATATTATCAGCCTTGTCTCCTATGAGGGTTAAATAATCAATAATTTGTTTAGGAGGGACTCCAAATTTTTTTAATACACCCTCAACATCAAGAACCTCATTAGTCATCGTGTTAACAAGAGTAATATTCTCATTAACAAGTTGAGCAAGGTCTTTGTCACCTGTAGAGATAATGACTTCCATATCTTGTTTTGCTGCATCTTCCGCAAGTGTTCCAATGACATCATCAGCCTCTACTCCTTCAATGGATAACATTGATATTCCAAGCGCGTGAATGGCTTTTTTTAAGGGCTCAATTTGAACAGCAAGATCTTCAGGCATATGAGGCCTGTTTGCCTTGTAGTCAGAATAAATATCGTTTCGGAAAGTTTTACCTTTGGCATCAAAGACACAAACAACGAAGTCTGAAGTATATTCTGCCATAGTTTTTTTTAGCATATTCAGAACACCATAAATAACACCGGAGGGCTCATTATTTTGATTTCTTAAATCAGGAAGAGCATGATATGCTCTATACAGGTATGATGATCCATCGATAAGCAGTATTTTTTTCATATATTTATTATGGCCGAATCAAAAAAAAATCCTAGTAATAATTTATCAGATTTATTGATGCAAAATGAATTTGACAATGAGTCATGGCACGCATTTGAAATTGTATCTGAATATGTGAGTGCTACCCAATCTTTGGATCGAATTACACCCGCAATTTCTTTTTTTGGAAGCGCGCGATCTAAACCATCAGATAAATATTATAAGCTGAGTGGGGAGATTGCTTTTAAATTATCAGAGTCAGGATTTAATATTATTACCGGCGGTGGACCTGGTCTGATGGAAGCTGCAAGTAAAGGTGCTTTTAATGGAAAATCTAAAAGTATCGGTTTAAATATTATTCTCCCAAAAGAACAAAACCCAAATGCATACCAAGACATCAGTATTAATTTCAAATACTTTTTTATGCGAAAAGTGATGTTTGTAAAATATGCTTTTGCGTATGTTGTCGCACCGGGTGGCTTCGGGACTCTCGATGAATTTTCTGAGGTGCTTACTTTAATTCAAACCAATAAATCAAAGAAGGTCCCAGTTATTTTGGTTGGCGTAGATTTTTGGCAAGGCTTGCAAGATTGGTTTCAAAATAAAATTATTCATGAAAAATTTGCTGATCAAGAAGATTTAAGCATTTTTAAAATGAGCGACGATCCAGATGAGATAGTAAATTTTATATTTAATTGTTATTACAGAAAAGATAATGATCTTTCTTTTAAAAGCAATAACCTGAATATTCATTTATAATTGAAATATTAATTAAAGGATTATTAAAGGCATGACAAAAATTTTCATTTCACTTTTATTGGTAGCGTTTCTTCCATTCGCAACAGTTACGAATGCAGCTGATGAGCTTGATCCACCTGAAAGCAACTACGACTACGATCCATCCATCGATCAACCGGAGATTACCATTAGAGAAGAAAAAGATGAATATATCGAAGAGTATAGAATGAATGGAAATCTTTACATGATGAAAGTCACTCCAAAAAATATGCCTTCATATTACTTGATAAAACATGATCCAAATGGAGATTGGGTGAGGGAAGATACTGAAGGGAAAGCAATCTCATTGCCAATGTGGGTAATCGGCGAATTCTAAAAATTATTTATGGCGGTTTATACATCACTTAGCCAGTCCGAAGTTGAAAATTTTATAAGTAAATTCAATATTGGAAGTTTAAAAAGCTACACAGGTATTTCTGGCGGGGTCACAAATAGCAACTTTTTCATCAATACAGACAACTGCGAGGCGGTCTTAACTGTTTTTGAAGAACTGAATTTTGACGATCTAGATTATTATTTCAACTTCATGCAACATCTATCATCTCATGGATTTTCTTGTCCCAGTCCCATATCGGACATTAATGATAATTATATTCATGATTTAAAAGGTAAGCCTGCCGCATTAATATCTAAACTGTCAGGTAAAGTTTTTGAAGAGATAAGCGATAAACAACTTATTCAGCTTGCAAAATCTTTTGCTGAAATGCATCTGATTTCACTTAAGTTTAAAAGTCGAAAAAAAAATGAGAGAGGCTTGCAGTGGATGAAAGATACCTTTTCCATGTTCGCTGATAAAATTTCTTCAGACCAAAGAGAGCTGATTAGTGATGAGTTATCATTCCTGGAAAATATACCTGAAGACCTTCCTCGAGGAGTGATTCATGCGGATTTATTTAGAGATAATGTTCTCTTTGAGGAAGACAGATTAGGTGGAATTATAGATTTTTACTATGCGTGTGATGATTTTTTTATCTATGATATTGCCATAGTAATTAACGACTGGTGTATTGATCACAATGGCATAATTGATGGTAAAAGAAAAAAATTATTTATTGAAGCCTACGATTCTGTCAGAAAAATTAATAACAATGAGTATGATGCATTAAATTCATATCTCAGATTGGCGGCGATGAGATTCTTGATTTCAAGGTTTAGAGATCAGTTTAATGCTAAGGATGCTGAGTTAAATACGATGAAAGATCCATTATTCTTTTTTGAAATTTTAAAAAATAGAAGGCAGAATTTGAATTGAGCTCTATACGTCAAACCCAATCTTGGTTAAAAGATATTTTCCTGATTTTAAAAAAAACTAAAAATCATTCCTTGGTTATTGGATACACATATTTATTTATTTTTCTTGTGCTACCATCACTACCACTAATTCAATTTTTATCCCCAATTGTGATAATTTTATGGCCTGTAGCGGTGGTCCAAATCATCAACTTTTATCGAAGCTCTGATAATAAAAAAATTTCTATTTTTAAGCTTGATAGCCAGATAAAAAAAAGCATCCCACAGCTGCTTAGGATTGGCCTAATTACCTTCTTTTATGCCTTGGTTATATCCACATTTTTGTCACCACAAATGCAAAGCATTGTAGAACAAGCGAATGCAGGTGACAGTGTTTTAGATGCAGCAGTCTTTTTAAAATTAATATTAAAGTTATTTTTATTCATGTTACCTCTATTTGCAGCGACTTGGTTTTCACCAATGATAGTTGTTTACAGGGGTGAGGGTATATTCAAAGCTTTAAAATCAAGTATTGCAGCAATCTTAATATATATTATTCCCCTTTTGCTGACTTGGGTTTCGATGATTGTTATTTTTGCAGTATTAATATATATCTTTCAAAACTTCTTATTACTTTTTGGATTATCGCAAGCAGCATATATTGCAATATCTACGATTATAATTTTTAGTTTAACTGCATTGTATATTGCAGCTTTATTTATTTTTCAGTTTCTTGGATATAAGCAGATATTTAAATTATAGTTTTTCTAATTTAGCAAATTCAAGAGCAAGCCATTTTGTTCCGGCATTAGCAAACTGGACCTGAACACGCAGATCATTTGATGATCCCTCGTAGGACAATACAACTCCATTACCAAATTTTTTATGCAAAACCTGTGATCCAATCTTATATGGATACTCTGAGTGACTGAAACTTTGCGTTACTTGTTTTGGTTGGTTAAATTGTTTAATTTGAGGATTTTCTATGACATTAATTTTTTTAATTAGATTCTCAGGAATTTCATCGAGAAATCTAGAGGATAGGTTGTATTGAGTTTGTCCATACATCAGTCTTGATTGTGCATATGTGAGGTATAAATTTTCTCGGGCCCTGGTTACAGCGACATACATTAATCTTCTTTCCTCTTCCAAACCATCTGCCTCGATTAAGCATTGTTCATGAGGGCATAAGCCTTCTTCAAGCCCAGTAATAAAAACAATATCGAACTCTAAGCCCTTGGCTGAGTGAATTGTCATTAATTGAAGGGCATCTTGATTTGCCTTGGCTTGTAATTCTCCACTTTCAAGGGAGGTGTAGTTAAGGAATTCTGTTAACTCTAAATTTTTATCTTCCCCATTAAAATTTTCTGAGAAGGTTGTTGCTGCAGACACTAACTCTTCCAGGTTGGATACTCTGTCTTGCCCGTCCTTGTCATTCATGTAGTGATTTTTTAATCCACTAAAATTAATAACAACATCCATTGATTCAGCAAGAGTTAAGCCTTGAATCTCATCTTCTATTTTTCGAATTAAATCAATGAAATAAGAAATTCCTTTTTCTGAGGTGGGAGTTTTATAAGATGATTTAGCAGCTTCCCACAAACTTGTATTATTTATTTTTGAGATGTCTTGAAGCGTCTCTAAAGATCGATTACCGATTCCTCTTTTTGGAAAATTAACAATTCTTAAAAAAGCATTATCATCTTGCTTGTTGGCAATCAAACGAAGGTAGGCTAAAGCATGCTTTACTTCTGCCCGCTCAAAAAATCTTAACCCACCATACACTCTGTAGGGGATGTTATTGGATACCATGCTGTGTTCAAGGATTCTAGATTGAGCGTTGCTTCTATATAAGATGGCAATATTTTGGTAGAGCTTTCCTTTTCTATGCCACATTTTGATTTCATCTAAAATATATTGGGCTTCATCAGAGTCAGACAGCGCTCTGAAGACTTTAATAAGGTCTCCATCCCCTGAGGCGGTCCATAAGTCTTTGCCTAATCTCTTTTCATTATTTTTTATAATTTCATTTGCCGCACTTAATATATTATTTTTTGAGCGATAATTTTGTTCCAGTTTGATTACTTTTTCTATGTTGAAATCATGTTGCAGAGATTGCATATTTCCTACATTCGCACCACGAAATGCATAAATCGATTGATCGTCATCACCAACAGCAAAAATAATATTATTTTTACCTGTTAATAATTTTAACCATCTGTATTGAAGTTCGCTGGTATCTTGGAATTCATCTACAAGGATATAATTAAATCTGTTCTGATAATGCGTTCGCAAGGTTTCATTGCTGATTAAGAGCTCATACGATCGGAGGAGCAGTTCACCAAAATCGGCCACACCCTCTCTTTGGCATTGCTTTTCATATTCAAGGTATATTTCATTAATTTTTTGAGTGTGTGCATCATAGGTTTTAACATCTTTTGCACGCATCCCATTTTCTTTTGATCCGTTAATATGATATTGAATTTCTTTAGGGGTAATCTTATCCGGATCAATTTGTAAAATTTTGCATAATCTTTTAATGGCAGATAACTGATCACTGCTGTCTAAGATTTGAAATGTCTGAGGAAGATTCGTCTCTTTGTAATGCAATCTTAGAAAACGGTTACATAAACCATGAAAGGTTCCCACCCACATCCCACGAGGATTCATTCCTAGTTGAGTGGAGATTCTAGATAACATTTCATTTGCCGCCTTATTGGTAAAAGTGACGGCTAAAATACCATTGGGTGAAACGATTTGGTTGTGTATCAGCCAGCTAATTCTTGATGTCAGTACTTTGGTTTTACCACTGCCCGCGCCGGCTAAGATGAGAGCTGATTCATTTTGAAGTTGAACTGCTTCTGACTGTTTCTCGTTAAGGTCTTTTAAATAATCTAATTGCATGGATCATGATGCTACCTTATTTTTTTTATTTTTAAAGTCTTATTCGAACTTTTTTATATTTTTTAAATCAGATGTTTAATTCTGGAATTAGCATTGTTCCTCCCCAATGCACCAGAAAAAAGAAAGGGCCTCATACGAGGCCCTTTTTTGTATCCTAATAATAGGATATGTGACTTACATCATGCCTGGCATACCACCCATACCACCCATACCACCCATACCGCCCATACCGCCCATATCAGGAGCTGCTGGCGCATCTTCTTTTGGTAGTTCAGCAATCATGCAATCAGTCGTTAGCATCAAGCCAGCTACAGATGCAGCATTCTGCAATGCTGAGCGGGTTACTTTAGTCGGATCTAAAACACCCATGGCTACCATGTCACCATAAGTATCGTTGGCTGCATTGTAACCATTGTTACCTTTTTCAGATTTCACATTGTTGATAACAACAGATGCTTCTTCACCTGCATTTGTAACAATTTGACGAAGTGGTTCTTCAATGGCTCGAACAACAATTTGTATACCTGCATCTTGTTCAGGATTGCTACCTTTTGTTTTTGAGATTGCATCTTGAACTCTAAGTAATGCAACGCCACCTCCAGGAACAATACCTTCTTCAACTGCAGCACGAGTTGCATGAAGCGCATCTTCAACCCGAGCTTTTTTCTCTTTCATTTCAACTTCAGTGGCCGCGCCAACTTTAATCACTGCAACACCACCAGCAAGTTTAGCTACTCGCTCTTGAAGTTTTTCTTTATCATAATCACTGGTTGACTCAGCAATTTGCGTTTTGATAGTTTCAATACGTGATTTAATAGTATCTGCCTTGCCTGCACCATCAATAATGATCGTATTTTCTTTACCTACCTCGATACGCTTTGCTTGGCCAAGATCTTCAAGCTTCACATTCTCTAAGGTAAGACCAACTTCATCAGAAATTACTGTACCACCGGTAAGGATAGCAATATCTTCAAGCATTGCTTTTCTTCTATCACCAAAGCCAGGAGCTTTCACTGCAACAGTTTTGATTGTTCCACGAATATTGTTAACAACTAATGTTGCTAAAGCTTCACCTTCAATTTCCTCAGCAATAATCAGTAATGGTTTGCTTGTTTTTGCTACTTGTTCTAAAGTCGGTAGAAGATCTTTTATGTTTGCGATTTTTTTGTCGTGTAAAAGTACATAAGGATCATCAAGCAGTGCAATCTGTCTTTCATTGTTATTAATGAAGTATGGTGATAGATAACCGCGGTCAAATTGCATACCTTCAACAACATCCAGTTCATTGCTTAGACCAGATCCATCTTCAACAGTAATCACACCTTCTTTACCAACCTTATCCATTGCATCAGCGATAATCTGACCAACTGACTCATCAGAGTTTGCAGAAATTGATCCAACTTGAGCAATTTCTTTACTTGTATTACAAGGCTTGCTTAACTTATGAAGCTCACCTACGCCAGTTTCTACAGCTTTATCTATTCCTCTTTTGAGGTCCATTGGGTTCATGCCTGCAGCCACTGCCTTCATGCCCTCACGAACAATCGCCTGAGCCAGGACAGTAGCAGTAGTTGTACCATCACCTGCATTGTCTGATGTTTTGGATGCAACCTCTTTTACCATTTGGGCACCCATGTTTTCAAATTTGTCATTTAATTCGATTTCTTTAGCAACTGATACACCATCCTTAGTGATCGTTGGTGCTCCAAAAGATCTTTCTAGAACAACATTGCGACCTTTAGGACCTAGAGTAACTTTAACTGCATTGGCGAGAGTGTTTACTCCTTTTACCATTTTTTGGCGAACATCATCACCAAATCTTACATCTTTTGCTGCCATTATATTTCTCCGTAATTAGTTATAAATTATTCAATGATTGCCATGATGTCGTCTTCACGCATAACTAGAAGCTCTTCACCATCAACTTTAACCGATTGCCCTGCATACTTACCAAAAAGAACCTTGTCTCCAACCTTAACGTCAAGCGTTTTGGTATTTCCGTCTTCCAGGATTTTGCCGTTGCCAACAGCTTCAATAACGCCTTGATCAGGTTTTTCTGCTGAAGCACTTTCAGGAATGACAATTCCTGAGGCAGTTGTACGTTCTTCTTCAACACGTTTTACTATTACACGGTCATGTAAAGGACGAATTTTCATTTGTTAGATCTCCTAATAGTGTATTCTTGTTATTATGTTAGTTATAAATTAGCACTCTATAACTAAGAGTGCTAATAATAGGGACGATTGTTCTCAATTTCAAGGGTAATTATCAAAAAAAAAGGTTTTTTATGTTTTCAGCGACCGATTATCGCCAATTAAGTAATAGTAATATCAAAATATCACCACTAACTCTAGGCACCATGACGTTTGGAGACCAAAATAGCAAAATTGAGGCATATGAACAGTTGGATTTTGCTTTAGATGTTGGCATAAATTCAATTGATATAGCTGAATTATACCCAGTTCCTCCTAAAGCAGACACCTATACTAAAACTGAATCTATCCTGGGAGATTGGTTGCAAACCCAGGATCGCGAAAAAATAATTATTTCAAGCAAGGTGGCTGGTCCTAGACGAAAGTTAGACTGGATACGTGGTGGCCCATCTTCCTTAAATGAAGAAAATATTGTGAATGCAGTGGATGCGTCACTCAAAAGACTAAAAACAGAGTACATAGATATTTACTACCTTCATTGGCCTGAAAGAAACGTTCCCATGTTTGGACAATATAAATTCGACCCAGAAGGAGATCAAAAGGGTGGTAAGCAAATTCCTTGGGTGAGTATTTATGATCAACTTACAACTCTGTCAAAATTAATTGAGTCAGGAAAAATTAGAACAATTGCACTTTCGAATGAACAGCCGTGGGGTTTAATGGAATTTTTTAGAATTGCAAGACAACATAAGTTACCTATTATAAGTGCATTACAGAATAGCTATAGTCTATTAAATCGCACAGCAGAGTTTGGCATAACTGAGATTTTATATCGTGAACAATTGAGTTTTTTAGCATACTCCCCCTTAGCTTTTGGATATCTTACAGGTAAATATATTGAAGATGAAAAAGCAGTTGGCAGGGTCAATCTTTTTCCAGGTTATGCAAAAAGATTTGATAAGCCTGGGGTAAGGTATGCAGTCAAACAATATGCTCAATTGGCAAAGAAGCATCATCTATCTTTGACAGAAATGTCTCTTGCTTTTGTTAGGTCGCAATGGTTCATGACATCAACCATTTTAGGAGCAACATCGCTTAATCAGCTAAAAGAGAATGTTAAAAGTTATTCTATAGAGCTATCGGATGACATATTAGATGAAATAGAACAAATTCATTTATCAGTAATGAATCCAGCCCCTTAAGAGACAATGAGCAAGGTCAGTAGAAAAATAATTAAAGAGAGCATCGATAATGTCTGGCATCCATGTTCAAGAATGGATCAGTACAATGATCAAAATTTAATTGTTATTGAATCAGGCAACAAGAGCTGGTTAAGATCAGTGGATGGCAAAGGGTATTTTGATGCCATAAGCTCATGGTGGGTAAATTTGTTTGGTCATAATAATTCTTATTTAAAAAAAAATATCACTAACCAGCTTAATAAAATTGAGCATGTAATGTTGTCAGGCATGACCCATCAACCTGTAATTGATTTATCTAAAAGACTCAATGCGCTGGCAAATATGGATCACTGTTTTTATTCCAGTGATGGATCTAGCGCGGTCGAGGTTGCTTTAAAAGTGAGTTACCACTATTGGAGAAATAGGGGACAGAAGAAAACAAAATTTGCTCTAATTGAAAATAGCTATCATGGAGAAACCTTGGGAGCTTTATCTGTGACAGACGTTGATATTTTTTCTAAGAATTATCATTCATTGTTAAATAAAAATATTATTCTTCCCAATCCGTCTCCAAAAAATTATGAATCTAAAAAAAAACTTAAAGAGTTTGCATTAGAGAGTTTTAAAAAAGCAGAAGTAATTTTAAATAAACATCATAAAAAAATTGCTGGATTGATTATTGAGCCGATTCTTCAATGTGCCTCAGGCATGAATTATTACCACCCCATTTACTTGAAAAAATTAAGAGCATTATGTTCTAAGCTTGATATTCATCTTATTGCAGATGAGATCGCTGTTGGTTTTGGCCGCACAGGTAAAATGTTTGCATGTCAGCACGCCAATATCAAACCAGACATTATGTGTTTATCAAAAGGTTTGTCTGGAGGTTATCTTCCCTTAGCGGCTACACTTGTATCCAAAAAAATATATCAAGAGTTTTTAAACCCAGATGTTGAGAAAAACTTTCTACACTCTCATAGTTTTACTGGGAATCCTCTTGCATGTTCTGCAGCCATTGCAACCCTAGATTATTTTGATAAAAAGTTGAGCATGGATAAGGTAAATGAGAAGTCTAAGCTGTTTAATCAGATCATGATGAAGTTAGCAAAATATAATATTAGAAATTTTTTTAATATCGGTATGATTTGGCGTTTTGATTTACCAGAAACTCAGGAGTCTATTAATTTTGAGTCTTTAGCTCGGGAGGAAGGATTATTAATCAGACCGATTGGCAGATGTGTTTACATTATGCCCCCTTACACAAGCACTTTGTCTGATATAAAATTTGTAGTAAAGGTTTTAGAGAAAATATTAAAAAAACTGCAGATGGATATTAAATGATACGTTTTCTTTTAATCATTAGTTTTTTTGTCACAACAGCATATTCTCAAGAACTTGCCATTAAAAATAAAATTAACCCGCAAGATTTTGCTTACTCTATAAAAAATATCTCAACAGGTGAATCATGGAGTAAAGATGCTGATAAATCATTTAATTTTGCATCAGTAAATAAGTTGGTTACCGCCACCATTGCACTCGATGAATTAGGCCCAGATTTTAAATTTCGAACATTATTCTTCTCAAGCAAACAAATCAAGGAGAATACACTTGCAGGAGATTTGATTATCAAAGGGGAGGGCGATCCAACTCTATCAATTGAAAATTTAAAAGATATTTTTTATAAACTTAAGGCGAGAGGAATTAATCAAATTACAGGCAATGTCTTTTTAGATGATTCATACTTTAAATTGCAACCAAACCGAGAATACATTGATGATCTAAGCTATCGAGCTTATAACGTCCAACCTAAGTCCTTATTGATTGAAGCAGGGGCGATTGAGATTCAATTTTTGAATCAGGATAATAATGTGAGCCTTTATAACAAACCTTTTATTGAGGGAATAGAAGTTGTTAATAATTTAAAGATAACAAAGGAAGCGTGTGAGGATTGGAAGTCCAAGATTCAACCTGAAGTGATATTTACGGATGAATCGATGCAGATCAGCCTTAATGGATCTTTTAGCAAGGAGTGTAAAAATAAATCTTTATACCTGAATGCATTGGATCAGGATGAATACATGAAAGTTGCCATCAGCAATATTTTAGACGAGGTGGAGATTGAATTTGCTGGTGAAATACAAAAGCAAGGCTTTGCTGATGAAGAATTAAATAGTTTTGTATTGCTAGATGAGCATTTTTCAGATCCTTTGAATCAGTTGATGTATCAGATGAATAAGTACAGCCTTAATCTATTTTCAAGAAACCTTGCGTTGACTGCAATGAAACAAAAGACAGAGTTTGACGCTGATGAGTTTAACGTCGATATTTATTTTAAAAGCTGGTTTGAAAAGAAGGGAATCAGTGCCAATGAATTTTTTATAGAGAATGGGGCTGGGTTATCACGAAGCAGTCATGCTAATACTTTTTTATTCCAAGAAATCTTGGCGTTTATTGAAGAATCTGACTGGAAATCAGAAATTATCAGCTCACTTCCAATTGCAGGTATCGATGGCACATTAAAGTCTATGTTTAAAGAAAAATCTTTTTCCAATGCAACTCATCTTAAAACTGGGCGTCTTAAAAATGTATTTGCTTTGTCAGGTTTTATGAAGTCAAGCAAGGGCGAGGAATATATAGTAACATTCGTACTAAATGGACCTCAATATCAATCCTTCTTAAAGTTCATTGAACAAAGCCTAGATTATTTGCATCAACATTAAAACTAATTAGGGATTTATATGAAATATTATTTTTTGATTTTTTTAATCATGACGTCATCAGTTTTTTCAATTGAATTAATAGGAGATAAGGAAAAAAGTATGGAACAAGAATCTGCTAAGGTCTACGACAAGGGATTGCAGCTCATTGATAATTTAGTCGGAGATGGAAGAGAGGCTGAGCCTGGACTTATTGTCAAAGTTCATTACACAGGATGGTTATACGATGCAAGTAAAAAGGATAATAAAGGTGAAAAATTTGACAGTTCACTTGATCGAAATGACCCACTAGAATTCACTTTAGGCATAGGGCAAGTCATTAAAGGTTGGGATATCGGGGTTCAAGGTATGAAAATCGGTGGCAAAAGAACAATTATTATTCCATCAGATTTAGGATATGGATCAAGAGGTGCAGGAGGGGTTATTCCACCGAATAGTGATTTAATTTTTGATGTTGAATTGCTAGGGTTAAATTAAGATGAATTTGACCGTAACTTGGGAGCAAGGTGTTTGTTTTAAGGCTGAATCTGAATCTCAACATAGTTTGTTAATGGATGGTCCAGAGGATCTTGGAGGAAAGGACCTGGGCATGAGGCCAATGGAGGTTCTGTTATCTGGCATGGGGGGTTGCACATCATTTGATGTGGTGACTATTTTAAAGAAATCCCGACAAGATGTGACCGCCTGTCAGGCAGTCATTTCATCTAAGCGAGCAGAAACAGTTCCAAAGGTATTTACGGACATTCACATCCACTTCAAAGTCACTGGAAAAGATTTAAATGAAAAAAAGGTGGCTCGAGCAATTGAGTTATCTGCCACTAAGTACTGTTCAGCATCAATAATGCTTAGTAAGAGTGTAAATATCACGCATGGGTATGAAATTATTGCGACTTGAAAAAATTAATTTTCGATTATTTTAACTTGTAGAATTATATCTGAATCAATAACATCGAGTAACCTATCAATATTTGGGTGTTTCCCTGGATTATTTTGAGCATCCTCAGTATGTTCTGCGTATAGATCAATCCCTTCCATGGCAGCATCACTGTTGATTACACCAAAAGTTTCATATAAGTGGTAATAAACTTTGATAGAACCCATTGAGCCTGGTTTGCTTGCAATCACCCCGTGAAGCTCTTCATCATGAAACAACTGAATCTCTTTAATATGATCTGCAGAGTTGAGCGTTTCTAATATTTCTTTAAAGTTTTGCATTAATTTAAATCCAATAGGTTGTTTTAGTCATCAGCTTAGAACTTGCATTCATTATTTTCTGAAAAAAGCTTGGAAGCTCTTTTGAGCCAAGTGATTTGGCTGTTTTCTGATGACACTGCTCATCATATTTCATTTGTTCTAAAATAGCATGCGTTTTTTTATCATTTTTTGATATTTTTTTTATGTGCCTTTCAAGGTGAGCGGTGACTTGTTTTTCAGTTTCCTCAAGAAAACCTAAATTAAATTTATTATCAATCTTTCCTGCAATAGCTCCAAGACTAAAAGAGCTCATATAAAATATTGGATTGAGATAACTTGTCTTTCCTCCTAATTCCTCTATACGTTGCTCACACCAATTGAGGTGATCGATCTCTTCAAAGGCAGCATGCTTTAAAGCTTTTCCAGTGACTTTATCAGAATTAAAAAAGAGTTGGCCTCTGTAAAGGGCTTGTGCACAAACTTCGCCGGTGTGGTTGACTCTCATCAATCGAGCAGTTTGTTTTATGTCATCATCAGAAAGTTCATGATTGCTGTTCGAAACATTTTCTGAAGGAGAGGTTCTTAAACCTTTTTGTGGCACAGTAAAAAGCTTTAGGGCGAAATCAACTTCAGAAATTATCTTATCAATCATGATTTAATTAATTTTCTTATAAATATCTATACCTTTTAAGATATTCAAAGCTTCTTGAAATTGCTTATCTTCAGCGGTACCAAACTCGACTGGTTTAAAGCTTTTCAGAGCTTCTCCTCCATCATCAGCTTTGGTTGATGTTTTTTGTTTTTCATCATTTTGAGGTTCCTCTGAATTTGCATTCTCATCATTTGAGTCTTTGTCTTCTGGGTTAGACAAGTGTTGGCTCAGATCAGCTTCACGAGACATTAAACCACTAAAGCCATCTTCAACAACAATGTCAGGGTCAATACCTTTAGCCTGAATTGAACGACCATTAGGAGTAAAGTACCTAGCAGTAGTGAGTTTGATTGCTGTACCGTTATTCATCGGTAAAATACTTTGTACCGAACCCTTACCAAAGCTTTTCGTACCAACAATCAAGGCTCTTTTGTGATCTTGGAGGGCGCCGGCAACAATTTCTGATGCAGATGCAGAACCATTATTTACAAGTACGACTAAAGGGGTCTTTTTAATTTCACTTGGTAATTTTTCTATGTAATTGTTTTTTGGGTCACGAATAAAATTTTCTGGGATTGCAGTTAAGTGCATTTTTGAATCCCTAGCTCGTCCCTCAGTATAAACAACAAGCTCACCCTCAGGGATGAAGGCTGCTGAAACCGCCACGGCAGCATTAAGAAGCCCACCAGGATTATTTCGCATATCAAGCACAAGGCCATTTAATGGCTTTTTGTTTTCATCAAAAAGTTTATTGATCGATTTGGCAACATCCTCACCGGTTCTCTCTTGGAATTGAGTTACGCGAATGTATCCATAATCTTCCTGAATCAATTTAGCTTTGACACTTTGACTTTTAATTTGTGCGCGAGTAATTTTTACGTCAAAAGGTGTATCTTTCCCTTTTCTTAAAATCTGAACGTTTAATGAAGTTCCTGGCTTACCTCTCATGATCTTTACCGCATCATTTAAGGACATACCTTTGGTTGATTTGTCATCTAACTTAATAATAAGGTCACCGCTTTGCAATCCAGCTTTGAATGCTGGGGTATCTTCAATCGGAGATATGACCTTGACAAAACCATCTTCCATGCCCACTTCAATTCCTAGCCCACCAAATTCTCCTGCTGTTCCTTGTTGCATTTCCTTAAAGTGATCTTGATCTAGGAAGGTAGAATGAGGGTCAAGTCCAGCTAGCATTCCATTGAGTGCCTCAGTCAATAGTTGTTTATCTTCAACCTCTTCAACATAGTCTGCTTTAATTTTGCCAAATACCTCAGCAAAAATTCTTAAATCTTCAACGGGAAGCTTTTTAGCCTCACTCTTTTTATCAGCAAACACAGATAGGTTAACACTGATTAAGATACCGAAGACAAGTCCGAAGGTGATGAGAGTAAGACTCTTAAATTTATTTTTCATACCAAACCTTAAATAAATGACTAACTTTAAACATGTACAATATTACATCAGATCTCTGACGAATGATTGACTACTTATGCAAAAAAAACATTATATCGAAATCAAGTTTTGCCCTAAATGTAAATGGTTATCTAGAGCCACATGGATATCTCAGGAATTATTAAGCACTTTTGAATCCGACTTGTTATCTGTAACGTTAGTTCCTTCTGAATCGGGTGTTTTTGATATTACTTGTAATCAAAGTTTAATCTTCTCAAAAAAAGAGGAAAATGGTTTTATTGATGTCGCTATTATTAAACAAAGAATAAGAGACTTGATCGATCCAGATAGAAGTTTGGGCCACGTAGATAATGTTAGATAAACCAAACTTTTTCGATCATTTTTTTGATGAAAAAGGTCCATTGGCCAGCCATCTTTCTAACTATCAAAAAAGAGATGGTCAGGTTCAAATGGCTCAGTTCATCGACGAATCAGTTACATTAAAAAAAACAGTGGTCATAGAGGCTGGAACAGGCATAGGCAAGACCTTGGGCTATTTATTACCGCTGGTGCGCCAAAATAAAAAAATTATTATCTCTACAGCAACAAAGAACCTTCAGGAACAATTATTAGAGAAAGATTTTCCAATCCTTCAAAAAGCATTGAAGCTCAATTTCAATGTTTCTATATTAAAAGGACGGTCTAATTATCTGTGTCATCATCGAATCAACAATCACAACAAGATGTTTTTTTCAAAAGCTGATGCTTCAATATTTTCTGATGTTGAAGGTTTGTTAAAAAAAACTAATACCGGCGATGTTGCAGAATTAAAAAAAAATTTTTCAGGGAATATAACTCATGCCGTCACATCAACGAGTGAGAATTGTCTCTTTGGCGATTGCAAGTTTAGTAATGATTGTTTTGTAAATAAAGCAAGGAGGAGAGCACATTCTGCTGAGGTTATTATAGTTAATCATCACTTATTTTTTTCAGATTTTTTTAATGAAAATGATGATGCCAATAACTTATTACCAAAGTCAGATGTCATTGTTTTTGATGAGGCGCATAATTTAATTGATTTAGCGATGCTCTACTCCAGTAAAATATTCTCTTCCCTAAAATTGAATCGCGTTCTTGATGATCTCATTAATCATTTAAAAAATTCAGTTATTGGCTTGGAAAATTTTTCGATGATTTTCAATCGATATAATTTTTCAATATCTCAGCTCCTAGATTTGGTCAAAGATGAGCCGCAAAAAATTTCTTTGTATAAACTCAGTCAACTGACAACTTTCAAAGATCACTTAATTGAAATTATGAATAACCTTGAGGAGCTCATTAATGCTATTAAAGAGCCGGGATTTATTAATAAAGATATAGATGCTTCAATCAAAGAGCTTAATAATTTTATTGAGCTTTTAAAAAATATCATTAATCCCTCAGAGAAAAAAAATGCACTTTGGTTGGAAAAGTTTAATAACTCGATATCCATTCATATCACCCCAATTGATGTCAAGGGAATTTTTTCAAAAACAACAGCCTCCAGTGACTCGATGGTATTTACCTCGGCAACAATGACAACCAATAACAATTTTGATTATTTTAAAGATTTAACAGGATTGAAAGACATAGAAACAAGAGTCTTTGAAAGCCCCTTTAACTATGAGAAAAATGCTTTGTTACATATTCCCATGGGTTTACCGAACCCTAATGAAAAAGATTTTTTTTCATCCTTGGTCGATTATGCCTACCCAGCGATAAAATTAAATAAAGGGAGAACATTATTCTTAACAACCTCATTAAATGGTGTTGAGCAAGTAGCCAATCAGTTCGAGTTTTTTAACAACAGAAATGTGGATACCTTAAATATATTAAGACAGGGAATGTTGCCAAATCAATTGTTAATTGAGGAATTTAAAAATAGCCAAAATTCTGTCTTGATCGGATCTTTTTCTTTCTGGGAAGGTATTGATCTCATAGGGGATAACTTAACCCTATTAATTATTGATAAGCTACCATTTAAATCACCCGATGACCCTATCGTGGATGCAAAAATAAATTTATTGAATGAAAAAGATTTTTTTATGAAATCTCAAATTCCAATGACAACCTTATTGATGAAGCAGGGGATGGGTCGGTTAATAAGAAATTTTTCTGATAAGGGTGTGGCAATACTCGGTGATAACAGAATTCAAAAAAAATATTACGGAAAACAAATTTTAAAATCCTTACCCCCTTTTCAATTGGTGGAGGATTATAATCAGGTTTTAAATTTTATTGAGGAACTTCGTTGAATCTACTAGCAATTGACACATCTTCTACAAACTTTTCTTTATGCCTCGTTCATTCAGATGTAAAAGAAAATATTGAATTCAACGCTGGTATGACTCATTCCTCAGTCGCCTTGAGCGAAATACAAAAAATTTTAAAAAAAGTGAATATCGCCGTTAAAGATTTAGATGTGATCGCATTTTCTGCAGGGCCTGGCTCATTCACTGGGATTAGAATAGCTTGTGGCATTGCCTATGGGATGGCTTATTCTTACAAAATTCCTTTATTAGGAATTAGTTCATTAGAAACGACTGCATCAATGGCGGAGTCCGATTATATTTTATCGACCATTGACGCAAGAATGGATGAAGTCTATTTGCAGTTCTTTAAAAGAAACGATGATAAAAATATCATTCCTCTCTCAGAACCTATGTTAGCTGCACCAGATAAATTACCTAACCCACCTGATGAAATTAGGAATAGATTCTCAGTTATTGGCTCAGGTTATGAAATATTTAAAGATCATTTCAATGCTAGATACAAGTCTTATACTTTAGAGCAACAAGATGTAAAAAAAAATATGGCTAGCTTCATGGCTTCTATTGCATTGGATCGGCAACCAGACAAATTTTCTTTTGATGGAATTCAGCCTATTTATGTCCGAAACAAGGTGGCGCAAACCATTGACGAAAGAAAATAAATAATGGAATTCATCCAAGATCCAAAAGATGAAGACTTGAATGAAGTGCATGTGATTGAACAAGAAAATGAGGTTGAGTTGTGGAGCTTAAAAAATTTTCAAGACTCGATATTAGCCAAGCATTTCTTTAAACTATTTTTCTTAAATGAAACTATCGTTGGTTTTATTGTGGCAAGACTCATTCAACCCGAGTGTGAAATCTTAAATATTGGCGTAACTAAAAGTATGCAGAATAACCAAGTTGCCTCAAAGTTAATGGACGCACTCATTGGGGAATGCAATAATAAAAGCATCAAACACATATTTTTAGAAGTTAGAGCTTCAAATGTACCAGCCATCAGTTTGTACAAAAAATTTTATTTTAATGAGATTGGAGTTCGCCCAAATTATTACCTGACCAAAAAGGGTTATGAGGATGCCATTATTATGGGAAGAGATTTGTCATGATTTTTAATGAACGCGATCAGCTAAAAGAGCTTGAGTTGCTAAACGTTTTTGAAATGTATGAATCTAAGTTTGATACGCTCGATGACTCATCCCCAAAAGTTAAAGAAAAAAATTATCATTGCGCCGTCCTGGAGGTTGATAACAAAACACTATTAATGATTTATGATATTCCAGATCAAGATACAGAGAGTACTTCCCTAATGAGAAATATTAATTTGTTTTTGAAAGGAATAGGCTCACTTAAATTTCAGAACATGAGTGTTTCTGGATTTTTGGCAGAACCGTTTAAGGATTCTGTTAAAATTTTATTGTCCGATGAAGCTAAATCTTTATCTCCTGATGTTTTGCAATTACCTTCATTAAAAAAAATGTGTACAAATGCAGAATTAAAAAAAGAACTATGGAAGGCCATTAAAGGCGGTTTAAATCTATGAAAACAAGTCAATTCTTTATATCAACTTTGAAAGAGGCTCCTCAAGATGCTGAACTCAAAAGTCATCAATTAATGGTTCGAGCTGGCTATGTTAAGAGATTGAGTTCAGGACTCTACACATGGATGCCGATTGGCTTGAGAGTGTTAAGAAAAATTGAAAATATTATTAGAGAAGAAATGAATGCTTCTGGGGCGGTAGAGTTATTGATGCCAGCGATTCAGCCTGCAGAGTTATGGCAAGAAACAGGTCGGTGGCAGCAATTTGGCCCACAAATGCTCAAAATAAATGATCGGCATGAGAATGAATTTTGTTTTGGCCCGACACATGAAGAAGTCATCACCGACATTGCCCGAAAAGAACTTAATAGTTATAAGCAACTTCCTATCAACTTCTATCAGATCCAAACAAAATTTCGTGATGAAATTCGTCCTCGTTTTGGTGTAATGCGAGCCAGAGAATTTTTAATGAAAGATGCTTATTCCTTTCACGCGAATGAAAATTGTTTGCAGAAAATGTATGAATTGATGTTTGAAACTTACAATCGAATTTTTTCAAGAATTGGTCTTCAATTTAGATCAGTAGCTGCTGACTCTGGGGCGATTGGTGGTGATGCATCACATGAATTTCATGTGTTAGCTGATTCTGGAGAGGATGTAATCGCTTATTCTGATCAATCTGAATATGCCGCCAACATTGAAAAGGCATCAACGGTATTTAAAAAGGCATCCAAAGAAAATAAGGTACCTAATGAAAAAGTACACACTCCTGAAATAACAACTATAGAGGCTCTTCAAGAGTTTTTTAAAATAGATACACAAAGTATTTTAAAGGCGGTCGTTTTTAACCACGATGATGAGCTGGTCATTTGTTTTGTGCCGGGCAATCGGGAAATTAATCTGGTTAAACTAGAAAAAATAATCGGTAGCAACCGCTTCAGGGTGGCAAAAGATGAGGAGCTGAAAAAGCATGGTTTAATTCCTGGATTTATTGGGCCTGAGGGGAATGAACATATCAGAAAGTTGTTTGATCACTCCATCATTGAAATGGAAAATATGGTCTGTGGAGCAAACGAGGAACATTATCACTTCACAAACTTTCAATCGATCAATACTGAAAAATTTGTGGATATCACAAATGTGTTAGAGGGAGATGTCAGCCCTGATGAATCTGGTAAGCTTAAATTTTGCAGAGGAATTGAGGTAGGTCATATCTTTCAACTAGGAAAGAAATACTCTGAATCTATGCAAGCCTCGATTCTTAATGAGGAAGGCAAATCTCAAACCATGACGATGGGATGTTATGGCATTGGTGTGTCAAGAATTGTAGCTGCAGCCATCGAGCAAAATAATGATGAGAATGGCATGATCTTGCCAAAAAGTATTGCTCCATTTGAATTGATTATTGTACCAATTGGGTATCATAAAAATGACAAGGTCAGAGCTCAGGCTAATAAAATTTATGCAGACTTATTGGAAAGTGGTATTGATGTCATTCTAGATGACCGTGATGCGCGTCCAGGAATTATGTTTGCAGAATCTGATTTGGTAGGCATTCCTAATAGATTAGTGATAGGCGAAAAAAGCCTCAACGAAAACAAAGTAGAATTTAAATCGAGATCAGAATCGAGTCCGGAAATGATTAATATTTCCGATCTTGTTCAATTTATAAAATCAAAAATATAAAATTAATTCAATACCTTGTATGCGTGATAAGTACCAAACTCACCTTCAGAATCAATATATAAAAAGAACAAGCCGTTATTGGTATATCCTAATCCATTGAAATGATTTTTTGCTCTAATTTTTAAATCCTTTGCAAGCTCTGAAGTCCCGACTAACTTTCCATCTAAATTGAATACCAAAAACCTTTTGTGGTCTACGTCGAGTAAAATGAGTTCGTGCCCAGGAACATTTGTAAATGCAGCGTAATGGTCAGTCACGTCATGATGCTCAACTTCAGCAGCAGAAAAATCGAGAGCAATTTCTTTTTTAATGTCATTTGAAGTCCCATCTATGACTATAACAATGTTACTCTTTTCTTGCTTAGCAAAGTACTGATTGTTTTTGGCATCGTAAGTTGGCATAGTCCCAGCGCTACCGAAAGTTTCTGAAAATCTTGATACAGTGTCAGACTTGTTTGTTAGTAACCCCTGATCATCTAGTTCAAGCTTGAAGATTCCTGTATTTGGAAAAAATCCCGCTGCACTCGATACATTGTAGGTAACAGTCTCTAGAGTTTTAGAATTTTCATTGTAATAAATTGAACGATTATCAAAACCTGGGGAAAATGATTTGATGTAGGCTCCCTTTTCATCATAAACATGAACTTGTGATTTTGAGAAAGGCTCATTCCCAACAGGTGATAACCCACCATCGGCAATATAATACTTTTTTTCACCAGGAATGTAAGCAACCGTCATAGGTCGTGTTGACGGTTCCTTAGCTAAAGGAATCTTCATTTCTAATTTAGCTTCAGGCAGTATTTCAGCTTGAATATTAAGTGAAATAAAAAGTGTAAATAAAATGGTGTAGATGGTTCTCATATAAAGTTCTCTTATTTAAATTAGGTATCTCATTTGTCTTCTGTGGTTAATTTTTGTTCAATAAACATTGCGTCACCGTAACTGAAAAATCGGTACTTTTCTTTAACAGCATGTGCATAGGCTGTCATTGTAAACGAATGACCAGCGAATGCCGAGACCAACATAATTAAAGTACTCTTTGGTAAGTGAAAATTGGTGAATAAGCTATCGACTATTTTAAATTGATAACCTGGATAAATAAAAATATTAGTTTTTTGAAAGTTCGAGTCTTTCTTGGGTTGGGCGTAAGCCGATTCCAGAGCCCGCAAAACAGTGGTACCAATCGCAATGATTCTCCCGCCATTTTTTTTTGTTTGCTCTATTCGATCATATACATCTTGGCTAATCATGAATTCTTCCGAATGCATTTTATGGTCAGTTATATTTGAATTACGAACAGGCTGAAATGTGCCAGAACCAACATGCAGCGTGATGAAGCTAAAGTTTAAGTTTTGTTTTGATAATTCTAAAAAAAATTGATCATCAAAATGAAGACCGGCCGTTGGCGCAGCAATAGCGCCATCATGTTTAGCAAAAACAGTTTGATAACGATCATCATCAAAATCCTCGTTATCTCTATTAATGTATGGGGGTAGGGGAAGTTTCCCATGACAATCGATGATGTTAAAAATATCATCATTGGTCTCGATGATAAACATATTTTCATCCCGATCTTTTACCGTCAGTTTAAAATTACCGACCATAATTTCTAATCCAGCATTAATTTTTTTGGATGTTCCAATATGACCAACAAATGAATTTTGATTGATTATTTTTTCGATCAATACTTCGACTTTGCCGCCACTTTTTTTATGACCATGGATCCGAGCTTTTATTACCTTTGTATCATTAAAAACAAGGAGGTCGTTATGATTTATAAGAGATAAAAAATTTGTAAAATTATTATCAATAATTTCTTCAGTGTTTGGATTGAGCTGCAGTAATCGACTATCGGACCGTTTATCTGTCGGGTGTTGTGCGATCAATTCTTCTGGCAGTGTGTAATTAAATTCTTCTATATTCATTTAATGAAAGCTTGTTATAATTTCCATTCTGCCGGGATGGCGGAACTGGTAGACGCACGGGATTCAAAATCCCGCGCTGGCGACAGCGTGCGAGTTCGATTCTCGCTCCCGGCACCATTCTTCTACGAAATTATACATTAGATGATTGAAAATAAATTTGATAAACAGAAAGACACTCAGTCAATAATTATTCGACCTAATCCTGCCATGCCATGGGACATGATTAAGAAAGTTTATATTTATTTCGGCTGTTTCATTCTTTTAATAGCAATTGCTTTAACCTATGTTAATTTATATTTGGCCATCCCTTTTTATGGGATTGAATTTTTAATCTTAGGTTATGCACTTTACATCACAGCTTTAAAAAGTACTTTTTATGAAGAAATTTTAATCAGTCCTCATAACATAAAAGTTAGATTTGTCATGAGAAAAAAAATTAAGGAGTATGAATTAGTGAGAAATTGGACTAATTTTCAGTATGAGCCACCTACCAGGCTAAAACATTCAATTTTTTATTTTATTAAGGATGGGAAAAAAATCTTTTTGGGTCAACGAGTTACAGATGATGAGCGCGAAAAGTTAAAGAACTTGATAAAAACCATATAAACTTAATGGTTGACAAAATTGTTACAAATTAGTTACATTTATACGGGAACTAAAACAGTTTACTAACATTTAAGTATTGTGAAAGAGGAAGCATGACAAGCATTTATAAAAAAATTACTCAATCGTTAATATTATTATTAGCTTACCCACTATCTGCTTTTGCTGACTGGGAACTAAATATGCGTGAGGGTGTTACTCCAATCAGTCAAAAAGTTTATGACATGCACATGGTGTCCTTATGGGTTGTGACCATTATCGGTATCCTTGTGTTCGGTATCATGTTTTGGTCTATATTTCATCACAGAAAATCAAGAGGCGTAAAACCTGCAAAATTTTCACACAGCACAACAGTTGAAATTATTTGGACAGCTATTCCTCTACTTATTATTATTGGTCTTGCTATTCCTGCAACTAAACTACTAATTGAAATGGATGACACATCCGATACAGCACTTACAGTAAAAGCAGTAGGCTACCAGTGGAAATGGAAATACGAGTACCTTGAAGATGATCTAACTATCTACAGTAACCTGGATGAGAAAAGTGTTGAATTAAGTCAGCGAGTTGATACTGTCAATCCAATGGAGCATTCTGATTACTTACTAGATGTAGATGAACCACTCGTTTTACCAACCAATACCAAAATTAGGATATTAACTACAGCCAATGATGTGATCCACGCATGGTGGGTTCCGGATCTTGGGTGGAAGCGTGACGCAATCCCTGGTTTCATTAACGATAACTGGACTATGATTAATGAGCCTGGAACATATCGTGGCCAATGTGCTGAGATTTGTGGTAAAGGCCATGGTTACATGCCTATCGTTGTCAAAGCTGTTTCTATGGATGAATACAAAATTTGGGTGGCAGAGAAGAAACAAGAACAGGTAGCAGCGGCCGAGGCATCTAGTAAAGAAATGTCGATGGAAGAACTTATGACTAAAGGTGAAGCCGTTTACAAGGCTAACTGTTTGGCATGTCACCAAGCTAACGGTGAAGGCGTTCAGGGTGTTTTCCCTGCGGTAGCTGGAAGTCAGCTAGCGACTAAACCAGAAAATTTACAAGCTCACATTACGCAGATCATCTACGGTAAGAACTTAATGCCAGCATTCGGTGAACAGTTGAATGATGGTGACATTGCGTCAGTAGTCACATACACACGAAACGCATTTGGTAATGATACAGGAGACGTTGTTCAAGCAGCCGATGTTGCAGCGGAACGCAAATAATTTTTAATTAACTATAAATATTTTATGAGGCAAATATTATGAGTACAGTAGCACACGAACATGATCATCATCATGCTCCAACCGGTCTAAAGCGTTGGATTTTTTCAACCAACCATAAGGACATTGGAACACTCTATTTAATTTTCTCATTGATGATGTTTTTCATCGGTGGTGCAATGGCAATGATTATTAGGGCTGAATTATTTCAGCCGGGATTACAATTTGTTGATCCACAATTTTATAACTCAATGGTTACCGTTCATGCCCTCATCATGATTTTTGGTGCCGTTATGCCTGCTGGCGTTGGGTTAGCGAACTGGATGATTCCTTTAATGATTGGTGCCCCTGACATGGCCCTTCCTCGTATGAATAATATGAGTTTCTGGATACTTCCTTTTGGTTTTGCTTTATTGATCAGTACACTCTTCATGAATGGTGGCGGTCCAGCTGGTGGTTGGACGATGTATCCACCACTTGTGTTACAGCTAGGTGATGCCTTTCCGTTTTTGATATTTACAGTGCATATTTTGGGTATTTCATCAATCATGGGTGCAATTAACATTATTGCAACCGTATTTAATATGCGTGCTCCAGGCATGACATTAATGAAAATGCCATTATTCGTTTGGACTTGGGTGATTACAGCATTCTTACTTATTGCTTCTCTTCCAGTATTAGCTGGTGCCGTGACAATGTTACTAACCGATAAATATTTCGGTACAAGTTTCTTCAATGCTGCAGGCGGTGGTGATCCAGTGTTGTTCCAACATATCTTTTGGTTTTTCGGACACCCTGAGGTATATATTTTAGCGCTTCCAGCATTTGGTATCGTTTCAACAATTATTCCTACATTCGCAAGAAAACCACTATTTGGTTATGCATCGATGGTTTACGCGACAGCATCGATTGCAATCCTCTCATTCTTTGTTTGGGCTCACCATATGTTTACTGTGGGTATGCCTATCAAGGGTGAATTATTCTTTATGTATGCCACGATGTTGATTGCTGTGCCAACGGGCGTGAAAGTCTTTAACTGGATGGCAACAATGTGGAGAGGTGCGATGACCTTTGAGGCGCCTATGCTGTTCTCAATCGCATTCGTTATATTATTTACGATTGGTGGTTTCTCAGGACTGATGCTAGGTATTACACCAGTTGATTTCCAATATCACGACACTTATTTTGTTGTGGCTCACTTCCATTATGTTCTCTTAACTGGTGCAGTGTTCTCACTGATGGCTGCGGCTTACTACTGGTTACCAAAATGGACAGGTTACATGTACGACGAGAAGCTTGCGAAGATACACTTCTGGTTATCTACAATTGCTGCTAACGTACTGTTTTTCCCACAACACTTCCTTGGTCTAGCTGGTATGCCAAGAAGAATTCCTGACTACAATATTGTATTTGCAGATTTCAACATGATCTCAAGTATCGGTGGATTTGCATACGGTATTAGTCAGTTACTGTTTGTATACATTGTTATCAAATGTGCACTGGGTGGCAAGAAAGCCAAGGCTCAGGCATGGGAAGGTGCAAAAGGTCTTGAATGGACAGTTCCATCACCAGCACCATTCCACACATTTGAAACACCTCCAAAGCTAACTAAATCAATGCTTGAAAATTAGTTGATGGCATTAGCTGAGAAGGATAAGAAGAATTTAGCAAAAAAGAATAAGCGATTAGCCCTAGTTTTGGCCCTAATCGCTCTTTCTTTTTACTTATTTTTTGTTTTGAGCTTCTTATAAAAAAATGATCTCAAAACAGAAAGGCGTAAAGAAGACTACGACCATCTTATTTGTAGTTACAATTTTGATGTTCGGTTTTGGTTACGCAATGGTACCCTTGTATGATGCTTTTTGCCAAATTACTGGCTTAAATGGCAAAACTCAAAGGGTAACCGAAGGTGCAGGGGAGGCGTCACCTTTAATTGATCGTGAGGTCAGGATACTTTTCGATTCCAATGTAAATGGTGATTTACCGTGGAGATTGAAACCTTCATTAAAATCGTTGAAAGTTCAACCAGGAAAGTTCTACGATGCCACATATACTGTGACTAATATGGCTGATATACCCGTAGTGGGCCAGGCTATACCAAGTGTATCCCCCCAGATAGCATCATTGTATTTTAAGAAATCAGAATGTTTTTGTTTTGTGAATCAGGTCTTAGAGCCTGGAGAAACCAAAGATATGCTGGTAAGATTTGAGGTAGATCAAGATTTGCCTAAAGATGTTGGAGCCCTGACACTCTCCTATACTTTCTTTAGAGCAAAAGGTGATAATTCATAAACTTGGATAGGATTTATTATGGCAGCTAAAGATATTTATTACGTTCCTGAAAGCAGTAAATGGCCAATTTTTGGTAGTTTTGCATTGTTTGTTTTGTTTATCGGAGCATCTTTATTTTTTTCTGGTAACGCAAACGCTAATGTAGTCCTCTATATAGGAATTGCTTTGGTTGCATATATGTTTGTGGGTTGGTTTAATGACGTGATCGGTGAAAGTCGTTCAGGCAAATACAACGGACAGGTCGATGTCAGCTTCAGAATGGGTATGGGATGGTTTATTTTCTCTGAGGTGATGTTTTTTGCAGCATTCTTTGGAGCTCTTTATTACGCAAGAATGTATTCTATTCCCTGGTTAGGTGGTCTCGGTTCAGGAACCGCCACGCATGAATTCTTGTGGTCAGCTTTTGAAGCAGCATGGCCACTCAGTGTTACACCTGATCCAACAAACTTCGATCAACCAAGTGACGTGGTTCCTGCTTTTGGTGTTCCAGCAATTAACACACTAATTCTCTTGACCAGTGGGGTTACTGTCACTTTCGCACATTGGGCTCTAAAAAATAGTAAACGAACAAGTCTAAATTTATGGCTTGCAGCGACTGTATTGCTTGGTTTTGTATTCGTTTACTTCCAGGCTGAAGAATACATCCATGCATATAATGACCTTAACCTTAAATTAAGTTCAGGAATCTACGGATCAACTTTCTATTTGCTTACAGGCTTCCACGGTTTCCATGTAACTATGGGTGCCGTTATGCTTCTAGTAATTTTATTAAGAACTATGAGAGGGCACTTTAGTAAAAAAGATCATTTTGCTTTCGAAGCTGTTGCCTGGTACTGGCACTTTGTGGATGTGGTCTGGCTTGGTCTATTTATATTCGTTTATTGGATATAAGCATTTACTGGATTAAAAAAACGTTACCTAATGGTAACGTTTTTTTTTGTATTACATGTGATTTGGCTGAATTAGCCCAAGCTTAAAACCGATGATGATCATGAGAAATAAAATAATAGATAACGTGACTCGAATCGTCAAAGAGGTTACCATCTTTTTACTCTGATCGACATCCTTCATTAAGAAATGTAAGCCGCTTGTTAGTGATAAAATAACGACAATTAAAAGAATAATTACGATTGATTTATAAATAGCTTGAATATCCATCAACTCATATTATAGGAACATCCAAGACATTGAAAGTAAAAAATAAAAGTTTATTGTTGGACATATTGTTTGTCGTCACTTTTTTAATTCTTCTCCGACTGGGATTTTGGCAGCTTGATCGAGCAGATCAAAAAAATGAAATAAATCAAAATTTCCTGGAACGCCAATCCTCCCTAAAGATATTTGATGAAACTGATATTAATGAAGAAAATTTATGGGGTAAGTTTTCAATCGAGGGTGAATTTACATCACCCAATCTTTATTTAGACAATCAAACCTACAAGCGTGAAGCAGGATATGTGATTTATTCACCTTTTTTAACTCAAGAAAATAAAGTCATTTTAGTAAATCGGGGTTGGCATGATCTTATAGAAGACCGAAATGAATTACCGAATGTAAAGAAAGCTGAAGACACTATGATCAGCGGAATTCTTACCAAGGTTCCATCTCATGGCATTATTTTAAATACTGAGAACATAGAAAATATCAATGATTCTTCAATTCGCATACAAAGAATTGATGTTGATGAAATAAAAGAAGTATTGAATATTCAGCATGAGATATATCCATTCGTTTTAACGCTGGAGCCAACAATTGATGAAAACCTTAAAAGACATCTAATACTGCCAGTATCAAATTCAGAAAAAAATTATGGATATGCCTTTCAGTGGTTCGCGTTCGCACTTACCCTACTGATTATATTTATTACATTAAGGAAAAAAAATAAATGATTTCAAAAGTTGTTAAAGCAAGAATTGCCTTAGTAGTCATTGTTACATTGTTTACTGCACCTTTCATCGCTTCATGGTATCTCGTGTTTTATACAGATTTTAAAAAAAATGATATCGGGGTACAAAACGGCTCATTGATCCATCCTGTCATCGAAGTTGGTGCAATTGAGGCTGTAGCTATTGGCGATGAAACAAAACAAAAATTACTTGGCAAATGGACTTTGACTGGATTTGTTTCAAGTGGCTGTGATACAGATTGTGAAAAACTATTGTATACATTAAGACAAACAAGGTTAGCTTTAGGAAAAAATTTAGATAAGGTGGGACGACTGGTATTAACTGAAAGTGATGAAGTGCTCGGTTATGAAGAAGAGTATAAGGGTCAAAAGGTGGTTAAAGACCCAGAGGAGTTCGATCGATTAATGAATAAATTTAGAGAAATAGAAAATTTTGAAGCCAACGATATCTATTTGATCGATCCGTATGGGTTCATTATGATGCGCTATGACAGAGGTATGAATCCAAAGGGGATCATTAAAGATGTTGAGAGGCTGATCAAAAACTCATCTTAATTTTAAAATAGTCTCTTTCAAGTCCTCATAATTTATCTCACCTATGATGGTCTGTTTGATAACTTTATTCTTATCAGAAATAATCGTTGTCGGTGTTAATTTAACCCGTTCAAATTCTCCTAAAATTTTACTTTCAGGGTCAATTGCTACCTTAAATGGTAACTCGTTTTTGTTTTTAAAGTTAACCACCCGGCTGGGAAGGTCGTAAGGCATGGCAACTGCAATGAGCTCAATATCATCTTTAAACTCTTGATGGATTTTAGCTAAATCAGGCATTTCTTTGATGCAGGTTGGGCAATCGGTAGCCCAAAAATTAAGGATTAAAATTTTATCAATATCATCACTGCTTAATTTTTCATCATCAAGAATATTAAACTCCATTGAAGAGATTTTCTCTGGTCGAATGAGAAAAAAAAGCAGCACGATGAGCGCTGCTAGAATCACTAAGTATATAAAATTTTTCCTATTTTCTTGCATATCAATACTGAGACTTTGTTATAATCAAACGTTCGAATTTTATCAATAATCGGTTCAATCACAAAGAAATGAATTTTTATAAAAGACTGACTTTTTTTGCCACAGTACTCGCACTAATTGTGGTGTCCTTTGGGGCGTACACTCGACTGACTGATTCAGGTCTTGGCTGTCCAGATTGGCCTGGCTGCTATGGTACCTTGAGCGTACCAGAGAGTATTGATCAGATTGAAAAGGCACAGGCAGTATATCCTGACAGCCCTGTTGAGGTTGAAAAAGCATGGATAGAGATGATCCATCGTTACATTGCTGGAATTCTAGGCGTCATGATTTTAGTGATCGCTTTCATGTCAATCAAACTCAGAGACCAAATTAATTATTCACTTAAATGGCCATTTTTTTTACTTGGGTTAGTAATTTTTCAGGCCGCACTCGGAATGTGGACAGTGACCTTGCTCTTAAAGCCTGCTGTTGTGTCGTCACATTTACTTGGAGGTATGACGGTCCTTGGCATCTTAACTTTCCTGATGCATCGCAATTATGGAACGCATAGAGAAAATTTTGTTTCTAATCCCTTTGAAAGAAAGATCATCAGATTTTCCCTAGTCTTATTATTTATTCAAATTGCCTTAGGTGGTTGGACCAGTACTAATTATGCTGCGCTAGCATGTACAGACTATCCAACATGCCATGGTTCCCTCATTCCAGAGATGGATTTTTCTAATGCCTTTACTATTTTTCGAGAGCTTGGAGTGACATCATTAGGAGAGCCATTGTCATTAGAGGCGCTTCATGCAATTCAATGGGTTCATCGAGTTGGGGCCATAGTACTTTTAATTTACTTATTGTTTGTTGCCTATATCCTTAAAGTGAATCAAGGTTTTAATATGTGGAGAAATGCATTAATCCTTGTCATTACTTTGCAATTTATTATAGGTATTGCTAATCTTTTACTTCATTTGCCAATTGTTCTTGCTACTCTTCATAATTTAGGCGCAGCATTACTGGTAGTGATTTTAGTCGGTATTAATTCAAGAATTACAAAATCATGGCAAAACTAGGCACAACAAATATGAGGCCATTATTAAGTCTCGATGCCCTTAAGAGCTTTTATGCCTTAACCAAACCCAGGGTGTGTGCCCTCATTGTCTTTACGGCAATCATTGGTATGTTTTTGGCAACACCTGGAATGGTTCCTATAGAAATTTTATTTTTCTCATCTGTGGGTATTGCTTTTGTATCAGGGGCTGCAGCTGCATTTAATTGCTTAATCGAAGAAAAGATTGATGCCATGATGGCAAGAACGAGAGGAAGACCACTTCCCCTCGGTCAAGTATCTCAGAGGGAGACCATAATCTTTTCAAGTTTGCTTGGCGGGTTAGGCTTGTACCTCCTTTATGCCTTTGTCAATCCATTAACCGCATGGCTCACTTTACTTACATTCTTCGCCTATGCGGTAATTTATACAGTTTTTCTAAAACCAGCAACGCCAATGAATATTGTGATTGGTGGAGCATCTGGGGCTATGCCTCCAGTTCTTGGATGGGCTGCAGTTACCAATCAAGTGACTCCTGAATCGTTAATCCTTTTCTTAATTATATTTTGTTGGACGCCTCCACACTTTTGGGCTTTGGCATTGTATCGTAGAAAAGAATATGAGAAGGTTGGGATGCCTATGCTCCCTGTGACTCACGGTGAAAAGTATACGAGATTACAAATCGTTTTATATACAGTTATTTTAGTTATCGTGACCATGATGCCATTTAGTGTCGGCATGGCAGGGTTGATTTATATCATCTTCGCCACCTTGCTGAATGCTTATTTCTTATTCTATACGGTGATGCTATATCGCAAATATTCTGATAAACTTAGTATGAAAATATTTCGATATTCAATATGGTATTTAGGGCTAATTTTCTTAGCTTTTCTGATTGACCATTATTTTAAATTTAAATTTATTTAGTTTTAGATACAAAGGATTGTTATGAGTAAAAATAGTGAATTAAGAAGTGTAATTGAGACAACTGCAGTGGTGATTGGTAGCTTTGTGGCTGCTGTTATTTTAATTGTCCTTTTGACTAAAGATTATTCTTCAAATGAACCAGCAGCCGAGAAAGTAGTGGATGCCTCAACAACTGAGCCTGTAGCGCAGGTAGAGGTTGACGATCAATCAGAGGATGCTTCAGACAAAGTGATTGATGCTAAACAAATCATCGCGGCCAACTGTGCGATGTGCCATGAGGGTGGTTTAATGGGCGCACCAAAAATTGGTAGCGAAGAGCAGTGGGCTCCAAGAATAGCACAGGGTAAAGACACGCTTGTAAGTCATGCCATTAATGGTATTCGTACTATGCCAGCAAGGGGTGGAAACGCTAAGCTGAGCGATGAGGAAGTCGCGGCAGCTGTTATCGATATGGCTAATGGAGCTGGTGCAAACTTTTAATTTATAGATCTAACAATCCTTTTATATGGCACTCTACGCAATCGGTGATGTGCAAGGCTGCCATTTTTCTTTTCTAGACCTCCTTCAAAAGATAAAATTTAAACCCGACAGAGATGAACTTATCTTCGTTGGTGATCTAGTAAACCGTGGTCAAAATTCACATTTATTTTCTCAGTGGTGCCTAGCCAATCAATCAAATATTCAAACGGTCCTTGGGAACCATGACCTCCACTTAATCGCTATCTATTTTGATCAAAAAAAACATCAAAAAACTGATACCTTAAAAAAACTTTTAAATTCAAAACAGGTAGATCATTTTATTGAATGGCTTATTAAAAAACCTTTAGCAATACTGAGAGATGACTATCTTGTGGTGCATGCTGGAATTCATCCCGATTGGTCTATCAATAAATCGTTGAAATTGGCAGACAAGGTTCACTTGGCCTTGAATAAGGACCCGGCTAATTTTTTAAGTAAAATGTATGGCAATCAACCGGGGTATTGGAGCGATGATTTAAAAAAATCTTTGAGAAGAAGGATGACGATTAATATAATGACCAGAATGAGAACCTTAAATTTAAACTTTAGTTTAAATTATGACTTTAAGGGAAAAATACCAAAAAAAATTGATAGAGAGTTTTATCGACCTTGGTTTGATTTTGAAAGAGCGGATAAGTCTAAACAGATTATTACTGGCCACTGGTCAGCAATAGGGGTACGCAAACATTCCTATGGAATATCTATAGACAGCGGGTGTGTTTGGGGTCAGAAATTGACAGCTTTTTGTTTGGAGAGTAAAAAAACCTTTAAAGTAGTGGCTAATCCAAAAGATTTAGTTAATTAATATTGAAACCAGCTAGGCTCTGAATCTCATCAATACTTGGATTATGGTTTTGTCCACCCTTATGATTGACTTTTAATGAGGCAAGGGCAGAGGCTAATTTACCACTCTTCTCCCAATCCCAGTTGTTCACAATTCCAATGGCAATTCCAGCTCGATAAGCATCTCCACATCCTGTCGGATCAACCGGATTTTCAACATTAAATGCAGGAATTTGTATTTTGTCTGACGAGGTCATAATAGTTGAACCACTTGAACCTTTGGTGATAATGAGAGCATCAACTTTTTTTTGTATTTCATCTAAGGACATATGAGAGTTTTTGCTAAGTAATTCAGCCTCATAATCATTCACTGTAATGTAGGTGGCTTTCTCAATAAAATCTTTCAATTCTTGCTCGTTGAACATAGGCAGACCCTGGCCCGGATCAAAAATAAAAGGTATCTTTTTATTGTAAGCTTCATTGGCATGTTTAATCATTCCTTCCTTACCATCTGGTGAAATAAGGATGATTTCAATATTTTCACTTATGTCAGATAAGGAATTCACTTCACTCTGAGTCATTGCACCAGGGTGAAATGCAGTGATTTGATTGTCATCAAGGTCGGTAGTAATAAACGCCTGAGCTGTAAATTGATCGCTAAGTTTTTTTATATATTTAGTATTTATTTTTCTTTTTTGCAGCCAATCACTGTAGGTATCAAAATCTGTGCCGACGGTACTCATGATGAAAAAATTGGTTTTGAGTAGATTTAGGTTATGCCCAATATTTCCGGCAGTGCCACCGAAATTTTTTTCCATCTCGGGGGTGTAAAAAGCCACACTGAGTTTATGAATTTGATCTGGCATGATATGGTTTTTAAAGTAATCTCTAAATACCATAATCGAATCATAGGCCATTGAACCACAAACTAAAATACTCATTCAGAACTCCGTTAAGGTTTATAGATAACTAAAAAAACAATTGCAATGAGCATTATCACAGGAATCTCATTGAATATCCGATAAAAAACATGACTATGATTATTAATATTATTTTTGAATAAATTTAAATATTTCCAACAATAGAAATGATAGATGACCAACAGTGCGACCAAAATTAATTTATAGGTTAACCACACACCTTGATAGTCGTAATTTATGATTAATAATAAGCCAAAAAAGATTGTGAGGATCCCGCCAGGGGTCATGATTCCGTAAAAAAGTTTACGTTCCATAACCTTAAACCTCTCATCACTGATCTTATCTTTAGCTTCAGAATGATAGACATACAGCCTGGGAAGATAAAACAAACCGGCAAACCAGGTTACCATAAATATAATGTGTAAAGACTTCATCCAAAGCATATATAATCCTTAAAAAAAACTAATAACCCTACTGTGATCGGCGTTGATACAAGTAAGTCCGCATGGTATTCTTAGGTTTTATTTCAATTAGATTAATGAACGCACCAATTTCAACAGACTTTCTCAAAGCGCAATCAAAATTTGCTAGCAAAATTCGAGAGATTCCATACAACTATACTTCTTTTTCTGACAAAGAAATAGTCTTTAGATTTCTTGGGGAAGAGATGTGGAATGCGATTGAAGAACTTCGCGCTGAGAGAAAAACAGGAATTTCAGCCCGAATGCTCTTTGAGGTCCTTGGAGATTTGTGGGTCGTAACTCGAAATCCTTATCTTCAAGATGATTTGTTAGATAACCCAAAAAGGCTGAAACAGTTGGTTGAAGCGCTGCATCATAGAATAAATTCAATTGAATCACGAAGTTTTGGAAACATTAAAGTTTCCCAATTGGTTGTCTCGTCTAGAAAAGCTGTTGATGATTTTGAAGAATCATTCAAGACAACAAAGTTGATGCGTAAAAAAGTTCTCAAGAGTCTAAAAAGACACACGAATAAAGACAATATTCAGTTTGATGGATTGGCTCGAGTTTCTCATGTTACTGACGCTACTGACTGGAGAGTTGAATTTCCTTTTGTCGTTCTGAATCCTGATCATGAAGATGAAATTCCTGCATTGGTTAAAGAGTTGATCGAGCTTGGCTTAACAATTATTCCCAGAGGCGGTGGGACTGGATATACTGGAGGAGCTATTCCTTTAACAAGCAAATCTGCAGTAATAAATACAGAGAAGCTGGATTCGATTTCTGAGGTTACAAATATTGATCTTCCCGGAGTTTACAGCAAGGTCCCTGTGGTTCATTGTGGTGCTGGTGCTGTTACTAGAAGAGTAATGGAAAAGGCAAGTGCAGCAGGTTTAGAGTTTGCAACTGATCCAACCTCAGCAGATTCATGCTGCATTGGTGGAAATGTTGCTATGAATGCTGGAGGTAAAAAAGCTGTTCTATGGGGAACAGCCCTTGACAATCTGGCATCATGGAAAATGGTGGATCCTAACGGGGATTGGATCATCATTCAGCGCCTTGATCACAACCTTGGGAAAATTCATGATATCGATAATGCAAGATTTCAAATATCTTTCATTGATTCAAAAACATCAAAAGAAATTAAAGCTAAAGAAATTTTAGAAATCCCAGGGCATAAGTTTAGAAAAATTGGACTGGGTAAAGATGTTACAGATAAATTTTTAAGTGGACTCCCTGGTGTTCAAAAAGAGGGATGTGATGGTCTCATTACCTCTGCTACATTTATTTTGCACAAAATGCCAAAATTTGTCAGAACAGTCTGCCTAGAATTTTTTGGTCAAGTTGGCGATGCGGTTCCATCGATTGTAGAAATAAAAAAATACATTGACGAGACTTCTGGAGTTGTTCTTGCAGGCTTGGAACACCTTGATAATCGTTATATCAAGGCGGTAGGGTATTCTACTAAGGCGGCTAGGTCACAAAGACCTAAAATGGTTCTGATTGCAGATATTGCCTCTGATAATGAAAATATCGTTGGCCAGGTATGTTCTCAGGTAGTTACCATTGCCAATCGAAGATCTGGTGAAGGTTTTATTGCTGTTTCGCCTGAATCAAGAAAAAATTTCTGGGCTGATCGTGCGAGAACAGCTGCGATAGCCAAACATACTAACGCATTCAAAATTAATGAAGATGTTGTGATTCCTCTGGAAAGGCTCGGTGAGTATTCCAATGGCATCGAGCGATTTAATATCGAGTTATCTATAAAAAATAAATTATCGATACTTGATGATGCTAAGGATTTTATTATTAACTATAAACCAGTTATTGAGGATGAAGACTTTAATGAGGACCTTTTTAAAGATAAATCCACTCTTGCATTGAATTTAATTGAAAAAGTAAAATCTAAATGGTATTGGATCATCAATTCCCTGGATCTATTGGGTGATGATTTGAATAAATTTCTCAATTATGAGACTCAACATCCAAACACACCAATCATTAATCTTGTTCAGAATCATGAGATTATAATTTCATGGAAAGCTGAGGTGCTCGCTCCTTTAAAAGAAATATTTTCTGGTCGAGAATTTGAAAAAATAATTACAGGCATTGTTAAAGCTCACCAACAAAAATTAAAATCTAGAGTCTTTATTGCTTTACACATGCACGCTGGTGATGGGAATGTGCATACCAATATCCCTGTAAACTCAGATGACTATCAGATGATGAATGACGCCCAAATTGCTGTTTCCAAAGTAATGAAGCTAGCAAAGTCTCTGGATGGGGTTATTTCAGGTGAGCATGGTATTGGCATCACTAAAATGGAATTTTTAGATAATGAGACGATTGAGGTCTTTAAGAAATATAAAGAAAAAGTGGATCCTAATGGGCATTTTAATAAGGGTAAACTCCTTCCAGGATCTGGTCTCACAAAAGCATACACCCCAAGCTTTGGACTGCTTGAAGAAGAATCTATCATCATGGAACAGTCCGAAATGGGTGAAATTGCCGATTCGATCAGCTCATGTTTAAGATGTGGAAAATGTAAACCAGTCTGCACGACACATGTTCCAAGAGCTAACCTGATGTACAGCCCAAGAAATAAAATTCTTGGAACATCGTTATTAATCGAAGCATTTTTATATGAGGAACAAACTCGTCGGGGTATATCACTGAAACATTTTGATGAGTTTAATGATATTGCAGATCATTGCACCGTTTGTCATAAATGTTTAAATCCTTGTCCAGTGAACATTGACTACGGTGAGGTCAGTATTCAGATGCGAAACTTTCTGCGAAAGCAGAATAAGAAAAAATTTAATTTAGGCAGTTATGTTGGTATGACCTATCTTAATTTAAAAGACCCAAGAACAATCAAGGTCATGCATCAATTGATGATTAACATTGGATATCGTGTACAAAGCACCATCCATAAAGTGGCTAAAAAATTAACATTTGGTAGTCGAATGTTTACTAAAAACCCACCTTCAACTGTGGGTAAAGGCAATGTGGCATCTCAAGTTATTCACTTTATTAATCGACCGATGCCTAAAAATGTTCCAACAAAAACATCAAGAGCGATGCTTGGAATTGAAGATGACAAGATTGTTCCAATCATTAGAAATCATAATAAAGTAACAGATGATTCTGATGCCGTTTTTTATTTTCCTGGATGTGGATCTGAACGACTATTTTCTCAAGTTGGTTTAGCCACTCAGGCGATGCTATATGAAGTGGGCGCAATTACTGTCCTGCCTCCAGGCTACTTGTGCTGCGGTTACCCTCAAACCTCTTCGGGGGATATTGAAAAAGGACATGAAATATCATCTGATAATCGGGTGCAGTTTCATCGGATTGCAAACACTCTTAATTACTTAGATATTAAAACTGTGATTGTCTCCTGTGGCACATGTATGGACCAGCTCACTAAATATCAATTTGAAACTATTTTCCCTGGTTGTCGCCTGCTTGATATTCACGAATACCTAATGGAAAAACAGGTCAAAATGAATGATGTATCTGGCGTGCAATATATGTATCATGAGCCTTGCCATAACCCCATGAAAACTTATGCATCTGCCAATGTGACCAAATCACTCTTAAATAAAGATGTTAAAAAGAATGACAGATGTTGTGGTGAGTCTGGGACTTTTGCTGTAACTCGACCTGATATTGCAACCCAGGTAAAAATGAGAAAATCCGAAGAAATCACAAAGGACAAAAAAGCTCTTATTAAAGATAATAAAGATGATGTCAAAATTCTTACATCTTGCCCATCATGTCTGCAAGGCCTGTCAAGGTATGGGGATGAAACTGGAACGGATGCTGATTATATTGTTGTTGAAATTGCAAAAAACAATCTAGGAGCTAACTGGTTACAAGATTACGTTGAGAAGGCAAACAATGGAGGAATTGAGAAGGTTTTATTATAATTTCGCGATCGAGTTTATTAAATAAATGGTAAAAATAGCCTTGTGGACACACTCTGTACTGCCCTTGTAATAGTCCGTTCCGTTTTTTCAGACAGTGTGTAGGCGAAATAATCAGTTCGACCAATAATTTTCCCAAATTCTCTTTCAAAACTTAAATTTTGCTCGTTTTCATTGATTGAGTTTGAAATTAAAAAAGGTTCTCCGTTCTCCATTTTCTTACTAGATAGTTTCCATAAGACTACTTCAATATTTCGAGCTACATTGTAAATATTTTGCGGGTCTAATTTATCAAAAAGATAGAAATCAGTTTTATTGCCATGAGATTTAAGGAGCATAGTCTTGAGACCAATCATCAAAGCCAAGACCCTGTCCCCGTTAAAACTTTCATCAAAAACTAAATTCAAAGACTCAACATCTTTTTTATTTTGTAATTGCTCAAATTCATTACTATGATCACCATGGAAAATCCAATTTACCATTTTTTCTGCATCATCTTGCGTAGTTTTCTTTAACTGATTAGGGTTGCGTTTGTAGAATTTCAAGGCCAAGATTTCTAGGCTTTGCAGATTTTCTCTAATCTCAAGATCTGCCATCCGATCAAAGTCTGTTTTTGCGAATTGATTCACTGAGCTTTTATCATATTGTGATGTAGGGGATTTAATTTGGTTTGAAGAGCATGAGGAAATGAAGATTAATATAATCAGATAAAATATTTTATGAAACATTTTTTATATAACTCTTTCTTTAGGGAAGTTAAGCCAAAAGGTACTTCCTTTGTTCATATCGCTTTTAATATCGATTGATCCATTATGATGATCCATAATATTTTTGACGATCGCCAACCCCAAGCCTGTTCCTCCTGAATTTCTGCTTCTGTCGGCATCAACTCTATAAAATCTATCGGTAATTTTTTCAAGATGTTCTTTTGAAATCCCTATGCCTGTGTCGGTAACAGACAAGATACCTTGTCCTTTTAAAACAAACCAACTAATTGAAATTGAACCTTTGTCTGTATATCTAAATGCATTTGAGACTAAATTTTCTAGTGCGCTATAAATTTCAGAAAATGAGCCGAGAATATTTTTTTTTGAGTCTATGTTGAATTCAAATGAAATACCTTTTTTCTCTTTCAAGGAAGAAAGATTATTGAGAATTTGATCTTTCAAATCTTCAACGATGACTTTATTGTTCCTTTGTATATTTTTGGTAGAGTCAATACTACTTAAAGAGATAAGATCTGTTATTAAAGCATTCATTCTTTGTGTTTGCTTTAAAGTTGCTTGTAACAAAACTTTTTGTTGTTTTTTTTCGATATCGTTATTTAGCATCAGCTCACTATTGCCCATAATTACTGTTAATGGAGTCTTTAATTCATGCGAAACATCTGAAATGAATCTCTTGCGACTAGCTTCAGATTTTTCTTCATTATTAATATTTCTACATATTAATAATTTATTTTCTATTCCAAATTTAATTAAATTGATTTGATATTTATTGTCATCGATGATTATCGATATTGATTTTTTGTTGTTATTCGCTTCAATCAGGTCTAACAGCTTGGTATCACGGAAAATATAAGTAATTGGCTTATTGAGATCATCTGGCAGCTTGATTCCCAACATATGCTGTATTTTTTTATTAGCCCATAAAATATGGTTTGATTGGTCAAGTGACAACACACCATCAGGTAACGCTTGTGCGCCGAGTAAAAATTGGTCTAATGCTAGACCTAAATCCCTTTTTACTTTGATGGTTTTTTTATGAAATTTATAAAGTTTTGAAAAGGTAGGTTCCCATAAACTATCTCCAATAGGAACAGTATGCTGTGATGGTCGATTAAGCCATTTATCCAAACTTACTAAGGAATAGGCTTGTTTGAGGATGTAAAGAATCAAAAGAAAAATAAATAATAATAAGCCATAAACTTTTGCAAAAAATATCCCTACAAAAAAAGATACCACAAGATACAAAATCAATTGCGTGATAACTTTGATGAATATCTTATTCAAAATTTATTTCATCCGATAACTTGTAACCAGCACCCCTGATGGTTTCAATACTATTTTCAATACCATGCGATTTTAATGTGGATCTTAATCTTTTAACATGCACATCGATTGTTCGTGCATCAATTTCAGATTCGTTATTCCAAATCTTATCTACAATAATTTCACGTGAGAGGACACGATTTTTATTCATACATAACAAATATAATAATTTAAACTCTGTGGGTCCAAGTTTTATAAATTTCGATTGATGAAATACTTCATGACTATTAGGATTAACTTGAAGATTTCCATGTTTAATTTGTTCAGCAATAGATTCTGGATTCTTTCTCCTGAGTATCGCCTTTATTCTCGCAATTAACTCTTTTTGACTAAATGGTTTTGCTAAGTAGTCATCAGCACCAACATCAAAACCTTCAATTTTATTCGCTTCTTCATTTTTAGCGGTGAGCATCATTACAGGTATATCTTTGGTGTTAGAGTTCGTTCGAATACGCCTAAGGAAATCAATACCATCGATGCCGGGAAGCATCCAATCTAGCAAAATAAGATCAACCTCATTTTTTTTTAAAAAACTTTCAGCAATCTCAGCATTGATCGCCCTTAGTGGTTGAAAATTATTATGATGAAGATTTAAAGCTATCATCTCTAGTATAGATTCTTCATCCTCAACAATTAATATATTTGGTTTTTTCATATTTTTTAATAGAAATATATATTTCTAATCGTAATTGTAAACTAATTAAAAGCTATAAATTGAGAAAATAGGCTTTGATTTTTTTTGGATTTTTCATTATGGTTTAGTTATTAATTAAAAATGGATTTTTAAAGATGTTTAACTCATTGAATAAAGAAAATATTATTGCCGATAATAATTTTAATAGATGGTTAGTCCCCCCAGCGGCGCTTCTAATACATTTGTCGATTGGTATGATTTATGGCTTCAGTGTTTTCTGGAAAAGACTTACAGAGGTGGTAGGACAGCAATGTGCGGACAATATTACTTTCTTTGAAAGAATTTTTATAACATCTTGTGATTGGAAAATGAGTGATTTAGGGTGGACATTTTCCTTAGCTATTGTTTTTCTCGGGGCCTCTGCAGCAGTTTTCGGGCACTGGCTTGAAAAAGCAGGACCCAGGAAAGCTGGGGTCGCTGCAGCGCTAGCTTGGGGTGGAGGATTAATTGTAACTTCTTTAGGTGTTTATACTCATCAGCTTTGGATTATTTGGTTGGGTACTGGCGTTATAGGCGGAATCGGATTGGGCCTAGGTTACATTTCTCCTGTTTCTACTTTAATCAAGTGGTTTCCTGACAGAAGAGGCCTTGCAACAGGTATGGCTATTATGGGTTTTGGTGGCGGAGCAATGATTGGTAGCCCTTCTGCAGAATATTTGATGAATCATTTTTCCTCAGTTGATGGAGGAGTCTGGCAAACTTTTCTTATTATGGGTACAGTCTATTTAATTGCTATGCTTCTCGGAGCATTTGGTTATAGAGTCCCTGCGGATGGTTGGAAGCCAGCTGGTTGGGTTCCAAAAGAAAAAACAAATAAATTAATCACCAACGACCATGTGCACGTTAAGAATGCTCACAAGACAAATCAATTTTGGCTTTTGTGGATTGTGCTTTGTTTAAATGTCTCTGCTGGTATTGGGGTGCTTGGTGTGGCTTCACCAATGTTCCAAGAAGTGGCAGTAAATGTATTTGATCAAGGCCAGATTGTTGCGATTGCTGCTGGTTTTGTTGCATTATTATCTTTATCTAATATTCTTGGGAGAATTTTCTGGGCATCATCATCTGATTATTTGGGAAGAAAGAATACTTATTTCATATTCTTCGCTTTGGGTTTTTTAATGTATGTGAGCTCCCCATGGGCTGGAACCACTGGAAATATACCTTTGTTTGCACTTATTTTCTGTATTATCTTAACAATGTATGGAGGAGGCTTTGCTACCATACCTGCTTATTTGGCAGATATTTTTGGTACCCAGCATGTGGGAGCTATTCATGGCCGTCTTCTTACTGCTTGGGCTACGGCAGGTATTCTCGGTCCAATGTTAGTTTTTTACCTCAGAGAGTATCAAATTGAACAGGGGGTTGACCCTTCTCAGGCCTATAACTTAAGCATGTATATATTGGCTGGTTTATTAGTCATTGGTTTAATTTCAAACCTGCTTGTGAAGCCAGTCAACAAAAAATATTTCATGAGCAAATCTGAGCTAGATAAAGAAAGAAAGGTAATGACATCCTCAAGTTCAAGATCCGTAAAAACACAATCCAGCAATGTTGGATTGCAAAAACTTATCTTACCTGTTGCTTGGATGGTGGTTGGTATTCCACTAGTTCTCGCAATTTACAATACGCTTGATAAAGCTTTAGTCATCTTTTATTAACTAAATAAATATGGATTATAGTAGTTTAAAGGTTGCACTTTGCATTTCAAAGTTCAATTATGAACATGTTTCAGTTTTAGAGAATTCTGTTTCAGATGAGCTCCTAAAGCAAGGCTTCATGCTGGCTAATATAGATAAGTTCTATGTGCCTGGTGCATTGGAATTACCACTTCTTTTATCAAGGTGCTGCAAATCTAAAAAATTTCATGCGTTGATTGCAATTGGTGCAGTAATCAGGGGTGAAACTTATCATTTTGAAGTTGTATCAGATCAATCTGCGATGGGGATCATGAATGTTCAATTGCAATATGATGTTCCTATTATGAATGCAGTCTTAACAACGAATAACGATGATGAGACTATTCAAAGGACAGGCACAAAAGGCATTGAAGTTGTAAATGGCCTGATTGAAACACTAGATACCCTTAATTTAATTGGTTAATATATACTCAATGAAAAAAATCAACAGCAGAAGGAAATCAAGGGAACTGGTAATGAAGTCAATTTATCGGGGAATCATGAATACATTTGATTACGCTGGTATTAAAAAAGATATTCAAGATGACCCCGATTATTGCAGATGTGACGAGGAATTTTATAACTCATTTATTGATGGAATAAAAGAGAGTTACCAAGAAATTATTGAAGATTTAAATAATTTCATGGATAAAAAGAAAGAAGAACTAAATCCAATTGAATTATCAATTCTTGTGGTTGCTTATTATGAATTAAAAACAAGAGTGGATATCCCTTTTAAGGTTTCAATTAATGAAGCATTGGAGATCACAAAGAATTTTGGTGGTCAGGAAAGTTTTAAATTTGTAAATGGTTCACTTGATAAGGTGGCAAAAAAGTACAGAGCATTAGAAATTAACTAAATGTTTTAAATTCAAAACCATCAGCTTCTTTCCATATTAAATAATTTCCTTGATTTTTCTTCCAGTCACCTAAAACAAATCTTGTAAATGCTTTATATCGATGGGTATTCTGGCGATGAGTATGCCCATGAATTAATATCTCAATTGGAAGATTCTTTTCAATTACTGAGTTAACTGTTTTTTCATTTACATCAGTAATATTTTCTGGCTTGTTAAGATTTAATTTTTTACTTTGCTCCCTAAGGTTAGATGCAATACTGATTCTTTCATCTAATCCTTTGGCTAAAAAATTATCCTGCCACTCTTTTGACCTCACTTCTTTACGAAACGCTTGATAATCTGAATCATCACTGCAAAGAGTGTCACCATGCATAAGTAAGACATGATTATGGCCGAGAGTAATTCGAGTTTCATCATCAAGAATTGTTATTTGATTTTCCCTAAAAAATTTTTTGCCAATTAAAAAATCTCTATTTCCATGAATGAAATATATATTTTTTTGATCGCCGAGCCTACTCAAAGCACTAATTTCCTTTGAATACATACTGGAATCATCACCGACCCAGTAATCGAAGAGGTCACCCAAAATAAAGAGGTTATTTGTTAAAGCTGAACTGTGCTCAAGAAAATTTAGAAATATATTATTTGATGCATTATCAGTAAGATGCAAATCAGATATGAATACAGCACTATCATTAATATTAATTTTTTGAGCCTTCATTAATAATAATTGATTCTTTTGGCACATCTTGGTGACCCGATGGATGATTTCCTGTAGGCACTTTAGCAATCTGATCAACTATATCCATACCTTCAATTACCTTACCAAATACACAGTACCCAAAGCCATCCTGTCCTGGATAATCCAAGAACGAATTATCAGCTACGTTGATAAAAAACTGTGACGTGGCTGAGTCAGGAATGCTAGTTCGAGCCATAGCGATGGTATATTTTAAATTTTTTAAGCCATTCGCTGCTTCATTTTTGATTGGATCATTTGTATCTTTTTGATTCATATCTTTATCGAAGCCACCACCTTGAATCATAAAACCGTCGATTACTCTATGAAAAATTGTTCCATTAAAGAAACCTGAATCTACATATGATTCAAAGTTTTTTACAGTGATTGGTGCCTTATCTGCATATGTTTCAATGACGATATCGCCTTTAGAAGTTTTGAGTGTAATCATTATTATCCCTATTTTAATTATTTTTTAATTATTTCATTGATGCTAATTTTTCTTATAGGTACATCAGCATGCCCTTTTTTTGAAGTAGTAGGCACTTTAGCAATTTGATCAACTATATCCATACCTTCAATTACCTTACCAAATACACAGTACCCAAAGCCATCCTGTCCTGGATAATCCAAGAACGAATTATCAGCTACGTTGATAAAAAACTGTGACGTGGCTGAGTCAGGAATGCTAGTTCGAGCCATAGCGATGGTATATTTTAAATTTTTTAAGCCATTCGCTGCTTCATTTTTGATTGGATCATTTGTATCTTTTTGATTCATATCTTTATCGAAGCCACCACCTTGAATCATAAAACCGTCGATTACTCTATGAAAAATTGTTCCATTAAAGAAACCTGAATCTACATATGATTCAAAGTTTTTTACAGTGATTGGTGCCTTATCTGCATATGTTTCAATGACGATATCGCCTTTAGAAGTTTTGATTAAAAATACTTGCTCAGCCTGTGCAAGTATTGAATATGTTGAAACAATACAAACTAGTATAAATTTAATGAGTTGATTCACTGATAATTTTCCATTCATTATTAAATTTTCTCCATATTTGTTTTTTTTGGGATGTCTGTTTTAGCAGATTACTATTGTATGTTTGAGTAAACTCAACATACTTTACGTAATCTTCTTCATCAGGGTAATCAATAATCGTCAGATTATCAATGGCAATTTCAACATCATTGGTATTTTCAAATACAGTTTTCTTTTTTGAGGACCATATGTCAAAGGTTGTTGAGTTATATTTTGCATTGGTATCATAAAACGCTATATATGCTGAGTAATTTTGTAATGTCCAATTGTTGATCCATGATTCAAAATAGCTCATGAATGTATTGTGATTATCTATTTTATTTTCAGTGGCGAAGTATTGATCATAAGATAACTTCGATACAATAACTTTTGTATTTTTATCTTTAAGTATATTTTCTAAAATATTCAAATTTTCATTTGAAATAACAATACAACCATCACTTGACTTTGGAGCCCGGCTATATGTATCTTTTGGTGTTCCATGAATCCAGATGCCATGACCTGTTTTGTTTAATAGCTTATCGTACACATTGGGGTAATCAATTGGAAAAGCACCGTCACCATAAAAATCACTCAAAGGCTGAGTTATTTTTTTTCCAAGGGTGTAAACTCCTAATGGTGTTTTTTTGTCTCCTTCAAAGTTTTTACCTGATCCATTTTTTCCAATAGAGGCATATGCGTCAAAGGTCTTTATTAAAGTATGGTTTTTGATTTCAAATAAATACAATCTGGACTTGTTTGTATCAACATAAATTAAATTATCTATGCTTTGTGGTAGAGTCACTCGACGAGATTCAATGATATCAGTAGCATTATGCAAATGACTTTCGATTCTTTTTTTTGCTTCATCCTTTAAATCGTCAATTTTTTCTTTTGAAATGTTACTTGATGATCCAAAATCTGAAATTCCATGGGCATAGGCCTGATATATATCTCCTCGAATAAGGTAAGCCAATTTAAAGTTTGGTTTTTGTTTAATTATTTCATCTATTGTAATTAACGCATCACTCAGTTCACCTTCAGATATTTTATATAACGACTTGATTAAAAGATTTTCAATATTATCAGCTTGATAATTATCACTATAAGCAACGGCGTGACTACATAGTAATGTAGTAAAGAGAAGGTTTTTAAGAGATTTCATTGACTATTTTTAATTGATCATCAATTAGTTCAATTAAAAGTGTTTTTTTAGTGGTTGAATCAATATTACCAGATTGGTAAATTTGTATGAAAGAAACGCTATATAGATTTTTATTTTTTGAAATTTCTATATTATCTAACCTTAAATTGATTGACGATTTATTAATAACTCTAGGTTTCCTAAATTGCTTCCATTTTTCTAAATCCATTCCTTTATTATTTTTGAAATTATCTGAGTAATATTCAATATATTGATCAAAGTTTTGACTCATCCACGCATTTTTCCAGTTATCAATCATTGCATAAATCTTTTCATTGATAATATCTTCTTTATTATCAATTTCATTTAATGATTGAGTTTCTTGTTTGGCGTCTTCAGCAAGAACAATATTTTTATTAATGGGTTGAAAGTTAAATAATTTTTTTATTAAAGAAAGTTTTGTTTTTGCGTTTTTATTAGATTTATCAATTTGAAGTGCTTGATTATAAGATTCACTTGCCATTCGTGTATACAAATCCCCTAGGTTTATATGAGCTGTAGCATAGCTTGGATGAGTTTTAATTGATTTCTCTAATGCTGTTTTTGCTAAATCAAAATTACCATTCTGTGCATATAAGACTGCTAAATTATTATAAGGCTCAGGTAATGCAGGATGAGATTTTGTTAATGAAACAAATACATTAATGGCATTATCAATTTCACCTAATTCTGATAGCAATACTCCGCTAATAAAAAGTAATTGTGGGTTATCTTTATCAGAATCAAGATGCTGGTTAACTATTTTTTTTGCTTCTAAGTAATTTTTTTCCTCTATCAATTTATTTAATTTTGACATATCGGCAAAAGAATAATGTGAAAAAGCGAATACAAAAAAAAGAACTGCTATTAAAAAACGTTTTGACATACTATAATCTCAAAAAACAATCTTTATATTTTACCAAATAAGCTTGTCTCATACTATTTATGATTAGAATTTTTAACACCCTTACTAGTAAAAAAGAAAATTTCAAGCCAATCACCGAAAATCATGTAAAGATGTACGTATGCGGCATGACAGTTTATGATGATTGTCATGTGGGCCATGCTAGAGTGCTGATTGTTTTTGATTTAATTTACAGATGGTTTTTAAATTCTGGATATGATGTTCAATATGTTAGAAATATTACTGATATTGATGACAAAATAATTAATAAATCGAATGATAAAGGCTGTAAATTTAACGAATTGACAGATAAATATATTGACTCAATGCATGAGGATTCGAAAGCTCTAAACGTAATTCCCCCAACATTTGAACCAAAAGCTACTGAAGCAATCCCCTCAATGATAAAAATGATTAGTATCCTTGTTGACAAGGGCTTTGCATATGTTGGAAAAAATGGAGATGTTTTTTTTGAAATTGCAAAATTTAAAGATTATGGAAAATTGTCAAAAAAAAATGTCGATGATCTTGATGCTGGTTCAAGAGTAAAGATTGATGATAATAAAAAGAGCTTTGGTGATTTTGTTTTATGGAAGTTATCAAAAGAAAATGAACCGTCTTGGGAATCTCCTTGGGGCAAGGGACGACCTGGATGGCACATTGAGTGCTCAGCAATGAGTAGTGATATTCTTGGAGAAAGTTTTGATATACATGGCGGTGGTCAGGATTTAATTTTTCCGCATCATGAAAATGAAATTGCACAATCAGAATCATGTCACGATTATAAAATGGCTAATTACTGGATTCATAATGGTTTTGTTAATGTTGATGATGAAAAAATGTCTAAATCTTTAGGTAACTTTTTTACATTAAAAAACGTTTTAAAAAAATACAGTGGTGAAGTCATAAGATTTTTTGTTTACAAATCTCATTACAGAAGCCCATTAAATTATTCTGATCAAAACCTAAATGATGCAAAAGCTGCAGTAGAAAAAATTTATATAGCGCTTAGGCCTTACAATTGTATTCAAGTTGATCTGGACTGGTCTAAAGCATCTTTAAGTAAAATTAAAGATGCTTTAGATGATGATTTTAATTCTCCACAGGCTATCTCAATAATATTTGAGCTTATTAATCAGCTCAATAAAGTGACTAATAATGATTTAGCAAATGAAATATATAGTGTGTTAAAAGCTCTTGGTTTGATGGCAATACCACAAGATGAGTATTTCACTAAATCAAGCAAGATTGATCATGATCATATTGAAAAATTAATTCAACAGAGAGCGCAGGCAAAATTTCAAAAGGATTACCAAAAAGCTGATGAATTAAGAAATGAAATTGATTCTCTAGGTGTTATTTTAGAGGATACAGTAAATGGTACAGTTTGGAGAATCAAATGACAGTAAATTTAAAAGCTCCACTAAAGAAAAACATAATCAACGTACCTGGCTTCAGATTTTTTACCTTTGGTGCAAGAATAAAATTAAAAAATATAAAAAATGACATTGTTATTGTGGAGCTGGGTAAAAAATCAAAAACGGCGGCAGTTTTCACTAAAAATAAATTTTGTGCAGCTCCAGTCTTGCTTGCAAAAGATAATTTAAAGTCAAATGATCCCCGGTTATTCATAATTAATTCTGGAAATGCCAATGCTGGTACAGGTCAAAAAGGGATTGAAGATGCTAAGAAAATAAATATAGAGCTAGGCAGATATTTTTCTTTGGATCCTAATTTAATTTTGCCATTTTCGACAGGCGTCATATTGCAGAATCTTCCTGTTGAAAGAATTAAGGACTCTTTTAAGAGCAATTTAACAAAAATAAAATATGGATCAAATTGGATTGACGCTGCAAAGTCAATCATGACAACGGACACTGTTCCAAAAGCTGTAAGTAAAAAATTTAATCTTGGAAAATATGAGATTACATGCACAGGAATTGCGAAAGGGTCTGGAATGATTCATCCAAATATGGCTACCATGCTTGGGTTTATTTTTCTTGATGCGAAAATTTCTAAAACTTTGCTTAAAGATTTGGTTAGATATGTAGCTGACAGATCATTTAATTTAATCAGTGTGGATGGGGACACATCAACAAATGATTCATTTGTTATATCAACATCAAATGATGCTGATAATCCTGTAATTACTAAAAAAGATAAGATGTATATTAAGTTAAGACATAATGTACTTGAGATTGCAAAAGATTTGGCAGAAAAAATAGTTCGAGATGGCGAGGGAGCTACAAAGTTTGTTGAGATAGAAGTAAAAAATGCTAAAAATTTGAGTGAGTCGAAGATTATTGGTAAGGCGATTGCAAACTCTCCGCTTGTAAAGACCGCTTTTTTTGCTTCAGATCCAAACTTAGGCAGAATTTTGTCAGCCATTGGCAATGCACAGCTAACTGATCTTGATGTTTCTGACATTGACCTATATCTTAATAATAACATTGTGGTTAAAAATGGGATGCTTTCAAAACGATACTCTGAAAAAAAAGCCATCGAGGCAATGAAATCCAAAGAATTCAAGTTAAGTGTTGATCTAAAAAGAGGAAAAGAGGTAGCAACAATTCTTACAACGGATCTGTCTTACGAATATGTAAAAATTAATGCAGAATACAGAACCTAAAATAACTAAAGTTGTTGCAGGAATTTTAATAAATAGTAAAAATGAAGTTCTTATTTCTCAAAGATTAACCTCACAACCTTGGCCTGGTTATTGGGAGTTTCCTGGAGGTAAAGTTGAGCTAAATGAGTCACTAGATCAATGCTTATCAAGGGAGTTATTTGAAGAAATAAGTATTAATCCTCTCTCATATACTGAGTGGATCACAAGAGAATTTTTTCAAGATAATCGAGTTATAAGGATTACTTTCTTCAAAATCACTCAATGGGCTGGTGAAATTCAAAAAAAAGAAGTAAATGATTACAAATGGATTAATGTTGAAAACATTAATTCATGGCCAAAAAAAATACTTCCAAAAAATATATATATTCTTAAAGCGCTTTCATTACCTCCGTATTATTTAATTACAAATTTTTTTGAAGATGAAAAGTCTATTAAAAAAGCAATTAATTCAAAAGATATCTGGATCCAATATAGAGAACCGTTACTATCAATTGATAAACTTCAGTATTTTTATGAATTTTTAAAGAAAAAGTGTGCTTCAAAAATTTTAATTAATTCTAGACATAAAAATTTGATTAACAATAATGGAATTCATTACACATCAACAGATTTAAACAAGGTCAAAAAGCTCGACAAGAACATTATTAATGGAGCATCAGTCCATAGTCTGGATGAGCTCAAGCTTGCTAATAAGCTTGGTTTTGATTTTGTTGTATTGTCACAGATTAAAAAAACACTCAGTCATCCTGAAAGAGATGGAATGGGGTGGAGCAAGTTTAAAGAAATTGTTAATCATTCAGATATACCTGTGTATGCACTTGGAGGTTTGAGTTTGTCAGATTTAGCAGACGCTCAAAAAAACGGGGCTGTAGGAATCTCATCCCAAAGAGAAGGATGGAAGTTATTGAACTAAGAAATCAACATCTTTTTTAATTACTTCACCACTATTATTTTTAAAGCTAAAAGAAAGAGTAATATTTTTTAAATCATCAAGATTTTCCGTAAGATCATAGATCATAAGATGATCACCACTTTTCTTTAATTGAAGTGGCTTTTTAGTAGTGATAATTGGAGACTCAATTTTTCTCATTTTCATTACATCACCCTCCATTAACATAGTATGGATTTCAATTCTTTTGCTTATGTTTGAAGATATATCAATTATTTCAAGGTCTTCATCTGAGATAATTGTTGCAAATCCAGCGGTAACCTTTTTACCAAAATTATTTTTTATGATTGGGTTTTTGAAAGTGATATCAGCTAGCAAATAATTTGAAAATAATAGGAGAATTATTGTGATCAATTTTTTCATTTCTTTTCCTTTATAAGCTATGAAGTGATGCTGAGAATTTAATTATTCGTTTTGTTTTTTTGTCATCAACCGGGTGCGTAAAGTTCATATTTATAGCATATTTATTTGCCGAAATTGATGGTTCAAATATTGAATTACTTTTTAGGTTAATGGTCAACAAATCAAATTTTACTAGGGGGTCTAATTTTAATTGAGCAACCATATTGTTTGCAGTTAGGTTTTCTTTCGTGAAATGTTTTCTTAAAATTTTTAAAATGAATGAAAGGGATTCATTGATAATATATAAATCTTTAAATAAATCCTTAAAGAATAAATTACGAGATTTGGTATTTTGCAGTTCAGTCCATATTTTATATTTAGAAAAATCTATATCATTTATTCCTTGTGGAGATTCTGACCGAACTCTTAATTCTTGAATCATTTTATTATTATTTAATGCAAAAGGAGAAAAAGAATTAATTTTCTCAAGGTTTTTTTTGAGCTTTGATGCATCATCTATATTGGTTTTATATTTTGTTTTGATTCTTTGAAGGTCATTAATTAATTCAACTTTGATGTCTGCTCGAGCGGCATTTGCATTAAGTTTAAATAAGAGTTGAAAAAGAATGTTTGTTATATGATCAGAATGTTTTTGTTTTATAAAATAATTGTACTGATTAAACAAATGTTCAATTTTTAGATATTTTCTATATTTTTCATTCATTGGAAATTCAAGATTAATCATAAAATATTTTAAGTTTAATTAGTTGTTCTTCAAGATTACCTGTCGAGTCAAATATGAAATCAGGCTCTATTAACTCATAGTTGCTCTCTTGGTAAGCAATAATTTTTTTTATTGTATTTTTTTCTAAACCATCTCTTAATTCTACTCTTTTTATTTGATCATTAATATTACAAATAACTTTTATTTTTAGGTCAAACTTTATCTTATTTGACAACAGCTTAATTAGTGGAGAAATCACAACATAAGAATCTTTTTTTTCAATAATTTTTTGAAGCTCAGAAAAAATTAGTGGATGTAAGATATTTTCAATTTTTTCTCTAAATACATTGTCATTGAATAAATTAATTTTTAATTTTTTTTTATTTATTTGACCATCAGTTTCGAAATATTCGTTACTAAGATTTTTTTTTAATTGAATATATCCAGAGTTTCCTGGCTCTATTAAATTACGATTAACATCATCCAACTCCACTAGTGGAAGACTGTTGAATGTTTCTTTTGAAAAAGTAGTTTTTCCAGAACCAATTGAGCCATAGATTAAAATTTTTCTGCCTAGCATATTTTTTGGCTCGATGATCTAGAAGTCTCTCTTAATAGATGATGAGATAAAGGTCATCATTCGATCTTTATATATGTTATCTTTAAAATAGGACATTTCAAGTTCGAGATCAGCTAACTTTGCCTTAATAATTTTTTTGACGGAATCAATGGAATTAGTTTTATCAATAATCGAAATGATCCTTGTTAATTGACTCAGATCTCCATGATTAATCGCATTTTTTATTATTTCGCGGTCATTGATATTTGCTTTTTCAGCAGCAAATATAAGCGGGAGAGTCATTTTCCCATCTTTTAAGTCATCACCTAAATTTTTACCAATTCTCGCAGCATCGCCTGAATAATCGAGCACATCATCAATTAATTGATATATTTGACCAAAGATTTCGCCAATTAAGGATATTGATTTTTTCTGATCTAAGGTGCATTTATTCGCTATGCAGGCTAATTTTCCACATGCTTCAAATAGAACCCCTGTTTTTGCTCTAATAACTTTGAAATAATCATCCTGGGAAATATCAAAGTTATTTTTATTAATAAGCTGAAGCACCTCACCTTCAGCAATTTTATTTGTCGTGTAGGCAAGAATATCCATTATCTCAATACTGTCCAATTCAACCATCATTTGAAAGGATCTTGAATATATAAAATCTCCAACCAGTATGCTTGCTGAATTTCCAAATTTTATATTTGCTGTTGGGGAGCTTCTTCTGGTATCCGAGTCATCCACAACATCATCATGAAGAAGGGTAGCTGTATGAATAAATTCAACAATGGCTGCTAATTGGTAATGGATATCTGTAACATTACCTGCGAGGCCAGCTAAATTTAACAAACATTGAGGCCTCATTTTCTTACCACCACCGTCAATAATATGTTTACCTACTTGATTTATTAGTGGAACCTCAGAAACCAATGAAGACATTATGACATCATTTACTTTTTGTAGATGATCTTGTTGATTGCTATTAGATGCTATTTTTTTTTGGTATGTGGTTTTCACTTTAATTTATTTGCAATATAAGAATTATTTGGGCGTCTTATTAAGTTAACTATTATACTATGCTGAATGTGATTATTTTGTTGATTAAATTCAAGTTTTTTCATATAATGTTCGGTCTTTAGACACAAACAAATGTTTAGATAATAGGAATTATAATGCAAGCTGTAATCAAAACTGGTGGAAAACAGTATAAAGTATCCGAGGGAGATATCCTAAGAGTAGAAAAACTCACTGCTAAAGAAGGTGAAAGTTTAAAATTAGACAACGTTCTGGCTTTAGTTGACGGTGATAAAACTACTATTGGTGCTCCAACTGTTAAGGGTGCAAATGTTGATGTTTCAGTCGTTTCCCACGGAAAACACGATAAAGTTATGATTTTTAAAATGAAAAGACGTAAGCATTACAGAAAAACGCAGGGACATAGACAAAACTTTACTGAGCTTAAAGTAACTAAAATTAACGCAAAATAATATTTAGGAAAATAATATGGCACATAAGAAAGCGGGCGGAAGCTCAAGAAATGGAAGAGACTCAAACGCTAAACGTTTAGGACTTAAGGTATTCGGAGATCAGTTTGTAAAAGCTGGTGGGATAATCCTGAGACAGCGCGGTACCAAGATGCATCCGGGTGAAAACGTTGGTATGGGTAAAGATCATACCTTATTTGCAAAAGCGGATGGTAAGGTGAGTTTTAGTGTTAAAGGTCATTTGAAAAGAAAATTAGTAAATATTGTTACTAACTGATCTGAGTAAAATCTTTGATTCGGGCCCTATCATTTGATAGGGCTTTTTTATTTGGTGTAGCCAATGAAATTTATAGATGAAGTTTTAATAAAAGTATTTGCTGGTGACGGAGGCAATGGCATAGCTTCGTTCAGAAGAGAAAAGTTTGAGCCTATGGGGGGTCCTAGCGGAGGAGATGGTGGTAGAGGAGGATCTGTTTATTTCCAAGCTAATGAAAATTTAAATAACCTTATTGATTTCAGATTTAAGAAGGAACATCGTGCTCAAAGAGGAGAAAATGGAAGGAGTTCTGATCAATATGGGGCGGCAGGAGAGGATCTTGTGCTTAAAGTTCCTGTCGGAACCGTTATTAAAGATAGTTTTTCAGAAAACATTTTTGGTGATTTAACACAACATGGTCAGAAAATTTTAGTTGCCAAGGGTGGTAAAGGCGGACTAGGAAATATACATTTTAAATCAAGCATTAATAGAGCTCCAAGGCAATTTACGTTCGGTGAACCAGGTGAGGAATTTGAATTATTTTTAGAATTAAAACTTATTGCGGACATTGGTCTAGTGGGTTTGCCAAATGCAGGTAAATCTTCCTTTATAAGAAAAGTATCGGCAGCAACTCCAAAAGTTGCAGATTATCCATTTACAACATTGCAACCAAATTTGGGTGTTGTTAAATTTGATATTGATAAAAGTTTTGTGATTGCAGATGTGCCTGGATTAATTGAAGGTGCCTCTAATGGGGTAGGTTTAGGGGATAAATTTTTAAAACATTTAACTCGTACCAGATTATTACTCCACTTAATTGATGGAATATCTAATATAAGTGGTTCAGATCCAATTGATGATGCACAAACGATCATTGGTGAGCTAAAAAAATATGAGAAAAAATTGTTCAATAAACCTCGATGGATCGTGTTGAATAAAATCGATCTTAACTATGATGCAGATGCGTTGAAGAAACAAATTAAAGATAAAATAGGGTGGAATGATAAAATTTTTGTTATTTCATCTCTTACCGGACAAGGTTGTAAGGAATTGATAAAAGAAATTGCATACTTTTTAGAAAATGAAGATCAATAAAATAAAAAAAATAGTGATAAAAATTGGCTCTAGTTCAATTTCATCGATCCTGAATGGCCTTAATCAGTCAAATATTAATATTTTAGTCAATGAAATCAATTGGTTAAAACAACATGGTGTTAAGGTTGTTCTTGTCTCAAGTGGGGCAATCTCTATGGGTTTGCATGTCAGTGGAAAGCAAAGAAGGCCAGTAAAATTATCGCAGCTTCAATCTTTAGCTGCTATTGGGCAAATTGAATTGATACAGGCTTATAAAAAGTTATTTCATAAAAAAAATAAAGATATTCAAATTGGCCAGGTGCTCTTAACCAACGATGATTTAGTTTCAAGAGAACGCTATTTAAATGCAAAAAATGCATTAGATGAGTTATTAAATAGTGGCGCGGTTCCAATTGTTAATGAAAATGACACTGTTGCATATGATGAAATTCAATTTGGTGATAACGACATTCTTGCTTCAAGAGTCGCCAACCTTATTCAAGCAGACTTGTTGGTGATATTCACCGACCAAAATGGACTCTATGATAAAGATCCATCAAAACATACTGATGCAAAACTTATCGAGAAGATTCAGTCAGATGATCCACTCCTAGAAGATATTTCTCATGATTCATCGTCAAGTTCAGGAATTGGTTCTGGAGGAATTAGATCAAAAATCCTTGCTGCTAAAACTGCAGCTCGTGGGGGAACATCCACGATCATAGGAAAAGGCATGTTAAAGAATTTCTTCAAGGATTTATTTGGCAATAACCTTCAGATGACAATTATCTCTCCAAATCAAAAAAAGATTAATGCTAAACAGACCTGGATGATTGACAATAGCAAACCCAAAGGGCAATTATTTCTTGATGATGGAGCAATTAAGGCTTTGCTGATGAATAAAAAAAGCTTATTACCAGTTGGGGTAAAAAGCTTTTCGGGAAATTTCCAGAGGGGCGATCTGTTATCATGCATGAATCAAGATGGAGTAGAGGTTGCTAGAGGTTTATCAAATTTTTCGAGTGTAGATGTTGAGAGAATCATGGGACAAAAGACAAATTGCTTAAATCAATCACTTGAAAATATGTTTGAGGAAAATTTAATTCACCGTAACAATTTGGTTATTATTTAGTATTGGAAAAATTATGAAACAAAAAAAAATTGCAATTATCATGGGGTCGAATAGTGACTGGCCGGTAATGAAAAATGCTGCTGATATTCTTGATAAATTTAATATCCCATTTGAGGCAAAAGTTGTTTCAGCTCATCGGACTCCTGATCTGATGTTTGATTTTGCAGAATCATCAAATGATAATGGTATTGGTTTAATTATTGCTGGTGCAGGAGGCGCTGCTCATTTACCAGGAATGGTTGCTTCGAAATCAAGAGTACCAGTATTGGGTGTACCCATTCCAACTAAATATCTAAATGGGCAAGACTCTCTATATTCAATCGTTCAAATGCCCAAAGGAATTCCTGTGGCTACTTTTGCGATTGGCGAGGCAGGCGCAACAAATGCTGCATTATTCGCTGTCTCGATTTTTGCACAAGAGGATAATGCTTTATTGGAAAAATTGAAAAAATTTAGAATTGATCAGGAAGAAAAAGTTAAAGCTATGAAGCTTGATCAGGAAGTCTGACTTGATAATCACTCCAAAAAAAATGTTAGCCATGCTTGGTGGCGGTCAACTAGGCAGATATTTTGTGATGTCAGCTCATAAGATGGGCTATAAAGTTACAGTTTTGGATCCAGACCCTCAAAGCCCTGCAGGAAGAATTGCCGATGTTCATTTATGTAGTGCCTATGATGACCAAAATGCACTTGATGAAATTATCGCTACATGCGAGGCAGCAACCACAGAATTTGAAAATATCCCGGCAGATTCATTAAATTACTTAAAACAAAAAATTCAGGTCTATCCTGATGGCGATTCAGTTAGGGTGGTGCAAAACAGAATTAGAGAAAAAACATTTTTAAAAGAAAATGCTATTCCTGTTGGAAGATTTCACATCATTAATGTGGAACAGGATATTACAAATATTTCAGAAGATTTATTTCCAGGAATTCTAAAAATCGCTGAGTTTGGTTATGATGGAAAAGGTCAAAAATCTATCGATTGTAAGACATCTTTAACAGAAGCATTTGAAGAATTTCAAAAAAAACCTTGCATACTTGAAAAGCGAGTAAGTCTGGATAAGGAAGTGTCTGTCGTGCTAGCAAGATCCGCAGATGGACAAATTAAATGTCACCCAGTAGCTGAAAATGTGCATGTTAACGGCATTCTTGATAGCACACTTGCTCCTGCAAATATTGATCAACTTACTGAAAAAAATGTTACCGATTTAGCAAAAATGGTGGCGTTAAAGTTAAATTACGTTGGGGTCATGGCTGTTGAATTTTTTATTTCTGGTAGAGAAATACTTGTAAATGAGATAGCTCCAAGACCACACAATTCTGGGCACTACACTATTGATGCTTGTTACTCTTCTCAGTTTGACCAACAAGTGCGGACTCTTACCGAAATGCCTATTGGAAACCCGATGAATCATTCGAATGCCTTTATGATTAATCTGTTAGGTGACTCATGGGAATTGCCAAGTCCTCATGAGCCTGAATGGACTAAAATAATGATGGAAAATAATTTCAATCTTTATTTGTATGGTAAAGAGGAGCCAAGGGTCGGAAGAAAAATGGGACATGTTACTTTTCTCAGTAAAGAAATCATCAATCAAGATGAAATTGACAGACTTCAAAAAATAAAGAAAAGTCTATAAAAAAAAGGCGCAATAAGCGCCTTTTTTTTAATTAGTTATTTTAAAGAGCTTTAATTGCTGAGTTTAGTCTACTTTTATGACGAGCAGCTTTATTTTTGTGCACAATTTTTTTGTCAGCAATGCGATCAATGATAGCCACGTTAGCATCAAAAGTTTCTTTAGCAACTTTTTTATCGCCTAAAGAAATCGCCTTTATCACTTTTTTAATTGCAGTTCGGAAGGCTGATTTTAAACTCGCATTGTGGGCGCGTTGCTTGTCATTTTGTCTTGCTCTTTTTCGTGCTTGTGCAGTATTTGCCATAAATAATTACTCAAAATTTATAAGATTGGGTATTCTAGCGAAAACATTGTTTTTTTTCAAGTTTTAAATCATTTAAATACCGTCATCTGCGATAATAATAAAATAGATGAAAACAAAAATCGTAAACAATTTAATAAGTTTTAGCAGCTTAACAATTATCTCCAGAATCTTAGGTTTTGTCAGAGATATGATAATTGCAAGAGCATTTGGTGTCAGTATAGCAACTGATGCCTTTTTTGTAGCTTTCAAACTACCAAATATGTTACGTCGAATCACTGCTGAAGGTGCTTTTACTCAGGCATTCATCCCAACCCTTTCAGATTATAAAAATAAGTCCAAAAAAGAATTCAACGCTTTTTTAAATAAGGTGGTGACTCTGTTGAGTGCCATTTTACTGTTAATTACTCTCATAGGAGTCTTCGCATCACCGTGGTTGATATATATTAGCGCTCCAGGATTTGAGTATGGCTCTTACCAATTTAATTTGGCATCTGACCTTTTAAAAATTACCTTTCCATATATTTTTCTCATATCGATTGTTGCCATGTTTGGTGGAGTATTAAATACATTTGGAAAATTTGCCGCTCCAGCATTTTCTCCAGTATTCCTCAATCTAAGTTTTATTCTTGCGGCATTATTTTTTTATGACTATTTTGATGAACCGGTCACTGTTCTTGCCTGGGCTGTATTTTTTGGAGGAGTGGTTCAATTACTATTTCAGTACCCTTTTATCTTAAAAATAGGCTGGTCTCCAAAATTAGATTTTGATTTGAGAGATGATGGTGTTTGGAAAGTTCTTAAATTGATGGGGCCATCTATTATTGGTGTTTCCATTACTCAGATTTCATTATTAATCAATACTATTTTTGCTTCATTTCTTCAGCAGGGGAGTGTGTCTTGGTTATATTTTGCAGATCGATTGATGGAGTTTCCTGCAGGTGTTTTGGGGGTTGCATTAAGCACGGTATTTTTACCAGCATTATCTTCATCATTTTCAAATAAAAAATATGAAGAATTTAACAAACTCATGAACTGGAGCATTAGGATAGGACTTCTAGTTTCAATACCAGCAGCAATTGGAATTGCAGTGTTATCGATACCTTTAATTACATCGTTATTTTATTATGGAAAATTTAGTGAGCTAGATTTGGTAATGACACACAAAGCCTTGTATGCATATAGTTTTGGATTGATCGGATTAATTATGATCAAGGTATTTGCTCCAGTTTTTTATTCTCAAAAAAATATAAAAACACCAGTCAGAATCGCTGTTATCACACTGTTTGTTACCCAGGCAATGAATTTAATCTTAATTCCTTATTTTCAACATGTCGGACTTGCGCTTGCTATTAGTGTCGGTGCAACCTTTAACGCAGTCATGTTGTTTTTATCAATAAAGAAAATGAATGACTTTAAAATTGAACCCACAACATTCATTTTTTTAATCAAGGTTATTTTGTCTGCATTTGCGATGGGAATAATTCTATACTTCATCAATCCTGATTTTCAGTACTGGGTGAGTATAAGTTTTCTTTATAGGATTATTTTGTTGCTTGCATTAGTTGCACTAGGTGCTCTTATTTTTGTGAGCTTACTTTTCATTCAAGGCGTTAAATTAAATAAGTTAAGTAAAGATAATGTATGAGAATCTACCGTCATTTTGAACAAGCCAGAAGTTCATGCATAGCCACTATTGGAAATTATGATGGCATTCATTTGGGCCATCAATCACTAATAAATCATGTTATCTCTGAATCAAGGGCAAAAAATTTAGAATCAGCAGTGATTACATTTGAACCACATCCTAAAGAATTCTTTCAACCTAAGGCTGCACCAAAAAGAGTGATTAGCCTAAGAGAGAAGTTAGAATTCTTTCACTCACACAAACTTGATAGAGCTTATGTAATCAGATTTGATGAGAATTTTTCCAATCTTGAAGGAAATGATTTTATTGAGATTTTAAAAAACAAATTGTTGGTAGAGGGCTTGGTTGTTGGCGATGATTTTCGTTTTGGTAAGAAAAGACAATTTGGAATAAATGAACTTAAACAATTTGGCATCCAAGTCACTCAGCCAGGAACAATTTTTCTTAATGATGAGAGAATTTCCAGCTCTAGAGTTCGAGACGCATTGCAAGATGCTGATTTTCATCAGGTTGAATCTTTATTAGGCAGGCCTTATGTTATCGCTGGAAGAGTGATTCACGGAGAAAAAAAAGCCAGACTTTTAGGATATCCAACAGCAAATGTCCATATGTTTCATAAAAGCCCACCATTGACGGGAGTGTTTGCTGTAAAATTAGATTCTTTTTTTGGGGTTGCTAATTTAGGTTTAAAACCAACCTTTGGCGGTGTAAAAAATTTAGTTTTAGAAGTTCATCTATTTGACTTTGATAAGAATATCTATGGAAAACATGTGCATGTCACTTTCTTTAAAAAAATTCGTGATGAAAAGAAATTTTCCACTACAAATGAATTGTCTTACCAAATAGCTTCTGATGTTAATGATGTAAAACTATTTTTCAAATTATGAGTGATGACAATAAAAAATATAGCTTAAATCTACCGGATACAGAATTTCCTATGAGGGGTAATTTGGCTCAGCGTGAGCCAGGTTGGGTATCTTCATGGGCGGAAAAAAAATACTATCAACAAATTAGGGATGTAAAAAAAGGAAAACCTAAATTTATCCTCCATGATGGTCCACCATACGCCAATGGGAATATTCATATTGGTCATGCGGTTAATAAAGTATTAAAAGATATAATTGTTAAATCTAAAGGATTGTCAGATTATGATGCTCCTTATACCCCTGGCTGGGATTGTCATGGCCTTCCAATTGAGTTAGCTATTGAAAAAGAGCATGGCAAGAACCTTGATTCAAAGAAGTTTCGGCAATTGTGCAGGGATTATGCAAACCTGCAAGTAGCTAATCAAAAAAATGATTTTGTTAGGTTAGGCGTATTGGGGGACTGGGATAACCCATACCTAACATTAAATAAAAAAACAGAAGCGGATATTGTTCGCTCACTTGGAAAAATCTACCAGAATAATATGCTGTATCAAGGTAATAAGCCTGTGCATTGGTGTCTTGATTGCGGCTCCGCACTCGCTGAAGCTGAGGTTGATTATGAAAATAAAACCTCAATATCAATTGATGTGGCGTTTAAAGGGGTTGATCAAACAGGCTTGCATCAATTATTTAATTCATCAAAGCTTGAAAAAGACATTTATGCTGTGATATGGACAACCACACCTTGGACACTACCGGCCAATGAGGCTATTTCAGTTAATCCAAAACTAAAGTATGTTCTTCTTGAGCTAGAAGAAAAATTGTTAGTTATTGCAGATGAGCTTGTTGATAAATTTGCTGCAAGAACCGGTCAAACAGTTAATAAAATAAATTCAACCCTAGGTCAGGAGCTAGAAAACTTCTTATTCAATCACCCTTTCTATGTAGAAAAGCATGTCCCAATCATATTAGGAGATCATGTGACAACTGAAGATGGAACGGGATTGGTGCATACTGCTCCAGCGCATGGCTTAGATGATTATATTGTTGGCATGAAATATAACCTGCCTGTAGAAAATCCAGTCAACGAAGAGGGAAGTTTTAAGAGTAATGTGGAGTTCTTTGCAGGACAAAATATATGGAAAGCTAATTCAGAAATTATCGATCTGTTAATAGAGAATGGTGCGCTTATTTTTAAAAAATCATTTGAACATAGTTACCCGCACTGTTGGCGTCATAAAACCCCAATTATATTTAGAGCTACACAACAATGGTTTATCGGCATGAATCTATCACTTGGTCAAAAGACTTTAAGAGATATTGCCAAAGAGCAGGTTGAACAAACAGAATTTATTCCATCATGGGGAAAGGCACGACTTGAGGGAATGATGAAAAATAGACCGGATTGGTGCATCTCACGGCAAAGAAATTGGGGAGTACCCATCACTATTTTTACCCACTTAGAAACAGATGAGCCACATCCTAAGACTGACGAGTATTTTGAAAAAATTGCTTTTTTGATCGAAGAGCATGGTATTGATGCTTGGTTTGATTTGGATATCAATGAATGGCTTGGGGATGATACAAAACATTATAAGAAAGTGACGGACACCTTAGATGTATGGTTCGACTCTGGGACTACTCATGAATCAGTGTTAAAAACTAATGATAATTTAAATTACCCTGCCGATCTCTATTTAGAAGGGTCAGATCAGCATCGAGGCTGGTTCCAATCCAGCTTACTTACTGCCTCTGCTATTTCTGGGCAGGCCCCGTATAAAGCGTTACTAACTCATGGTTTTGTGGTGGATGGTCAAGGGAAAAAAATGAGTAAATCTAAAGGGAATGTGATTGCCCCACAAAAAATAATGGACCAGTATGGTGCCGATATTCTCAGGTTTTGGGTGGCAATGACTGATTTTTCAGGAGAATTAAATATTTCTGATGAGATCATTAAAAGGTCTGCCGATGGTTATCGAAGGCTAAGAAATACACTAAGATTTTTATGTGCAAATATATCTGATTTTGATGCATCTTCTATGATGTTAGAAGAATCCAATTTGTTATTGTTGGACAAATACGCGCTTCTTAAAACCGACGCACTCCAAAAAGAAATAGCTCAGCTTTATGAAAGCTATGACTTTCACCACCTATCAAAAAAATTAGTCAGTTTTTGTTCTGAAGACATGGGAGGATTTTATTTAGATATCATTAAAGATCGACTTTACACCATGCCAGAGAAATCTTTGGAAAGACGTTCAGCACAAACTGCTTTGTATCACATCACTCACGCCTTAACGCGAATGATTGCACCTATCTTAAGCTTTACTGCTGAGGAGTTATGGCAGACGATAACTGATGATCAAAATATTTTTAAGGAATCATGGTATGAATTTACATCTTCATCTTTGAATCAAGAAGAACTCCAATTTTTACGGGAGATTGAAGATATCAGGCCAATAGTGAATAAGAGTATTGAGGCTGAAAGAGAGAAAGGGTTGGTAGGTTCAGCTCTGGAGTGTGGTATTCAGCTGTCATGTAAGCCAGAAACTTTTCAAATTTTAAAACCTTATGAATCAGAGCTCCATTTCATCTTTATCGTATCTAGCGTGAGTTTGATTGAAGAACAACAAAGACTCTCTGTCAGTGTTAAAAAAATTAATCATGACAAATGTGACAGATGCTGGCATTTTGAACCCTCTGTAGGCACTCACCAGGAACACCCCTCCATCTGTGAACGTTGTATTACAAATCTTTTTGGAGATGGAGAAAAAAGAAAGTATGCGTAAGCTTCTTATAGGCTTATGCATCATACTTATTGATCAGCTCTCTAAAAGTTGGGTTGAAAAGAATATCCCTTTCACGGAATATTTGGAAATAAATAATTTTTTTAAGATTGTTCATTTTCAAAATACGGGCGCTGCATTTAGCTTTTTAGATAGCGCATCTGGCTGGCAAAACAACTTTTTTATTCTCTTAACCCTAGTTATCTTAACTTACTTAATTTATTTATATAGACAAAATATATCCAGTCCATATGGGTCGACATCAATCATGTTAATTATTAGCGGCGCTATTGGAAATTTAATTGATAGATTTTTAAATGGACATGTGACGGACTTTATCTATCTGCATATCAATGAATATTATTGGCCAGCATTTAATGTGGCAGATTCAGCAATTACGATTGGAGCAATTATATATCTTTTAGGCTTGTTAAAAGGAAAAATTAAATGACATTTAATAAACTGTTTGAGGAAAAAATTAAAAAAGCTCAATCGAATAATAAGCCATTGGGAAAAGAGTCACACGCGCGCTTACCTAGCGGGCAAACATTGACAGAAAAATTTCCGGTTCTAGACTTGGGCATCACACCTGAGGTTAGCTTAAATGAATGGACCTTAAAAATTTATGGTGAAGTTAAACATGAGCTCGAATTTGATTATGAGAGCCTAAAGAGCAAATTCGATATTGTTGAAGACATATCTGATTTTCATTGTGTGACCCATTGGTCTAAGTTTGATCTAAAGTGGAAGGGCTTTAGACCAAGAGACCTCTTAAAGTTAACCAATCCTCTTGAACATGCAAAATTTATTACCTTTCATTCCTATGACGATTACACCACCAATCTTCCATTGGATGCAATCTTAGATGATGACGTGTTGCTGGCATTTGAATTTGATGACCAGCCTTTAACAAAAGAACACGGCGGACCTGTCAGGGTTGTTGTGCCAAAACGATACGCATGGAAGAGTGCGAAATGGATTAAATCGATTGAGTTGCATAATGAAGATCGTCCAGGATTTTGGGAAGAAAGGGGTTACCACAACGATGCTGACCCATGGCTTGAACAGAGGTATTCCAAATAAATAGGAATATTTCCTGTTCCATTTCCTGATGCGGTCATTTATAATCACTCTCTAAATTATTAGAATATTTCATGAAATTTATATCCTTTTTATTTCTAATTTCCTCCCTTTTTTTTAGTGTTGCCATCATGGCGGATGAGGGTCTATCGCTACGAGAGATCTATGTCATCACCGATGTTGTCACCCCGGGTGAAATAACCTCGGGCGAGAGTATCGGTTCATCGAGACTTAATCAGCAATTCAAGCAGGACACCTCATCACTTTTAGAGTATTTTACGGGGATTGATAATGCCGCAAACGGATCAGTGTCCTCGATCCCTTATATGCAAGGATTGAATGATGACAGAATAAGGATCAGCGTGGATGGCGTGGACCTAAATTCTGCATGTACCTCTCATACCGACACCGATCTATCCTTTATTGATATCAATGATGTTGATTTTATAAAAGTATTTGCGGGAATCACACCAGTGAGTATGGGGGGCGACAGCATTGCTGGCAGTATAAAAATAAAGACAAAGAAACCTACCTTTAGCCAAGACGATCAATTAATTTATTCGACCAACATTAAAAGTTTTTACAAAAGTAATAATGACGAACAAGGGGTTCATTTCAAATCTTCTGTTGCTTCTGGTAACGCATATTTCAAATATTCTGGTAGTTATTCTCAGTCCAATAACTATTCCAGTGCAAATAATTTTAAAGAGGCTAATTACGGTGGAACATCGGATAAAGGCGGAATTCGAGATGATGAAATCGCTTCCAGCGGATATCGAATGGAGAATCATCAATTGAGTTATGGCTACCAGTTAGATAATCATCTACTTGAAATTAAATTTGACTATCAATCTATCCCATACCAAGGTTTTATGAATCAGCGGATGGATGTGGTGGGCCAACACACCCATAAGATTCAACTTAACGACACAATTTCTTTTGCTTGGGGAAAGCTAGAGCTTCAGGCCTATCACCACCAGGTAGAAACCAAAATGAATTTTGGAAAAAATAAAAACTTCAATTATTCTGGAACACCTGGAATGTCCATGACGCACCACGGCTTCACCACTGGGTTTAATGCGGTATCGGATATTTACCTGAATGACAAAAGTACGCTTCGATCTGGATTAGAAACGCAGTTTTATGAGATAGATGATAGCTGGGATCCTACCGGGGGCATGATGTCACCAAACGTCATGAAAAATATTAACGATGGTAAGCGGGATAGATATAGTATCTTTACAGAACTAGACCACCAATGGTCCAAAGAGTGGTTTACCCAGTCTGGGATCAGACTCACCCAGGTCGAGATGGATACCAACGATGTGCAAGGCTATAACAACATGGGTTATGCTGCAGATGCAAATAGCTTCAATGCGCTCAATCATAAAAAAGATGATACCCATCTGGATTTAAGTTTATCAGCCGCCTATTCTCCTAATCTGAATCAGACCCACGAGTTTGGCTACTCCATGAAGAATAGATCACCAACACTGCAAGAAAGGTACTTGTGGTCTAACAATGCCATGGCAGCTTCTATGGCGAACTGGTTTGGGGATGGAAATGGATACGTGGGCGATGTGAATTTGGATAAAGAAACAGCGCATACCTTTGCCTACGCCGCCGTATTCCATGATGCTGACAAGCAATTATGGAATGTTCATTTCAAGCCTTACTTAACTTATATTGATGACTATATTGATGCTGTGTCCTATACTTCCAGAGCGGACGGGTTTCGAACACTGACACTTGGTAATCAAAATGCTCGCCTATGGGGGTTTGATGTGAAGACCTCCCAATATTTAGGCAATATTGCTAAGCTTGGAGATTTTTATTTTGATTCCAAACTCAGTCATGTCAAAGGAGTTAATACCGATTCGAATGATGACCTCTATCATGTGATGCCAACCAATTTAAAATTGATCTTTAGCCAAAAGATTAATCATTGGAATAACGGGATCTATATCCAATTAGTGGATAGCAAGAAAAATGTTAATGATATTCGTCAGGAGATGAAAACCAGCGGCTATGCTCTTGTTGACTTGAAGTCCACGTACCAAAAAGAAAACCTGCAACTGAATTTGGGTATCTATAACTTATTTGATCGAGATTATGATCATCCTTTAGGTGGTGTTTACATGGGCCAGGGGAAAACTATGAACACAACTGGTATGGGGCTAACATACGCCAACGCTGTAAATGTTCCAGGCATAGGCAGGTCTATCTTCACATCAATTGAGTATTCTTTCTAGCCAAAAAAAATTGAAAAAATAAATTTCATCACCATATAAGAAACATGAACAATTCTTATATGGAAAATGAAAGATGAGATTTGATAAATTAACCACCAAATTTCAACAGGCTATTGCTGAGGCTCAGTCCTTGGCAAATGTATCTAATCATACTCAGATTGAACCAGCACACCTATTAAAGGCGCTTATTTCATCTTCCAACAATGATGATATTCAGGATTATCTCCGTTTATCAGGAATGAAAAATACGGCCTATAACTCCATTGAGCAGCTGATTATAAATTTTCCACAATCGCAATCCAATGATAATGAGCCGACTATTTCGAGACAATTAAATTCTCTCCTTAATTGGGTTGAAAAAAAAGCCTTTGAGTTGAAAGATGATTACATATCGACGGATTTATTTCTTTTAAGTCTTGAGACTGATAAAAGTGGTCTCAAAGAAATCCTAATTGATCACGGAATAAATTTTAACAAATTAAAGGAGATTGTTATGAGTGCTAGGAATGAAGAAAATATCAAAACTCCAGATGCAGAAAATCATCGCCAATCTTTGCAAAAATATACGATTGATCTGACCCAATTGGCAAGAGATAGTAAGTTGGATCCGGTGATTGGTCGAGATGATGAAATTCGAAGAACAATTCAAGTGTTACAACGCCGAAGTAAAAATAACCCAGTATTAATTGGGGAGCCTGGAGTTGGTAAAACAGCAATCATTGAGGGTCTTGCACAAAGAATAGTGAATCAGGAGGTGCCAGATTCATTAAAGAATAAACAGGTACTGTCACTGGATATGGCGGCATTATTGGCCGGCGCAAAATACAGAGGTGATTTTGAGGAACGATTGAAGGCAGTATTAAAAGAGATTAACGCTAGCCAAGGAAACATTATCTTATTTATCGATGAAATTCACACCATGGTTGGAGCCGGTAAAACTGAAGGGGCTATGGATGCTGGCAATATGCTTAAACCTGCTTTAGCGCGTGGTGAATTACATTGTGTCGGGGCAACCACGCTGAATGAATATCGAATGTATGTAGAAAAAGATGCTGCATTAGAACGTCGTTTTCAAAAAGTCATGGTAGATGAACCTAATGTGGAAGCAACCATTGCCATCTTAAGAGGATTGCAAGAAAAGTATGAGTTACATCACAATGTAGAGATTACAGATCCAGCAATTGTTGCTGCAGCTGAATTATCTAATCGATATATCACAGATAGATTTCTTCCGGACAAGGCGATTGATCTCATTGATGAGGCTGCATCAAGAATAAAAATTGAAATTGATTCAAAACCTGAACAGTTGGATAAATTAGAAAGAAGACTGATTCAACTGAAGATTGAGCGAGAAGCAGTAAAAAAAGATAAAGATGCTGCCTCAAAAGAAAGATTTGAGATTATTGAATCTGAAATTAAAAAAATTGAAAAAGAATTTGCTGACTTAGAAGAGATTTGGAAGTCAGAAAAAGCGTCCTTGCTTGGAGCTAAAGATATAAAAGAGAAATTGGAATCTCTAAAAATTTCTATGGAAGAAGAAAAAAGGAAAGGGAATTGGCAGAGAGTGTCCGAACTGCAGTATGGTGAAATTCCTAAATTTGAAGAACAATTAAAAAAAGCTGATGTAACAAAACCTGCATCACAAAATAAAATGCTGCGAACTGAAGTCGGGGCTGATGAAATTGCAGAAGTTGTTTCAAGAGCAACCGGAATTCCAGTCGCAAAAATGATGCAAGGCGAGAAAGAAAAATTAATTAATATGGAGTCTGTTTTGCATCAGCGTATCGTGGGACAAGACGAGGCGGTCAAATCAATCTCAAATACCATAAGACGATCAAGGTCAGGCTTGAGTGACGAGGGAAAGCCATACGGATCCTTTTTATTTTTAGGACCAACTGGCGTGGGTAAGACCGAGCTATCAAAATCATTGGCTAGCTTTTTGTTTGATAGCGAAGAGCATCTAATTCGCATTGATATGTCTGAATTTATGGAAAAGCATTCTGTTGCTAGACTTATTGGCGCTCCTCCTGGTTACGTTGGTTATGAAGAAGGCGGCTATTTAACTGAAGCCGTCAGAAGAAAGCCATATAGTGTGATATTGCTTGATGAGATTGAAAAAGCTCATCCTGATGTCTTTAACGTACTTCTTCAGGTCTTAGATGAAGGTAGGCTTACTGACGGCAAGGGGAAAACTGTCGATTTTAAAAATACGGTCATTATTATGACTTCTAACTTAGGGTCTGACTTAATTCAAAAAATGACCCAAGATGATTATCAGGTAATCAAAATTTCAGTCATAGCAGAGGTGAAAAATTATTTCAAACCTGAATTTATCAATAGAATAGATGATGTTGTTGTTTTCCATGGACTGGGTGAAAGACATTTACGTGATATAACAAAAATTCAACTAGAGAATCTATTACTTAAGCTTAAAAAAATTGGAATACAGGCAAAGGTGACAGATAGAGCAGTATCTGAAATTGGTAAGGCCGGTTTTGACCCTATTTATGGTGCAAGACCGCTAAAGAGAGCCATTCAAAATGAAATTGAAAATAAACTTTCAACAGAAATTTTATCTGGTAAATTTTTAGATAAAGACGTTCTAGAAATTGATTTTAATAATGATAGATTTTTATTTAATAAATTAGATCATGCAAAAGTTTGACGATATCAAAATAACAACCAAAAGAGGCCGCGGTTTTTATGACATTACCGCCGATATTAAAAAAATTGTAGGTAATTCTGCAATTGAGAATGGTTTGTTTACTGCATACATCAAACATACATCCGCTAGCCTATTAATTAATGAAAATTATGATCCAGATGTTTTGGTTGACATGGAAACATTTTTTTCAAAATTAGTGCCGGATGGTTCTTCGGACTTTATTCATACGATGGAAGGTGCTGATGACATGCCAGCACACATTAGAACAGCATTGACGCAGACGCATCTATCAATTCCTATTCAAAATAGTGTCTTACAAATTGGTCAATGGCAAGGAATTTTCTTGTATGAGCATCGATTTTCAGCTCATAATCGATCTATTGCTACCCATATTATCGGTGAATGATGTTATTTTTTTGTCCAACCTAATGGGTTAAATGGTTTACTATTTTTACGGAGTTCAAAATATAAACCATTTATACCTAGACCCCCAGTATTTCCAACTGTAGCAATAATGTCACCTTCTTTAACTTCATCATTGACATTTAATAAAACTGATTCATTATAACCATATAGACTCATATACCCTTGACCATGGTCAATGATGATGAGGTTACCAAAACCTCTCAACCAATCTGCATAAGCGACTTTGCCATGAGCAACTGATTTAACATCTTGACCTTCCTTGCCTTCAATAAAGATGCCCTTCCATTTAACCCCAGTATCTTTTCTTTTTGTTCCAAACTTATATCTAATTTTTCCTTTAAGAGGAAGTGTCAACTTCCCTTTTAGCTTGGCAAAAGAGCCACCTTTATATGGCACAACTTTTTCAGTTGATTTTGTTTTTTTTGTTTCTTTTTTTCTTAACTCTTCCTTTTCTTCCTCTTTTACTGCTTTTTTAACTAACTCATCAATGATGGATTTTAATTTTTTTTCATCTTCAATTAATTTTTTCTTCGCCTGCTCTTTGTTTTTTATCTCTTTGGCTACGCTTGCAAGTAATTGTTTTTTATTACTTTTTTCAGATTCTAATTGTTTCTTTATTTTATTTTTATCCTTTTTTTGGCGATCAATCTTAGCTATGGTTTTATTAATAATTTTCTTGGTATCAATCAGTTTTTTTTTGTCTGTCTGTAATTGATTGATTAATTCAAATTGAGCGTTAGTGAAGTAGGATTTTAATTTTTGGTCTCGCAAAATATCACTGGGGTTGTCCCCATCAATGATGGACTTTAAGTATGAAGAGTCACCTTTTTTATGGATATCCAAAAAGAGGGCTGATAGGTAGATCTTTTTTTTACTAATTTCCTGTTCAAGCTTTTTTTGATCATTATTGAGTTGTTTTAATTTTTTTTGATTTTGTTTTGATTTTTTATTGATGCTATGAATTTCTTTTCGCGTTTTACTTATTTTTTTCTCTTGCTGTTTTATTTCATTGTCAATGCTCTTCTTCTTATCCTTATTTTTCTTGATTTCTTTATCTATATCCTTGATTTGTTTCTTTACATTATCAAGGTCTTTTGTACTTTCATCGATACCACTTGTAGCAGGGGATAAATAAAAAAGAAGAAAAAGGGTAATTAAAATTATTTTCATCAAAAGGTGACTAAATTTTTTCCTGTCATTTCACTAGGTGCCTCTATATCCATCATGGCAAGTATTGTTGGAGCAATATCAGATAAGCTACCACTATCAGAAACTTTTTTTGCTCGGTTGTCCATGACAATGAATGGAACTAGGTTTGTTGTATGTTGTGTGTGGACTTGATTATTTTCAACATCAAGCATCAATTCAGCATTACCATGATCAGCTGTAATTATTAAGGAGCCAGATATATTTTCTGTTGCTGAGATAATATCACCAATGCATTTATCCATGGCTTCGACAGCTTTTTTTGCTGCCTCCATATTACCTGTATGACCCACCATATCGCCATTGGCAAAATTACATATGATGACATCATATTTTTTTGAATTGATAGATTCAATTAATCTTTCAGAAACTTCGTAGACACTCATTTCAGGTTTTAAATCATAGGTTCTAACATCAGGTGATGGAATGAGAATCCGATCTTCATTTTTAAATTTGGCTTCTTCGCCGCCGTTAAAAAAGAATGTCACATGAGGATATTTTTCTGTTTCAGCAATTCTAAGCTGAGTTAAACCCTTGTCGGCTAAATATGAACCGAGAGTATTTGTAAGTTTTTCTGGGGGAAACAGCACTGAAATATTTTCAAATGACTGATCATAGCAGGTCATGGTTAAATAATTGAGGCTGGTTAATTTGGTTGATCTTTCAAATTCGGTAAAACGTTTATCTTTAAAGGCACGAGTTAACTCTCTGCCACGATCAGATCGGAAATTAAGAAAGACCACCATGTCATTTTCTTGAATTATGCTTTTAGAATCTAATAATGATGGCAAGACAAACTCATCTGTCTCTCCTCTATGATATGCAGAGTCTAAAGCTTTGATGCTGTTTTGATAAACATGATCAGTTTTGCCTTCTGTAAGCATGTCGTAAGCTAATTTGACTCTATCCCATCTGTTATCCCGATCCATTGCATAAAATCGACCACTTATGGATCCAATGACGCCATAACTGTTAGATGATATCCATGTATCTAATTTATCTAGATATTTTTTAGCACTCTTAGGAGGGGTGTCTCGTCCATCTAGGAATGCATGAACGAAGGTATTCTTTATACCATTACCTTTTGCAATCTTCAGAAAAGCTTCAAAGTGATCGTAATGACTATGGACACCGCCATCAGAAAGTAATCCAAGCAAATGCAGCCTACCTTGATTTTTCTTAAGCTCGTTGAAACTAGTTTTGAGGACTACATTATTTTGTAACTCATTGTTTCTGATGGAGTTATTTATTTTTTGGATATCCTGATAAACTACACGACCAGCACCAATATTAATATGGCCAACCTCAGAATTTCCCATTTGACCATCTGGTAAGCCTACGTGGTTTTCTGATGCATTAATAAGGCCGTTTGGATAATTCGATTTTAAAAAATCAAGATTAGGAGTTATTGCATGAGAAATGGCATTATGGTCATGGTTAGAGGAGTGACCAAATCCATCAAGGATTAATAAGGTGATTGTTTTCTTTGACATAGTTTGAATTATATCATTTGAAAAATCGTCTATATATAACCAAAGATTAGTTTTTTGAAAAGTATTGAATTTTTAAAATAAAGACCCATATAAGTGATATGAAAGTAATAATGTATACGAGTAATTTTTGTCCTTACTGCACCAATGCCGAAAAATTGCTTAACAAAAAAGGACTAAATAATATTAAAAAAATTTTTATAGATAAATCAGAAGATGATCTATTACAAATGATAGAAATAACTGGAAGAAGAACCGTTCCTCAAATATTTATCAATGACCAGCATGTTGGTGGATTTGATGACTTACGAAAATTTGACCAGTCCGGTGAATTAGACAAAGTGATTTCAGATTCAAAGATTTAAGACTATGTTTTACACATTTATAAGTGTAAAATCACTTTTTAAAAAATTAAGTTGGAATAAATATGGCTGAAGATAAAAAAAAGAAAGCAACTAAAACAAAAAAAAGCAATGCAAAAGGCGTTGATCCATCACAGGCACAACAACCGGGATTTGCAATTGAAAAATTATATTTAAAAGACGCATCAGTTGAAGTACCTAATGCTCCAGAGATTTTTACGAATCGTGAAGCACCTAAAATTGGTATCGAGTTGAATAATACCGCTAAACCTTTAGCGGATGGTTTTTATGATGTATCGCTGCAAGTGACTGTCACTTCAAAACAAGATGATAAAGTGGCCTTTCTCGTTGAAGTAACTCAGTCTGGTATTTTCCAAATTAATAATATCCCTGAGGAGGGTTTAGAGATGGTGCTCGCGATCACGTGCCCAAATATTCTTTTTCCATATGCAAGGGAAGCGGTATCTGACATGGTAACGAAATCAGGATTTCAACCAGTTCTCTTGAACCCAATTAACTTTGAAAATTTATACCTTCAGCAAAAACAACAACAAGCCCAAGAGCAAAACAAGAATGATTAAAAAACAAAAGTGGTTTCCACTTTTGTTTTTTTGTTTCATAAGCTCTTTTGCTTATGCGGATTTTATGTCAGTGAATGCTGATCAAGCATTTCTTCATGAAGCGCCATCAGGCTCAACAAAAAAATCTTTTATTGTTACAAAAGGATATCCGCTTGAGGTAATTGTCAGCTTAAAAGAATGGAAAAAAGTGAAGGATCATGAGGGATTGATCAATTGGATCAAAACGATTGATTTATCATCGAAAAGAACAGTTTTGAATTTAAACAGCGATAATCCAATTTACTTAGAACCTTCATCAGCGAGCCCTATCCTTGCAAAGGTGAATGAGAACGTTACTCTTGAGCTTTTAGATGCAAAAAAAATTGATAATTGGGTAAAAGTGTACTCCAAAGTGGGGGACATTGAGGGTTTTATTAAAGCTACTGATTTGTGGGGTATTAAATAATGAAGGTTGCGGTTCTAGGTGCAGGCGCATGGGGGACTGCTTTAGCAATACAGGCGGCAAAAGCTTTCCCGGTAAAATTATGGGCCCGAGACTCTGGCCACGTCTCTGGTATGAAAAAAGCCCGTTCCAATCCAAAGTATCTTGGTGATTTTACTTTCCCCGATCAGCTTGAATTAACATCTTCATTAGATGAGGCAGTATTATCATCAGATATAGTTATTTCATCAGTGCCAACATCCGCTTTTGTAGAGATAATTCAAAATATACAGACTATTGATCCTAATAAATCTATCATATGGACTAACAAGGGACTTGAGGCTGGTTCTAGTCTTTTTCCACATGAAATAATTCAAGACTATCTTGTAAACAAAGAACTTGCTTATGGCGTCTTATCTGGACCAAGCTTCGCAGCTGAATTAGTAAGAGATCTTCCTACGGCAGTGACTCTTGCAACTACAAACCCAGAATTATCTAACTCTGTAGCAAAAATATTCCACCATGGCAGCATGCGCGTGTATCTGAGTGATGACATTGCTGGCGTAACGGTTGGTGGCTCCTTAAAAAATATTATTGCAATAGCCTCTGGAATATCTGATGGTATGGGTTTTGGAAATAATGCACGGGCTGCCTTAATAACTAGAGGAATAGCTGAAATAACCCGATTTGGAAAGGCATTGAATGCATCTGAAGATACCTTCATAGGTTTGGCGGGAATTGGTGATTTATTGCTTACATGTACCGGTCAGTACTCACGTAATCGTGAGGTTGGTATTCGGTTAGCGGAAGGTAAAAGTTTAGATGAAATTCTTTCATCTCTTGGTCATGTTGCCGAGGGTGTTAATGCTTGTTATGAAGTATTTAATAGAATTAAGCATGAAAACATTGATATGCCTATTACTTGTGAAGTGTATCGTGTATTGACTAATGAGATATCTGCTAAAGCCGCAGTAAAAAATCTGTTGTCACGATCATTGACAACAGAAAATTAAATACTCCCTAAGAAATTATTTTGCCTCCAGGCTTCGTATAAAATAATAGACACTGTATTAGCTAAATTAATACTCCGACTATTCTCTGCCATCGGCACCCTTAGTAAATGATTAGGTTCAATTTGATTCCTTATAGAATCAGGCAAACCTCGAGTTTCCGGGCCAAACATAAAGAAATCATCAGGTTTGAAACTTACTGAGTGGTAATATTCTTTTCCCTTGGTTGTTATTCCAAACAAGTTGATATTTTTATTCTTTGATAAAAAATCAGAATAGTTCTCATAGATGACATATAACTCATCTTTTATATAATCTAAACCAGCTCTCCGCAAAGTTTTTTCACTCAATTCAAACCCTAGAGGTTTTATGAGGTGCAATTTACAATTAGAGTTAGAACAAAGTCTAATAATATTTCCGGTATTAGGTGGAATTTCTGGCTCATAGAGGACAATATTAAACATTTGATTATTTTTTATACATTAGTTAATTAATTTTCATTTTTAGTTTACTTCATCTGATATTATAATATTTAAATAAAAAAAGGATTAATATGGACCAACCCATTCATTTTAATAAAATTGATAAGAATTTATCAAGTGATCAGTCAATATCGATTGAATATATTAGCTCTTTGTTTGAAAAACCTTTTAATGATTTAATTTTTCAGGCGCATCAAGTGCATAGAGAAAACTTTAACCCCAATCAGGTTCAGTTAAGTACATTGCTATCAATTAAAACTGGAGGATGTTCAGAAGACTGTGCTTACTGTCCCCAATCCGCAAGGTATGACACTGATGTAGAAAATGAAAAGATATTGGCCCTCGAAGAGGTTATTCATGCAGCTAAAGAAGCAAAAGCTTCCGGTGCAACTCGTTTTTGCATGGGTGCTGCCTGGCGAAGTCCAAAACAAAAAGATTTAGATCTAGTAAAAGATATGATTACAGAAGTAAAGAAATTAGGCATGGAGTCATGTGCAACTCTTGGTATGCTGGATGGGGATCAGGCAAAGCAGTTAAAAGACGTTGGGTTAGATTACTATAATCATAACTTAGATACTTCGCCAGAATTTTACGGAGATATTATAAGCACCAGAACTTACGAGGATCGACTTGACACATTAAAGAATGTTCGTGATCAGGGTATTAATGTTTGTTGTGGTGGAATTGTCGGGATGGGAGAGTCGCTTACTGAAAGGGCTGGGTTATTAGCTCAGTTGTCCAACCTCACACCTCAGCCGGAAAGTGTTCCCATTAATCTTTTGACACAAGTGGAAGGAACACCACTATTTGGTCAAGCGGAGTTAGACCATTTTGATTTTGTTAGAACAATTGCTGTAGCAAGAATCGTTATGCCAAAGAGCTATGTGCGCTTGTCAGCAGGGCGAGAAAAAATGAATGAATCCACACAAGCCCTGGCATTTTTTGCTGGTGCTAATTCAATCTTTTATGGTGATGAGCTTTTAACCACAGATAATCCAGCATCTGAAAAGGATCAGGAGTTGTTAAAAAAACTTGGAATCAAAACCAATTAATTAATGATTGAAAAAGATATAGCTATAGAACTTCAAGATATTGAAGAAAAAAAATTATTGAGAAATAGGGAAGATAGAAATAAAAACTTTTTAAATTTTTCAGATAACGATTACCTTGGTCTTAGAAAAAATAAAAGCATTTCAAGAGCCATGAAAAAATCAATCGACGAGTTTGGAAATGGCTCAGGTGCATCCCATCTCATTTCAGGCCACTTTCGAAGCCACAGCAATCTAGAGTTAAAATTGGCAAATATACTTAATTTTGAAGATGGTCTTTTTTACCATAGCGGGTTCAACGCGAATGTATCTTTTTTTAAAAATATAATAAAAGGCGAGTTTGATATTTTCTTAGATAAACTTTGTCATGCATCTATCTATGATGGAATGTTTTCAACTCAATCACCAATCACTCGTTACCCACATCTCGATTATGATTTTCTTGAACAAAAATTAAAAAATTCAACAAAAGAAAATAAAATTATAGTGACCGATAGTGTATTTAGCATGGATGGTGATATCGCAGATTTATCAAGGCTATATTCATTATCCATAAAATATAAAACTTATTTATACATTGATGATGCTCATGGGTTTGGAGTCTATGGCTCCAAAGGATTAGGGTTACTTGAGAGTCAGGTGGGGGTTGACATAGATAAAAGTAATATTATTCATCTCACAACATTTGGCAAATCTGCAGGGCTAACGGGAGCTATGATTTGCGGATCAAAAAAAATCATTGATTATCTAAAACAAAAATCACGAGAATATATTTATACAACCGCCTCACCTCCGTATCTTGCTGATGGAATTTTAAAGTCAATTGACTTAATAATGAATGGCGAAAAATTAAGAAAGAAGTTAAATAAAAATATTAATTTATTTCGAAATTTGATTCATAAAAAACAGTTACTAATGAATGTCGATGGGCCAATACAACCTATCTTGATAAAAGATAATGAATTGGTAATAAATATTCAAAAAGAACTTTTAGAAAAAAAAATTCATGTTGCAGCTATTCGCTCGCCGACTGTCCCGTTTTCAGAATCAAGACTGAGGATCAGCATATCTGCAAGACATTCAAAAAATGACATTATTCATTTAGCTGACGCTCTGAATAGTTCACTTTCAAATGTTAATTGAGTCATTAGGCGCAGGTCATCCTATAATCTTCATTCATGGATGGGCCATGAATAAAGATGTGTTCAAGCCATTTTTTGAAAAGCTTGATAAAAATAAATATCAACTTCTATTCTTTGATTTGCCTGAAATGGATGAAAATGATGCCTGGGAGAAATGTATCAATCAGATCAATGACGAGATACAAAATTATAACTATGATTCTTTTGACCTTTTTGGGTGGTCCTTAGGCGGTCAAATTGCAATAGAAATTTATCGATTAAATAGGGAAAAGGTAAAAAAAATTACACTTACCTCATCAACACCAATTTTCGTAAACAATGATTTATGGAAGTTTGGACTCAATGAAGTTATTTTTGAAAATTTTGCAAAGTCGATTATGAGTGATCAAAAGAAAACTTTGACCAATTTTTTTAATCTACAACTATTAGGCCAAGAGAACAAAAAAGCTATCCTAAATTATTTAATAAAATGTGTTGCATCTAAAGATATTAATATTAATTCGCTTAAATTTTATTTGTCACATATGAAAAATAATAACTTTTTAACATTTATGGGTAATATGAATTGCGATATTTATTTAATTGCTGGGGATCAAGATAAAATTGTTCCTATTCAATCACAAACATTCATGCAAAAAAATATTAAGAATGTAAAAAAAACAAAATTTATCAATAAAGCCTCGCATGTTCCTTTTTTATCACATCCTGATGAATGTGCTACCTATCTTGATGATATTTATTCATGAATAAATTAAAAAAAATTAAAGATTTCAACAGTGCAGCAGAACATTACGATCGGGATGCTGTAATGCAATCAATAATTGCCGAGGAGTTGATCGATAGACTAAATTATATAAAAATAAATCCCAAGCGAATATTGGATATTGGTTCTGCAACAGGAAAAAATTCAATCTTATTGGAAAAGATTTTTCCAAAAGCGGAGATATATGAGCTTGATTTTTCATTAGATATGTTAAAAGTATCAATGAATAAAAGAACTTTTTTTAATAAATTGTTTTCATCTAAAAAAAGATATTTTGTGAATGCTGATATGGATCAATTACCATTTCATGACAATACTTTTGATCTAATCATTTCTAGCAATTCAATTCAATGGTCTGAGAATGTTGATCTACTATTCAAAAATATAAATAATATATTAACTATTGATGGCTTATTTTTGTTTTCCTCTTTTTTAAAAAATACATTAATTGAATTACAACAATTTAAAGCTAATGAGTTAACCCAAAATTTCTTAACGATTCAAGAATATGCTGGGATATTAAATAATAATAATTTTTACGATCCAGTTTTAATAAGAGATGAGTATCAAAATCAATATGACGATGCATTATCAGCATTGCGTGATTTAAAAAAAATTGGAGTGACAAAATCGGAGGATTCTAATAAAAGCCTCAGAGGAAAAAATTATTTATTAAAACTGATTGATCATTTAGATCAATTTAAAAAAAATAATAAAAACATCCTCAGTTATGAAGTAATTCTGGGCCATGCCTGGAAAATTCGAAATGCAGAAGAACATGTTATAAGGTTAATGAAGTAATGAAAAAATTTTTCATCACTGGTACTGGCACAGGTATTGGTAAAACATATATTACCTCTGCCATTCTAAAAAATATCTTATCGAGAAAAAAAATTATTGGTATTAAACCCATTGCTGCTGGATTTAGTCAGAATTCAATAAATGAAGATGTCCAGACCCTCTTAGATTGCCAGGCTTCAATTAATGACCATCATAAAATTAATTTTTACTCCTTAAAAAAAGCTGTCTCCCCTCATATTGGAACAGAAGAGGAGGGTATGCAAATTGACTTTAATCTTATTAAACAAAAGATAAATGATCTAGAAAACGAATACGATCGTATTCTGGTTGAGGGTGTTGGGGGTTTATTATCCCCGGTGGACCAATCTAGGACGAATCTAGACCTGATTCGCCATCTAGATATTCCTGTAATTGTAATTATAGGGTTAAAACTCGGATGTATAAATGATGCCTTACTAACTCAGCACGTACTCGAATCAAATGGTATTAAGGCAGCTGGATGGGTCGGGAATCTCATTGATCCTGAGATGGATGAGGTTGACAAAAATATTGAATATTTAAAACAAAATATCAAATCGAAATGCCTAGGCATCGCGAGGCACAATGATTCTAATTTTAAATTAAATATATAGTTTATTTTTTATGATGTAATTAAGCACATCCTCGGAAATTAAATTCTGAACATCTTCGATGCGCTGATTTTTAATTATTTTTTTTATTTCACTGGATGAAGCATCATAGCCATCTCCATCGTGGTAATACAGACAGTTATTTTGTTGACTTTGAAATTCTTTGAAATTTTTTACTATATCAATCTTTTTTGTTTTTGCTATCCGATGAAAGTCATCAATATCTGATTTTCTCTTTATGACAATTATCTTTACTAACTCTGTAATTTTCTTCCAGTCTTTCCATCTATCAAAGCTGTAAAAACAATCTTCTCCAAATACAAGAACAAGTTGTGGGTATGTTTTTAGGTAATATTTAATGGTATCTATTGAAAAGGTAATTTGGTCTGATTGATTCACCTCATAATTACTTACTTCGACATCTTTGGTTGCAGCATTTATCATATTAATACGATGTCTTGCTTCTGTTAAATTTTTATTGAAGGCAGATACTCCGGTTGGGACAAGAATAATATTTTTAAAATTTAATAATTTGAGTTGATTGATAATATATTGATGGCCATTATGAAAGGGATCAAAAGCACCGCCAAACAGCGCAACATTATTTTGCATTATGAGCGAGTTTGCCCTTCGCCATAGACAATATATTTTTCTGACGTTAATCCCTCAAGGCCAACAGGCCCACGAGCATGAAATTTATCAGTAGAGATTCCCACTTCTGCTCCTAGGCCGTACTCAAAACCGTCTGCAAATCTTGTTGAGGTATTAACCATCACACTAGATGAATCTATTAACTTTAAAAAAGTTTGTGCATGAGTATAATTTTCCGTGATTATAGCTTCAGTATGTTTAGATGAATGTTTGTTAATAAAGTCTATCCCTGCTTTTAGAGAATGAACAATCTTAATGGATATGATTGGTGCTAAATATTCTTCAAAAAAATCTTCAGAAGTGGCTTTTGTTATGTTGGTAAGTATCTTGCATGTCTCATTGCAGCCGCGTATTTCAACTTTATGTTTTTTAAATTTAGATGCAATTTTTTTTAAAAATTGATCAGCAATTGATTTATGAACAACAAGTGACTCTAGCGTATTGCATGTCCCATACCTTTGGGTTTTTGAATTTTCAACTATATTAATTGCCTGATTTATTGACGCAAACTCGTCAACATAAATATGACAATTTCCATCAAGATGTTTAATAACTGGTATTTTGGCATTATCACTAATATTTTTGATTAAACCTTTCCCGCCCCTAGGAATGATGACATCAATATAGTCTTTTACCGTGATCAGGTCGGCAACTAATGATCGATCAGTTTTATTTACTATTTGTACTGCATTTGGAGGAAGCTTAGCTAATTGCAATGCCTTTTGAATTAGCTTCCCTAAAAATAAATTTGAGTGAAGAGCTTCAGAACCGCCTCTTAAGATTACAGAATTTCCTGATTTAACCGCAAGGGCAGCTACATCAATAGTAACATTAGGCCTGGATTCATAAATTATTAATATGACTCCAAGTGGGACTCGCATTTTTCCAATTTTTAAACCATTTGGCCTAACATTGATATTTTCAATATTTCCTATCGGGTCATTTAAAGAATGAATATTTCTTAAACCTTCACACATTGAATCTAACGTCTTACCATTGATAACTAGTCGATCAATAAAGGCTGGATCCAAATCATTTTTTTTTGCTAGGCTTAAATCTTTTTTGTTTTCACTAATAATTTTTGTCTTGTTAGACATTAATTGTTTTTCAAGATGTAAAAGAAATTCATTCTTAGATAATGATGATGCATTTGCAATTGAGGCCGAATCTGTTTTTGCATTAATAAGAAGATTTTTTAAATATTTATCCATTACGTGCCTTTAAAAAACAAATTTGTAAAATTTTTTTTATTTCCAACTTAGCATCAAGATCAATATATTGACCTTTACTTATTTTATCAACTAAGTGAATTTTTTGAATAATATTTTCTAAAAGTTTGAGACTCATCTTTGACGAAGCAGCTTGGCAAAATTTTGAAAGATCTCCAAATAACCTTAAATTTTTCAAATTAATGCTTGAATCATTTTTATAACGATAAACAGCTTTAAAAAACCAAAATAATAAACTATTGAATTGAATTGGATCATTTAAGGATTGTAAAAATTTTTCAACTTTATTAATAAAAACTTCTTGTTTGTCTTTAAAAATAGATGCAATGATATCAAAGCCTTCATAGCTTGACTGGTTATCAATATTATTTTTTGTGTATAAGGTTTTTAATTTCAAAACATTATGGAGTGCTAAATAATTATTTGCAGTAGCGACCTCAATTGAGTTTATCTCGTCTGATGTTAAATCAATACTATAAGAGTTTATTAAATAAGCAAGATATTTGTTTTTTTCAAATTCTTTGATCTCTGTGTCAATAAATAATGAATTTAATCCTTCAAAATCAATTTTATCCTTTTTTGAGTATTTGATAATGAAAACGTTTTCACTTGAATTTTCTCTTAATATCGCATTAATTTTGGGAATATTTTTTGCATTTTTTATATTTATTTTTATCAAGTGCCTTTCTCCAAACAAATCTTGCGAAAGGTATTGATTCAGTTCGTCTTCAAAGGAGATTTCATTGATGTCTATAGATAGATCTTTAATTCCTAAATTAACTTTTATCTCATGAATGCAATGATCAGAAATACATGCATCATGATCGTATAAGAAAAAAATATTATGTTTTTTTATCACATCGGATGTGAGATCAAAAACTTTCAATTTTATTTTCCTATATTATTAATTTCGGTGATAAGTGACCTGGATAGTTGCTCAATCATAGAATCTTTGAGGTACCCTTCCTCCGCACGTGCTGCATTATAAAGGGTGGGATCATATGTATATTCTCTTATAGACTCTAATTTTCTTGGTTCAGACCATTTGCCTTTCGTTTTAAATCTGTACTCAATAGTATGGATGAGTTCAAATTCTCCAACTTGACCGTTACCTGCAAGAGATAAAATTCTTTTTGCAAAATTATTAGACATAATTTCAATAACCAAATCAGCAGCTTCACCATTATTTTTTTTAATATCAGTAAATGAAAACTGCTTATCAACAAGTTTTGATATTTCAGAGGAATCACCGATGATTGAATAGGATTGATAATCAAGATCAATAGGTTTTCTTAGCTGAAAACCGCATGAATTTAATATTAAAAATAGCGATAGATAAATAATTAAAAATTTATTTTTTCTCATACAACAATATTAAGTATTTTATTTTTAATGAAAATTACTTTTTTCACATTAGTTCTTTCTTCTACAAATCTTAACACTTTTTCGCTTGCAAAAGCTTTTTCCTCAATGATTTCTTGTGGTGCATTATTCTCAATCTCAATATTATCTCTAACTTTTCCATTCACTTGGATTACTATTGTCTTTGTTGATTGAACAAGGTCGTCCTTATTCACTGAAGGCCAAGGTTCATTGTCTATTCTATGTTCAGTAAGTTTTATAAATATATATTCACTAAAATGTGGAACAAATGGGGATAACATGATCAGTAAATTTTTATAACCAAGATAAAGTTCAGTAAGAGATTTTTGTTTATCGAGTGTGCTTAAATAATTAACAAACTCCATTAATGAAGCAATTGCTGTATTGAAACTTTTCCTTCGGTCTATATCGTCAGTTACTTTATCAATGGTTTTGTTTAATTGAAATTTAAATTCGCTATCTAAATTTGATTCTTCTAGGTTAAAAGTACTTTGACCATCTAGGATTTTTTTAAAATTAAATATTTGTGTATATACCCTTTTTAAAAACCTATGCGAACCTTCAATACCTTTATCAGACCATTCTAAGCTTTGGTCCGCGGGGGCTGCAAACATTATAAATAAACGGGCTGTGTCAGCACCAAATTTTTCTATTAACTCTCCTGGGTCAACTGTATTTCCTTTTGATTTTGACATTTTAGACCCGTCTTTTAGGACCATGCCTTGGGTCAGTAAATTTTTAAAAGGCTCAGATATATTTATCAATCCTTCGTCTCTCAGAAGTCTGCTGAAAAATCTAGAGTAAAGTAAATGTAGAATAGCATGTTCAATACCGCCTATGTATTGATCAACCGGTAACCAATAATTTGCCTCATCATTTAACATGGATTTATCCTCGGTGGGACATGTGTATCTTGCAAAATACCATGATGATTCAACAAATGTATCCATGGTATCTGTTTCCCTTTGAGCCGGATTACCACAACTAGGACAAATACAGTTAATGAAATCGATCTCGGTTTTAATTGATTGATTATCAAAATCAAATTTTTCTTTCTGCGGAAGTGTGACGGGAAGGTTTGATTCATTTTCACAGACTTCACCACATTCATTACAATGAATAATTGGAATAGGGCAACCCCAATATCGCTGTCTTGATATGCCCCAATCTCTTAATCGATATTTAGTTTGTTTTTCTGCAACTTTTTTACTTGAAAGTTGTTTGCCAATCTTATTAATTGCATCATCTGAAGATAGACCATTAAAGTCTTCTGAATTAATCAGAGTGCCTTTACCGGTATATAATTCTTGGTCAGATTCGATAACTTGAATCACATCAAGAGAATATTTTTTAGCAAATTCAAAATCTCTATCATCATGGGCAGGTACGGCCATAATCGCACCTTCACCATATCCCATTAACACATAGTTGCTTATCCAGACTGGAATAGATTTTCCATTAATTGGGTTGGAAGCAAATAGACCAGTAAAAATACCTTTTTTCTCAGCCTTTTCCAATTCAGCGGTAGATACACCACTTTTTTTATTTTCATTTATAAAATCACAGATCTCTTTATTTGTTTTGCTTAACTCAATGGATATTGGATGATCAATTGCAATAGCTAAAAAAGTTGCGCCATAGAGAGTGTCAAGACGTGTTGTAAAAATGGCAATGGAATTAAATTCTTTTTGTTGAAACTCAACTCTATAACCAAAACTTTTACCGATCCAGTTTTTTTGCATTAATTTTACTTGTGGAGGCCATTCATCAAGACTGCTAATATCCTTATCGAGCTCTTCTGCAAAATCAGTTATTTTGAAGAAATACTGAGGAATTTCTTTTTGTTCAACAAGCGCACCAGACCTCCATCCCTTGCCATCAATCACTTGTTCGTTCGCTAAGACTGTTTGGTCTACAGGATCCCAATTCACTTTTGAAGTTTTTTTGTAAATCAACCCTTTTTTAAATAACTTTATAAATAACCATTGTTCCCATTTGTAATAGCTGGGATCACAGGTTGCAATTTCTCTACTCCAGTCTATGGAAAAACCCAGGGAATTTAATTGTTCCTGCATCGCATCAATATTTTGATATGTCCATTTGTCAGGAAGGGTATTATTCTTAATTGCGGCATTCTCTGCAGGGAGTCCAAAAGCATCCCAGCCCATGGGCTGCATGACGTTATATCCTTGAAATCTTTTGAATCTAGAAATTACATCACCAATTGTATAATTACGCACATGACCCATATGTAGCTTGCCGCTAGGATAGGGAAACATTGATAAAACATAATATTTTTTTTTAGATGAATTTTTTTTTGCAGCAAATTTGTTAGAGCTAAACCAAGAGGATTGGCATTCCTTTTCAATCTCATGAAAATTGTATGTTTCGAACATTTTATTTAATTGTATTTTTTAAAAATTGATTAATAGATTCTATTTGAAGGGTTCCATCGATATCGATGAAGTTGAGATTAGACTTGTTTTTATAATAATCTTCTAAAGGTTTTGTTGCTTCATGATAATTTTTAAGTCTTGTCATGATAGTCTCTTTTTTATCATCATCGCGAATAATGAGAGCTTCATTAGTGACATCATCTTTATTGTCATTTTTAGGCGGATTAAATTTAATATGATATGTTCTTCCGGATGCGGGATGAACTCTTCTTCCAGAGAGTCTTTCGATAATGACTTCGTCGGGAACAGATATAGATACAACGTAATCGATTTGAATTTTTGCATCATCAATTGCTTTTGCTTGATTTATTGTTCTAGGAAAGCCATCTAACATGAATCCATTTTTGCAATCCTCATAACTTATTCTATCTTTGACAAGATTAGTTATTAAAGAGTCAGGAACAAGCTTGCCCTCATCCATGTAATTTTTTGCTTCAATGCCAAGATCAGTTTTGTTTGATACAGCTGCTCTTAACATATCTCCGGTTGAAATTTGTGGAATTTGATATTGATTATTTAAAAAAGAAGCTTGCGTTCCCTTTCCTGCACCAGGCGCACCAAGAAGAATAATATTCATACATTTTCCTTATAAAAAAACTTTAACATTATATCAACAAGAACTCTTTCTATGCATTTGAGATCACGTATTTGGTGATTTTAATAAAATCTTCAATTGATAGATCTTCTGCCCTATTGGTAGGTAAGATTTCGAGATTTTCAAAGTCATTAAGATTTAAAATATCTTTTAAATTATTTTTTAGATTTTTTCTTTTAAATTTAAATGACTCTTTTATTGTTTTCTTAAAGTCAGCATATTTAATTTCATTAACATAGTCTCTATGCCTTGTTAGTTTAATAAAGCTTGAAGTAACTTTAGGGGGAGGATCAAAAGATTCTGGCTTAATGTCAAAGCATTTTTCAGCTCTAAAATTAAATCCTATAAGATTAGTCAAAATAGAATTTTCTTTCGAACCCATTTTAGCAACTAGTCTATCTGCAACCTCTTTTTGCACCATAAAATATAAAATATCAACATTATTAATTGGAATAAATCTAAAAATTATTTCTGTTGCAATATAATATGGAAGATTACCTAAAACCACGTTATATTTCTCAAAAAACTTATCATCAAAACTTAGAACATCTCCTTCAAAAAGATGTGTAGTAACATTTATTTTTCCTCTTAGAATTTTGATCATGTCTGGATCAATCTCGATAAGATCTAAATTTTTAGTCTTTTTTTGAAGCTCACTGGATAATGCCCCCATGCCGGGGCCTATTTCAAGGTATTTATTTGTTTCAGTAAATTTTACTTCATCAACAATTAACTTAATTATTTGATTATCGATAAGAAAATTTTGCCCAAATTTTTTCTTTGCTTTAATCATTATTAAGAAAATTTTTTTGCAATATCAAGAGCATTTAAAAAACTTTTTATGGATATCCTCTCTTTTTTGCCAACTAATTCCTCAGCAGTTCCATGATCTACAGATGTTCTTATAATTGGTAAACCAAGCGTTAAATTAACACCAGCGTCGAAAAATAAAGTTTTAAAAGCACATAATGCCTGATCGTGATACATATAGTAAATACAGTCATACTTTTTCATATTATTTTTTAATAAGGCAGTATCAGCTGGTGCAGGTCCATCTAAGTATAAATCTAACTCTTTTAGTTTATTAATTGCTGGAATGATGTGTTTGCTTTCCTCATCACCAAACAAGTTATTTTCTCCAGCATGAGGGTTGAGTCCAGTGACTAAAATTTTTGGATTTTTGATTTTCAATTGATTTTTTAAGCAGGAGTGAAGCAATTGCAACTTATTTATTAAGTTATTTTTTTTAACTTTTTTAATAGCATTAAGAAGACTCATGTGTGTTGTATGGGTGGCTACTATTAGTTTTTTATTTCCAATAAAAGTCATAATTGGCTCATTGCGAGCTTTCAAAAATTCTGCGATATACTCAGTATGTCCGGTGAATAAATTTTTAGATGTTGATAGCTTTTCTTTATTAACCGGTAGGGTTACCAAAGCAACAGACTTTTTATCAATACATGCTTCAGCTGCACCTTTAATGCTCTCTAAAACTAACTCTCTTTTGTTTTTTATCTTTTTATTATTTTTTACATGATGAATCGTGATTTTTTCATTGTGTAAATTTTTTAGACCGAGCAATTTTGCTCTGGATAGGAGAATTTCCTCATCTCCATAAATATCAACATGGTAATTGAGGTTTTTTTCATAAAGAAGTGCACATAAATCATAACCAATTCCATCTGGATCCCCAGCTGAAACTGCAAGAGTTTTTATATGGTTCATTGTCTAATTTCGATAAAACTTTCAGCTTTTAATGATGAAAACCAGTCTTGGTAGAGAAGTTCTGTCCTTTCATTAATTAATTCAAATTTAATTTTATTATCTATATTTTCTGATGCAAGATCCTCAAATTTGGAATCTGTATATTGAATGATATGCCACCCAAGATCTGTCTTAAAGGGCTGACTTACCTCATTTTGATCAATAATGGATAGCTGATCATCAAATTTTTGATCAAGAAGCCCCTCATTAACCCAGCCAATTTCTCCACCATTGGTTGCAGAAAAGTCTTCCGAATACTTTTTAGCAATGACACCAAAATCGGCACCTGAATCAATTTCATTCTTATATCTTTTTAGCTTTTTAATAACATTGTCTTCAGAAGAAACTTCGCTTGTTTTCAAAACGATTTGTTTAACAAAATATTTTTTTATTTTTTGTGAAGAATTCTTGGATTCATTGTAGCTCTCAACTTGATTAATCTTAAGAATATGGATTCCATTATTCGATTCAAAAGGAGTTGAATATTCTCCAGCATTTAGATTATTTAATTTATCAATAAATATTTCTGGAAGTTCGCTTTGTGTTAACTTTCCTAATGCTCCACCTTCATTAGCATCAGGAGCGTCGGAAAATTCATAAGCAATTTTACCAAAATCTTCTGTTTTTAATTTATCAAAAATTTCTTCACCTAGTTCACGTTTTTCTTTCTTTTCTTCTGCTGTAGGCTCTGATGAAAATTTGATTAATATATGGGACAAATCAAATACATCAGGTCTTATTTTTGCCATCTTTTCTTTGTGTTTCTTTATCTCATATTCAGATATATTTAATTTAGAACTAATTTCACGGTTTTTTACTTTTTTTAAAATGATTTCATACTTTAAGCTTTCAACTAACTTGTCATAAGATGATCCCTGTTGCGCTAGATTTGATTTTAATTCATCCAGAGTAGTTTGATTTGCTGAAAGAATATTTTGTATAAGTAAATCGATATCTTCTTGGGATGCTTTAATATTCCAGTCTTCTGCATAACCTTCAATAATTTTTTGTTCTATTAATTCATCAAGAACTTTTTTTTCGATGACACCTTCCTCTGGCGGCTTTATTCCGTTCTGTTGAAAAAAAAGAAGCGCTTTATCTACTCCTTCGGTAAGATCAGTTAATGTAATTACATTCTTATTTACAATGGCAACAATTCGATCTAGTTCTTGGTAAGATGAAACAAAGCTAATATTCACCATCAGGCAAAGAAAAAGTACAATTCTTGTCATATAGTTAGTCATAGTTTTGTCGTCGTATATCATCATCTAATGTGCTAGCCCATGCTGCTCCGGGAACGTTTCTCATAAGCACTCTATCAAGTTTTCTTGCTTTACCAGAGCCTATACTTCCTAAACCACCCAATTCTAACTGAAACCATAAGCTGTAGTTAGGCTCATCTGCGGTAGCAAGAGATAATCTATGAAGTATAACTCTCGATGACCAACATCTCGCGTCATATTCTAAACCCCCTAAAGACTCAGTCACCTTGGAATTATCAAGATCAAAATTATATCTGCCAATTGCATAGTAGCCCTTGCCGAGTGGCCACTGTCCCGAAATATTTGCTTGCTTAAGCCGAGTTTGATTTGTTGCGGCATTTTCAATAAATCGATAATCGAACCTTAGTAATTTACCAGGATTGGGGTTGTACTTAAACCCATATTGAACGCGCTTAGTAGAACTTTGTTCAGGATTGTATTGCGTCATTGTTCTGAATGTAAGGTCTTTTGTAATTCTTGCATTTGCTCCAAATAAGAAGTCACTAGAGGCTCTTTCAAGACTTGAGCCGGCATTTGAATAAAGAGGATCATTTAAAACTTGACGATCGCTTAGGTAAAATCTTTGTGCAAAAGTTAGAGAGAGTCTTTCAATGGAATTTGAATCTATGAATCTTGATGTTAAGCCTGCAGTTATCTGATTTGAGTCTTGTAAACGGTCATAACCAATAAACTGGTTTTCAGAGAAGATATTATACATATTCAGATCCATTAATCTGGTGTCGTAGATTGGAATCATCGATTGATCGTGAAATGGAGTGTAAGAGTAAAAAGCCCTTGGCTCTAATGTTTGAGTTAAATTGTTACCGAAGAAATTAAATGTGCGATCAAAAAACATACCACTATCAACAGAAGTGGTTGGAATCGCAAAACTTTCATTGGTCGATAGAGCGCCATGGTTGATATCATAATGCCTAAAATTTAATGTTAACTTGGGTCTTATATACGAGTAGCTATTTTCATGCAGCGTGGTTTGAAACTCCTGATTGTAAACAAATCGACTTCCTGTTGGTTTAAAATCTCCAACAGAGTAGCCGCTAGGGATTAAATTTGCATCCCTATCAGCTTGAATAAACTTATTTCGCTGGTTGTTCGCATCAAATTGTGTCAATTCAAATTTGCTGGTGGAGTTAATACCAAAAAAATTATCACTACGATTCATAAAAATCTGTGGTAATTTTTCATAAGGAGATCGGAATGTTAAGGATTGGAATTTTTGTACTCTGAGTCCAGTATTCCATCCGCTGATTTTATAATCTAATCCAAATTCTTGCGGCAAAATAACCCTTGAGGTTCTTGACACCAAGGATGACATATCCGAGAAATAATCATTGTCAGAAACCTTTTGATATCTATAAAAGCCTGAAAAATTATCAGTAAACTTTTGTTTGTGTTTGAGGTTAAGCAGATATCGTTCCTCGTTCGTCATGTAGTCATTGTTCAAAAATTCTATGTTCGCTTCTCCACTATGACTTTCACCAAGATACCGATATTGAGCTCCAATTTGCAATCCTCGTTTACCCATATATCTAGGCGTAATCGTGGCGTCTTTATTCGGGGCTATATTAAAATAATAAGGGGTTTTGACTTGAAAACCACTTTTGGTAGTTGTTCCCCAAGTAGGACTTAAAAAACCAGACTTTCGTTGATTATTAAATGAAAAGTTTACCTTAGGAGAATATAGAATTGGCACCCCCTTAAACTCCATTCTTGCATTAGTGGCATCAACTGTTTTTGTTTTGTTGTCTATATCTATCTGAGTACCCTTGATAAACCAATCAGTTTGACCAACCTCGCAAGTGGTAATTTCAGCACCCTCTAAACTTGTTTTATTTGATCCAAGAATGGATAGCTTGTCTGCGTATCCACGAATGGATTGATTAATCGCAGATTTATTCTCTGTATCTGAATCAAATGTTGCATTGGGGATTTCTCCAATTGATTCATCAACATTAAGGATCAGCTTTTCACCTGAAATAAGCGTATTCCCACTTTTTAGCTTTACATTTCCATCCGCTTCAAGTTCATTAGATATTTGATCAAATATAATCTGGTCAGCCTCAATTCGTTTCCCAGATTTAATTAGAACAGCGTCACCCTTGGCTTTAATTTGTTTATCTACAATATTCTCAAGAGTCTCTCCCTCGATAATTAAATCTGTGTCGTTAGGATTGTCGATGGCTAAAACAAAATTCGCATAGAGGCAACCAAAAAAAACTATATTGGTTAAAATGAAATGTATGATAATTTTCTTATGCATTAAATTTAAGAATTTTAAATTCCTATAACTGGGGGATATATTTTAAATGATATTTTTAATAAATCAAATAAAATCAATAATTTATATCAATTAATTCATTTAATTTTTTTTGGCAAAAATTGGAAAAAGAAACCTTAAACCTTAATAACGATGTTCATGAATTTATTCAAATGAATATTGGCGCAGAATTTTCAATTACCAAGGCTTCAGAGGATGCAAGCTTTAGAAAATACTTCAGAGTCCAAAATAAAGATAAAACAATGATTTTGATGGTTGCTCCGCCGGACAAGGAGCCATTAGATCAATTTTTATTTGTCGCTAAATCACTGAAAGCAAGGTCTGCAAGGGCTCCCGAAGTGTATGCATTCGATCATAACCTTGGCGTTATTTTGCAAGAAGATTTTGGTAGTTATTCATTGATGCATCATTATCAAGAGCCTGATAAAAAAAATGACAATCTTATCTTTGACAATTTAAATGAAACGATTATTCATTTGCAAAAAAGTTGCTCGGATATTGACGTGCCAATTTATTCATCACAGATTCTCTTATATGAGCTCAGCCTATTTCATGAGTGGTATCTTAAAGACCTAGAATTTGAGCAAAAAAAATTAGAAAGCATTTATTCTTTCCTCATAGAAATAATAGAACAGCAAACTAAAAAATTTGTACATCGTGATTTCCATTGCAGAAATCTGCTTATAAATGATGGAAAAATATGTCTTATAGATTTTCAAGATGCTCTAATAGGCCCAATTACATATGATTTAGTTTCCTATCTCAAAGATGCGTATCATAAGAAAAATGAGGCCCAAATTATTGATGTTTGTATTAAGTACTGGGAATTGGTAAGAAGTTATTTTGACGTGCCCTCTGATTTCGGTGACTTTTTTGTCGATTTTGAAATGATGGGCGTGCAAAGACATCTAAAAATCTTAGGTATTTTTAAAAGATTATTTTTACGAGATGGAAAAAAGCAGTATCTTAATGATATTCCGCTGGTTGAGGATTATGTTATTGATGTTTCTGAAAAATATCCAAAGCTAAGCTATATAAAAGAATTGATCTTAAAAAAAAGAGAGGTGGAGATGCAAAGATGAAAGCGATGATCCTTTCCGCTGGCATGGGATCTCGCATGGGATACTTGACCAAGAATACACCAAAACCACTCTTAAAGATTGGCAATCAAACCTTGCTAGAAATACAGTTAAATAAATTAATGCAAGCAGGCATAAGTCAATTTTTAATTAATGTTTCTTACTTAGGTGACAAAATCATCGAATTTGTGTCTAATAAATATAAAAATTCATCAAATTTAAAAATACAATTCTCCAAAGAAGACCACCCCCTTGAAACTGCTGGTGGCATTGTAAACGCCTTAGAATTTTTCGATGACAACCCTTTTTTGGTTACCAATGCTGATATTTTTACCAATTTTGATTACAGTTTACTTGTAAAGCAAAAGCTATTTGATGATGTGTCAGCCTATCTAATTTTAGTTCCTAATCCTGAATTTAAAACAGTTGGTGATTATGGTTTGGAGGGTAACAAATTGTCATTTACCAAAGATTTTACATATTCTGGGATCGGAATATACAAAAAAGAAATGTTCCAGGGATTTAAAAAAGGTGAAAAAATAAAGTTAAAATCAATTCTCGATGACTATATTCTAAATAAAAAGATTGATGGATCTTTATACCATGGATATTGGTCAGATATAGGAACAGCAGAGCGACTTGAATTTGAGAATAAGAAAAATGATTATAAGTAATAAAGTTTACAAACAAAGAAGAAAACAGTTAGCTAAAACGTTAGGGGATGGTATCGTTATCATCCGAAATTCATCGGATCAAATAAGATCAAATGACACCACCTATCCATTTAGATCAAATAGTTATTTCCATTATTTTTCAGGTTTTCCAGAGTCTGATGCGGTAATAGTGATTAATTGTAAACCTTTTAAAACTTGGATTTTCTCAAAAACAAAAGATAAAACTAAGGAGATATGGGATGGATTTATTTATGGGCCAGCAGCAGCTGCAAAAGAGTTTTTATTTGATCAAGGTCTAGATCTCAAACATTTCCATGACTCAATATCGGATTTGTTGGCAAAAAATTCAAAAGTTTATTTGCTCCAAGAAGATTTAAATTTAAGAGACATGGTTTCAAAAAAACTGAATCATCTATCAAAGAATAAAAGAGCCGATGCCTTTTTAAAAAATGAAATAATTTCTTTAAATTCCTTTGCTGACCGAATGAGGTCTATAAAGTCTATTAATGAATTAAAAGTCATCAGGCACGCAGCCAATATTTCATCAAGAGCACATCAATTTGCTATGGCAAATATACACTCTGATTCTTATGAGTATCAAGTTGAGGCGCGATTGAGATATTTTTTTGGGGTTCATAAAGCAAGAAATGAGGCCTATAGTTCAATAGTGGCCTCTGGAAAAAATGCGTGCATATTACATTACATTGAAAATCAATCTAAACTTAATAAATCTGAACTCATATTGATTGATGCAGGATGTGAGTTTGAGGGGTATGCCTCAGACATTACCAGAACATTCCCTATCGGTGGCAAATTTAGTGAACCTCAAAAAGATCTTTACTCTGTTGTTTTGGAGGCCCAAAAAGCAGCTATTGGCCAAGTGAAAAAAAATAATAGCTTTAATGACCCACACATTGCAGCTATTCAGGTATTGGCTCAAGGCCTTAGAGATTTAAAAATTTTAAAAGATTCTGTGAATACGATTATTGAAAAAGAAGAGTATAAAAAATTCTACATGCACAGGACATCGCATTGGATGGGCCTAGATGTTCATGATGTCGGTGACTACTTTGATCCTAAAGGTAAACCAGTCAGGTTAATGAATGGACAGATTCTTACGATTGAGCCTGGATTATATTTTCCTGATGACAGATCAGTGCCTAAAGTTTTTAGAAATATTGGGATCAGGATTGAAGATGATGTATTGGTTAACAATAATAAAGCGGATGTTTTAACCTCTAGCTGTCCTAAAGAGATTGACGATTTGGAATCAATCATTGGCAAAGGATAGTCATATTGAATTAATCCGAGTAATCGGGGGAGGGCCAGCTGGCCTGATCTTTGCATTACTCAATGCACATGAAAAGCATAAAATAGCTGTCCATGAAAAATTAGATCATGATCAGCTTCTTAATCAATCTAGGGCGCTTGCATTGTCAGCTAGTTCTATCGACATTCTTAAAAAGATAAATATTGATCCTAAAAAAAATTTAGAATTTATTTCAATTAATAAAATTCATACCAGTCAAAAAGAATCATTCGGAAGGGTGATAATTGATCAAGGTGAGTCGGATCCTTTTGGGTATGTAGTCCGTTACGATCATTTGATAAAACACTTATTAGACAAAATAAACGCTAATAAAAATATTTCAATTCATTTTAAATCTGAAGTTATTAATATGAATGTTAAGGAAAGTTTCTTTAGAGACGTTGATGATAAAAAATATAATTATAATTTTTTAATTTTCTCTGATGGCATTGGCAATTTGCTTGATAACCAATTTAAATTTTCTGTTGATAATGAAATAGCAAATTATTCAGCGTTAGTTTGCGAAGTGGATACTCAATTAAAGCATGAGAATATAGCCTATGAGCGCTTTACCCCGGATGGCCCAATTGCGTTATTACCAATTAATAATAATTCATTATCTAAATTAGTTTGGACAGGAAAAAATTATTTTATAGAGAGTTTGCTCAAATTAAATAATAATGAATTTATTGAATTGTTTCATGACAATTTTGGTGAGAGATTGGGGCAAGTTAAAGAAATTGGTGAAAAGTTAGTGTATCCATTGCGACAACAATATATGCTCAAACCATATACAGAAAATATTCTGGTATTAGGCAATGCAGCTCATACCATGCATCCTGTTGCAGGTCAGGGTTTAAACTTGACTATTCGTGACATTGCATATCTATCAATTCTTTTACAGAAAAATCAATATGTAATTGATCAAGATACACTTAAAGAATACTTTGATAATCGAGTCAAAGAAATGAAATCATTTATGAAACTGACTCATTTTTTAGTAAAGGGATTTTCTAATGATTACGTCGGGATAAATAAAATACGCAGCCTGTCACTATTTCTACTAGATAATCAAAAAATAATTAAAGATAACTTTATTAATAAATTTAATTATGGATCAAACTAACATTCTTGTTCTGGGGAACAATCTAATTTCAAATTTATTAAGAAGAGTGCTTATAAAAAATAAGATTGATTATGTGAATTTTGCTTATCCAGCTCAAGAACCTGAAAGACGATTCTTTGCAATTAAACCAACATTCCTAAAATGGTACAGTGAATATTTTAATGAAGATCTTGTTAATCATTATCCAATAAAGCATATTCAAGTATTTGTTGACAATGAGGATCTCAATTTAAAAGATAATTTAACTAGACCATTTCCACTTTTTAATATCATGAATAGCGATTATTTATTTGAATCTTTTTCAAGAGATCTTGATGATATTGATAAAGTGATCAAGGCAGATGAGGACTTAGAGTTTGTGTTTGATAATGACAGAGTTATTTTCAACAATTATCAAATATCCTCAAGACTTATTATTAACACTGACTTTCGATTCAATAAATTTTTAAAGATAAAGCCTGAGAGAGAAGAAAAAAAGGAATACGATGAATTTGCCGTGACAGCTAACTTTAAAACAGATGATAATTTAGAGAATAGGGCCGTGCAGTATTTTAGAGATGGTAAAATTTTAGCCATCCTCCCTTTTTCAGACCATGAATTTTCGATTGTTTTATCTGGGTTAAAAAAAGGCGATGAAAAATTGGTTGATGATTCAGGTGAGCAATTAATTAATTTTATTAAACAACAATCTGCTCTAGCTTCAGTAGAGTTATCATCTAAAATTAACCGGTTTCCATTAACTCTCTATAAAATAAAACACGATCCAAAATTAAGATCTTTGTTTATGGGCGATGCAGGACATAAGGTTCACCCTCTGGCTGGACAAGGATTAAACCTTGGGTTAGGGGACGTACAAATGCTAGAAAACCTCATTTCTGATAAAAAAATTATTGATTTTGGACAGGAAAATTGTATAAAAAAATATGTGATGTCTCGTTCTGCAGATGAATCAATCGTTATGGGTCTTACAGATCGTCTAGATGAAGCCTTGGTTAATAATAGTGATGTATTTTCAAGTTTATTCAAGTATCCTATTAAGTTAATTGAAAATTCAGAATTATTAAAAAAAATTTTGGTAAGGAAAATGATTTAAATGTTAAAAATTATCCTATATGTATTTCTATTATGTGTTTTTAATCTTCAGGCGAATGAAAATGATCTTAAAAAGCTAATTGAACAACAATATCCAGATATTAAAATACAAAGCATAAAAAAAACTAACTTTAATGATTTGTACGAGGTCTACCTTGGAAATGAAATCATCTATACCGACAAATCCTTTAAATTTTTGATCATTGAGGGTCAATTAGTTGATCCGAAGACAAAAAAAAATATCACTGCTGATCGTTTAGCTGAGTATCAAAAAATAGATTTTTCTGATCTTCCGCTTGATTTAGCTATAAAAATAAAAAAAGGGAAGGGGCAAAAAAAAGTTGCTGTTTTTTCAGATCTAGATTGCCCTTTTTGCCGAAAATTAGAAAAAGATGTTCTTCTTGGTTTGGATGACGTTGAAATATATACTTTTATTTTTCCCTTGGCTATCCATCCTGAGGCTGAACAGAAGTCATTACAAATTTGGTGTTCTGATGACCCTTCAACAAATTGGGTTAAGTTTATGAAAAATGCTGAATTACCAGACAATAAGGGTGAGTGTTCTTCACCGATTAAAGAAATTACCGCATTTGCCAAAAAAAATGGCATTCAATCCACACCAACTATTATATTTGAAGACGGGCGACGAGTCTCAGGGGCGATTCCTCTGGATCAATTTAAATCATTGTTATAACAAGAATTTCTTGACTTTAATGTGATTTTTCCGTAACTTATAAACTCAAGGTGTTTGCATTAAGTTGTTTTGTATTCTGATTCCAAAATTAAGTATCCAAGCTTCCTTAATCCAAACTTAAGGGGTGCCTCCCCACAACATATGTAGGAAGTTTTATGGCTGAAGGTACAGTTAAATGGTTTAATGATGCAAAAGGTTTTGGTTTCATCACTCCGGATGATGGTTCTGAGGATTTATTTGCGCATTTTTCATCAATCACAGGCGATGGATATAAAAGCTTGAAAGAAGGTCAAAGAGTAACTTTTGAAGTTACTGATGGACCAAAAGGTAAACAAGCTTCAAATATAGAAAAAGCTTAGTTTTACTTAATATTCTCAATTATTGCTTCGGCAAAATCGCTTGTCGATAATGCTGTTACTCCCATGTGATTTGAAAAATCTGCAGTAACTTTTTTCTCATCAAGAGTTTTCCTAAAAGCTTTATCAAGCACAGATGATGCTTCATCCCATTTTATGTATGACAGTAACATTTGTGCTGAGAGAATGAGAGAGCTTGGATTGGCAATATTTTTTCCTGCAATATCAGGCGCAGTGCCATGTGTGGCTTCAAATATAGCGAGTTTTTCCGATAAGTTTGCCCCTGGTGAAATTCCAATACCCCCGACTTGTGCTGCAAGCGCGTCAGATATATAGTCGCCATTAAGATTTAATGTCGCAACAACATCATATCGTTCTGGACGTAATAAAATTTCTTGCAGAAATGCATCCGCAATGCAATCTTTGATGATAATTGAATCATGAATCATTAATTCTCCAGAGATGTTTTCTTTAGCACCAAACTCCTCTATTGCAACATCATAACTCCACTGTTTGAAACTACCCTCAGTAAACTTCATGATGTTTCCTTTGTGAACAAATGTCACCGATTTACGCTTATGGTCTATGGCATACTGAATAGCCTTCCTGGTGAGTCTTTTTGTTCCTTCTTCTGAGACAGGCTTTATGCCAATGGATGACGTTTCTGGGAATCTTACTTTGTTTTTATCGTTAAATTGTTCTAGCAAATTGAGTATTTGCTGAGCTTCTTTTGTACCTTTAGAATATTCAATCCCAGCATAAATATCCTCTGTGTTTTCTCTAAAAATTACCATATCAGTTTTTTCTGGATTTTTTAAAGGGCTTGGAACTCCTTGATAGTATTGCACTGGCCTTAAACACACATACAGATCAAGTTTTTGTCTCATAGCAACATTAAGAGACCTGATACCGCCTCCAACTGGAGTAGCTAAAGGCCCTTTAATTGAGATGATATATTTTTTTAATGCATCGATAGTTTCCTCTGGTAAATATTGATCTTGACCATATAAATTCGCTGCTTTTTCACCTGCGTAAATTTCCAACCAATCAATTTTCTTCGCTCCATCATAAGCTTTTGAAACGGCAGCATTAATGACCTTTTGCATTGCTGGTGAAATATCCTGACCAATCCCATCACCCTCAATAAATGGAATAACTGGAAAATCTGGTATATTGAGTTCATTATTATGTATAGTTATTGGCTCACCTTTAGGTTGAGATATTAAATTTTGACTCATTTTATTTCCAATCCATATGATAGTGTTATTTAACAAACCGTTTGGTGTAGTCTGCCAGTTCTCCAAGCATGAAATTCATCCAACATTAAAGGATTATCTAAATATCCCCAATATTTACCCTGCTGGAAGACTCGACACTGACAGCGAAGGACTTTTGGTACTTACAGACAATGGGAAGATCCAGCATGAAATTTCATCCCCAAACAGCCATAAGTATAAAGGATATTGGGTTCAAGTAGAAGGAGACATTGACAATGAGGCAATTCAAAAATTACAAAATGGCCTCAATTTAAAAGACTTCACCACTTTGCCAGCCAGGGTTGAAAAAATTAATGAACCAGAAATTTGGGAACGATCAACTCCAATTAGATTTAGGAAAAATATACCAACCTCATGGGTCAAGATTCAAATCAGGGAGGGTAAAAATAGGCAGGTAAGAAAAATGACTGCAGCTGTTGGCTTTCCCACTCTAAGGTTAATTCGATATCATGTGGACGACTACTATCTTAATAAATTACGGCCTGGAGATTATCAAATCATCAAGTAAAAATAAGTTAGATGGTATAATTAATCAAATTTTTAGGAATATATTTTGTCTGGTAATTCAATAGGAAAAAATTTCACATTAACAACATTTGGTGAGTCACATGGAGTAGCGATTGGCGGAATCATTGATGGCTGCCCTCCAGGTTTGGAGATTTCTGAAAAAGATTTGCAAATTGATCTTGATCGCAGAAAACCAGGATCCTCAAAATTTGTAACGCAGAGAAAAGAGTCAGATAAAGTGCAAATTTTGTCTGGAGTTTTTGAGGGGAAAACAACGGGTACCCCAATTGGTTTAATTATTTATAATGAAGATCAAAGATCAAAAGATTATTCTGAAATAAAAAACACATACAGACCAGGTCATGCGGATATAACTTATGAACAAAAGTATGGAATTCGTGATTATCGCGGAGGCGGACGTTCCAGTGCACGTGAAACTGCAATTAGAGTTGCTGCTGGTGCAATTGCAAAAAAATGGCTATTAAAAAAACATAAGGTAAAGGTTCAGGCGTGTATCAAGAAAATTGGAGAAATTGATATCCCATTTGCAGCGTGGAAGCATGTAAACCAAAACCCTTTTTTTGTACCTAATGTAAAAATAATTCCTACTTTAGAAGATTACATAAATCAAATCAGATCAGAAAAAGATTCTGTTGGAGCTCTAGTGCATGTTCAGGTTACCAACCCACCAAAATGTTTGGGTGAGCCAATCTTCGATCGTCTGGATGCTGATATAGCTCATGCTATGATGAGCATCAATGCTGTCAAAGGGATAGAGATAGGAGCAGGTTTTCTATCGGTTGAACAGAGAGGCTCCGTACATTCCGATGAGATTATTCCTAAAGGATTTTCCTCAAACAATTCTGGGGGAATTTTAGGAGGTATATCAACGGGGCAAACAATTACAGCTAATGTTGCCTTTAAACCAACCTCCAGCATTCCTCAAGATCGCCATTCAATTAATAGATCAAATAAACCAGTCTTGATGAAGACCAAAGGCCGTCATGATCCTTGTGTGGCCATTCGTGCTGTTCCTATAGTTGAAGCAATGATGGCACTGGTGCTAATGGATCATTTACTTAGAGATGTTGCCCAAAATTATTCTGTCAAAAGAAAATAATTAGTTGACTCATAAACTTCACTTCAATCTCTCGCGCTTTTATTTTATATATTATTTTTTTGTTGGACTATTTGTTCCTTACTGGGGCTTGTTTCTGACATTTAAGTCATTTACACCAATTCAGATAGGTTTTATGCTTTCCTTCTTTCAGTTAAGTAGAATTTTTGCACCGAATATATGGGGCTGGCTTGCAGACCGAACAGAGAAACGATCTCTTTGGATTAAGTTAACAGCTTTCTTTGGTTGTTTGGGTTTTTTTGGAATTTTTTGGGCCGATAATTTCTTTGAGGTATTCCTCATCATGATGGCAATGTCTATCTTTACCAGCTCAACTCTCCCCTTAGCTGAGTCCTTAACCTTGTCTCACTTGGCAACGACCAATGGACATTACAGTAGAATTCGGGCTTGGGGTTCTTTTGGATTTATTGTTGCCTCTTTTGGCTTCGGGTTTGTCTTTGATCTTATAGGAATTCAACATTTACTGGTTACTCTTCTTATTACTCAGTTACTAATTTTTATATTTAGTTACGGGATACCTGAAAAAGCTTATGAAAGAGAGGAGAGTCTTAATTTAAGCTTTTTTAAGATTCTTAAAAATAATGAGGTGATATGCCTTTTATCTTCTTGCGCTTTGATGGTGACGTCACACGGATTACTATACAATTTCTTTTCCATTTACTTAGATGAGCGGGGCTATACAAGATCTGCCATTGGATTTCTTTGGTCTCTGGGCGTGGTTTGTGAAATTATAGTTTTCTTATCCATGCCAAAAATACTCAAATTTTTTAATTTCAAACAGATCCTAATGATCAGTTTGTTTATTGCCGTAATTCGATTTTTTATCATTGGAAATTATGTTGATTTTTTAACTCTTATTATCCTCGCACAGATGATGCATGCATTTACGTTTGGCGCATTTCATGTGGCTTCAATTGAAATGGTAAATAAATTTTTCCCAGGTAAAAATCATGCAAAAGGCCAGGCGCTTTATAACAGCATTACTTACGGAGTTGGCGGTGCCTTAGGTGGTCTTGGAGGAGGGTTTATCATTCAAACTTACTCAGCATCGAGTGCATTTCTGTTATCAGCTCTATTCCCATTGTTTGGGTTTGTTATTGTGGCCTTTGGTATTAAATCAAATAAATTTAATGCAAAGCTATTTTCCTAAGAGCTCTGAATCATGGCATACGCAGAATGATTATGGATTGACTCAAAATTCTCAGATTCTACTGTGTAAGAAGTAATTTTATTGTTTTGATTTAAGTCTGTAGCGATATCCCTAACCATATCTTCAACAAATTTAGGATTATCATATGCTTTTTCTGTAACATATTTCTCATCAGGCCTTTTTAATAAACCATAAAGTTCGGATGAGGCATTTTTTTCAACAAGTTCGATTATGTCTTCAATCCAAACAAAATCATTTGTTTCGACCGTCACAGTAACGTGGGATCTCTGGTTGTGAGCTCCATAGTCAGAGATTTTTTTGGAACAAGGACACAGGCTTGTCACTGGAATTATCACTTTAATTTGATTGATATATTGATTATCTTTAATTGAGCCGATAAAGGTGACTTCGTAATCCAGTAGGCTTTCGACTCCAGATACTGGCGCTCTCTTGTTTATGAAATATGGGAATGTCATTTCTACATCACCCGCTTTACTTTCAAGGCGCTCGAGCATGTCTCTTAAGATCTTTTCAAAATTCTTGACACTAATGGTTTTTTCATTTTCGTTTAAAATTTCAACAAATCGTGACATGTGTGTGCCTTTAAAGTTATGAGGCAAATGAACATACATATCAAACATTGCGACCGTGGATTGATCACCACCGGTTTTGTCTTTCACTGATATCGGATGTCGAATGGATTTTATTCCTACTTTATCGATGTCCAAGTGGCGCTTGTCAGGTGTGTTTTGTACGTCTTCGATCTTGTCTATAATCTTATTCATGCTAGTAAGTTTAACATCAGGAAATTAAGTTCACAATTTTATTTTCTATTGATTCAATATCCAATTGATACGTCTTAAGAATTTCAACTTGTGAACCATGTTCAGGAAAATAGTCTGGATAACCGAGAAGAAGAGTTTTATTTTTTAAATGATTTGCGGATAAATTTTCTAAAACCGCAGAGCCTGCTCCTCCTGAGATAACATTATCCTCAAGGGTTACAATATATTCATGTTCACTGGTAATTTTCTTAATCATAGCATGATCTAAGGGTTTGGAAAATCGCATATTGACTACAGTGTGATCATATTTTTCAGCTAAAGGTAAAATTTGATTTATTAAAGGACCGAAGCAAAGGTAGGCTAATTTTTTTCCCTTTCTAATGATCTCAGCTTTTCCAATTTTTACACTTTTTTGATTTTTAAAATCATTTGCAAAACCCCTAGGATATCTAACAAAACAGATATTGCTGCTTTCATATCCTAAGGACAACATTAATTTTAATTCTGTCTCATTAGTTGGATGCATAATGATCGTATTTGGTATGCATCGTATAAATGAAACATCAAAATTTCCAGTATGTGTTGCACCATCAGCACCAACTAATCCAGCACGATCAATTGCAAATAACATGGGGATATTTTGTAATGCAACATCATGAATAATTTGATCATAAGCTCTTTGCATAAATGTTGAGTAGATTGCTACAACTGGCTTGTATCCATGAATAGCTAACCCAGCTGCGAATGTGACTGCATGTTGCTCAGCAATACCAACATCATAAAAACGTGATGGATATTTTTTAGAAAATGTTGTTAACCCGCTGCCATCTGCCATTGCTGGTGTTACGGCTATTAGCTTTTTATCTTTTTTTGCATAGCTCAGCACCCATTCTTCAAACACCTGAGTAAAAGTTTTTTGATTGGGTTGAGATGTGCTTTTTTTTGATATTCCATGAAATTTGTTGGGATCTTTTTCTGCAGGAAGGTAACCATAACCTTTTTTAGTAACCACATGAAGGAATTGTGGACCATTTAATGATTTAATATTTTCAAGAGTATCCAAAAGAATATCTATGTTATGGCCATCGATTGGACCGATATAATTAAAACCAAATTCCTCAAATAATGTTCCAGGTGTCACCATACCCTTAACATGCTCTTCTGTTTTTTTTGCCAGCTCTAGAATTGAGGGTACTCTTTCAAATATTTGTTTGCTGGTTGACTTAATTCCGCCATAAATTTTCCCACTTAATAATCTAGCTAGGTAGTTATTTAACGCTCCAACGTTTTTTGAGATGGACATGTCATTGTCATTGAGTATAACTAGAATATTGCTTTTTGATTCTCCAGCATTATTTAGGGCTTCAAAAGCCATACCGGCAGTCATCGCTCCATCACCAATTATTGCAATCGATTTATTATTAGATTTATTTTTAAGCATTGCCTCAGAAATTCCAAGAGCAACAGATATAGAAGTACTTGAATGTCCTGTTCCGAAATGATCATGGACACTTTCATCTCTTTTTGGAAATCCTGAAATGCCCTTAAACTGTCTTAATGTATGTAATTTATTTTTTCTTCCTGTGAGGATCTTATGGACGTAGGTCTGGTGACCAACATCCCAAATCAAAACATCATCAGGACTGTTATAGATGTAATGAAGAGCTATGGTGAGCTCAATTACACCTAAGTTTGATGATAGGTGACCACCTGTTTCCTGAACCGAGGTGATAAGGAAATCTTTGATTTCTGCAGCCAATGAAATTAACTCTGATTTGCTGAGATTTTTTAAATCTCTTGGGGAATCAATCTGATTTAATATCTTTTTATTTGATTCGGTCATAGATATTGTTAATTAAAAAATTAAATTCATCTGGTAATTCAAGTTTAAACGATATTTTATCGATTTCTTCTTTGGTTGTATTAATGACGCTTATTAATTTTTCTTTTCCATACATAGAGTAGTAGGTTACTTTTTCTCTCTGTTGATCTTTGCCAGGATTTTTACCAAGTTTCTCAACATCTGATGTTGCATCAAGATAATCATCAACCATTTGATATAAAAGGCCTAAGTTTTCACTTAGAATTTTTAAGTTTCTATGAGTAGAATTTGTTTGTCGAGAAATTATTGATGGGATGAGGATGCATGTTGAAATTAACATGCCTGTTTTGTTCCTGTGTATTTTTTCAATAATTTTTTTTGTCGGCTTCTTTTTTTCATAGATCATATCAAGTGATTGCCCAAGAACCATTCCTTGTGAGCCAATTGATGAAGCCAATAAATTGATACACTTGAGTTTCAATTCGGGATCAATTTTTAATTTATTTGAGCTGAGTAATTCAAAGGCAAGTGACTGTAAGGCATCACCTACAAGTAGTGCTTGAGCTTCATCAAATTTTTTATGACAAGTAAGCTTTCCTCTTCTAAGGTCATCGTCATCCATACAGGGGAGGTCATCATGAACGAGAGAGTAGGCATGGATCATCTCAATAGAAGCACCAAGGATATTTAAAATATTTTTTGAAATGCCGAAATGTTTTCCAAGTGTAAAGAGAAGGTATGCCCTGATTCTTTTTCCACCATTAGAAATGGCATATTTTATTGCCTTATGATTTAAGTCATTTGAGTCGGGTATTTGTAACGAAAGAAATTTATTAAACTCAGATTTAAATGTTACAAATTTTTTACTCTGGTTCATTAAAATCTTCTAATTCATTCTTACTATTTAAAATTTGAACCTTTTTTTCAAAATTCTTTAAAGATGCTTGAGCTTGCTTAATTAACTTGATTCCTTTTTCATACGACTCAATCGTTTCTTCAAGTTTTAAGCTACCGTCATCCATGGATTCTACTATGGACTCAAGCTCCTCTAGAATTTCATCAAAACCTTTATTTTTTTCAGACATCATGTTTCCTTTAAGAAAGATAGAAGGTCAACGACTTGGTCTTCAATAACCTCATGCCCCATATTGTAACTCTTGGATACTAAATTGGAGAAATTTAACAAATCAAAAGTATTTTCAGATGTTTGAAAATTGATAATATCGTCATAGATGCCATGAATTTTAAGTATTGGTTTTGTAATCATTGTATTTTGATAATTAAATTTTGGGACAAAGCCAGAAAAGGAAACCACGCCATAAATTTTATGAATCGTTTTTAGACCGTAAAAAATTGACAATGCGGCACCTTGTGAAAAACCACCAATATATATTTTAGATGATGGATTGGTTTTTAATTTATCCTCTATGATTAAGTCTAACGCTTTTGATGATTCAATAAAGTCTTCTTCGTTCAAATCATCCAGGTTTAGGCTTTTCATATTAAACCATGCACGCATTTCAAAATTTTGGTTAAGCGTTATTTTTCGATATGGTGCGTTTGGGAGAATGATTTCATATTCCTTAAATAAGGGATTAGAAAAGAAAGGAGCGAAATCATTAGAATCTGCGCCTAACCCATGTAACCAAATAAGTACTTTATAAGACGCAGAACCAGAATTTATATGAAGCAATACTAAGTAGCTTTATTTTGATTCAATAAATTTTTTCAATTCAGGTAAAGCTGCATCCACTACTGCATTCATTGCATTTAAAGCAGATTCATCATCTTGACCTTCTGGGATAGGAGGATTTAGTTTATAAACCCTGTAGAATCTTGCAGTCCACTGTACCTCAGACTCATTATCATTTCCTCCTTTTGCAACAGTAATATATATATTACAATCAGCAACTGGCACATCACCTTCTACAATTTCAAACTTAATCTTCATTAAGTCATCATCGATGCCTTTCAATCTTTCTAAGACTTTACCACCTTCTTTTAAAGTTAAAGTTCTAAATTTATCTTCACCTTTAACTTCGACTTTGATATCGGATACAAAAGGGAGCCATTTATTTGCGTTATCAAAATCTTTCACCACTTCCCAAACTTTATCTGGGCTTGCAGCAATTTTTACAGATTTCTGCACTTTTTGAGGGGTTGGTCCATGAGCAAAGATAGTGAATGCGAATAAAAGTGATGTGATAAGTAATACTATTTTCTTCATTGATAATCCTTAACATTTTTGAAAACAAACACCATATTACTATATTACAGATTACTTTTAATTATTTTGTCCAAATAAAATTTCCAAAAGAGCGACTTTCTCTCCCGGTAGGGATATTCTTTATGATTTCTAGACTATCTAAATCAAATACGCTGATGGAATTTGACCCCCAATTTGTAACAATTAATTGATTGTTTAAATAATCAATGCCAAGATTTTCAGGAACCTCTCCAGTTCTGAGTGTTTTTTGTATTGAAAAGTCAGCTTTATTTATTACACTGACCGAGTCATCTTGAGTGTTTGTTACAAATAGATATTGATCAAAAGATATTATGTTATAGGGGTGATCCCCAACATTAAATTTAAATGAATCAAAAGTGTTTAAGTCTATTTTTGAAACATCGTTGGAGTAAACATTAACAGAGAATATAGAGTCATCGGATAAGAAAATTCCAAAGGGGTGGTCACCAACCTCAACAGTTTGAACAACTTTGTTGTCATGAATAATTGTTAACAAATTCTCATCCCGATTAGATACGATAATCAGGTCTCTTTTTTTGTCATAGGTGATTCCTGATGGGGTTAAACCAACTGGGATTACACCGACTCGTTCCCATGAATTGGTATCATAGTAATACAACTTATTTTCATACCATGAGGATATGTAAAGTAAATCTTTATCTTCAATAAAAACAATTCCTAATGGCGTAAAACCTAAATTTATATTATCAATAATCTTTAGGCTATCTAGATCTATTAACTCCAAGGATTCATTTTTTGTGTTAGAGATTATTGCTAAGTTATTTTTAAGAATCTCAACTGCTAACGGTCCAGGCTTTGTATGTATTGTTTTTATGACATTTAATTTTTGTAAATCAACAATGGATACCGTATCCTCACCTTGGTTAGTAATAATGGCAAAGGATTGTTTTTGACAGCCTTGAAAGATAACAAGCGATATCAAAACAATAAAAAGTTTCAAAAAATTATTTATCAATGTCGGTTAGTATGAAAAAATTAGATAATAAAATTTAAATTTAAAATAAAAGTTTAACAATGATTGATGACGATGGATATAGGCCTAATGTGGCTTCAGTAATTATCAATAAAGATAATAAAATTCTGTGGGCCAAGAGGGTTGATGAAGATAATTGGCAATTTCCTCAAGGGGGTATTCAGAAAGGTGAGACTCCAGAGCAGGCCATGTATCGAGAGGTATATGAGGAAGTTGGCCTGAAAAAAAATAGTTTTGAGATACTGGGAAGATCCGCTGATTGGTTAAAATATGATGTTCCAGAGAAGTTTATAAAAACCTATTGGCAGGGAAGGTATAAAGGACAAAAACAAATTTGGTTTTTACTCAAATTTATTGGCTCTGACGATTTAATTAATTTGAACCTGCATGACTCACCTGAATTTGATGATTGGAAATGGGAAAATTTCTGGCATCCCCTTCAGGACGTAGTAGATTTTAAAAAAGAGGTATATTCGGCTGCTTTAAATGAATTGTGGCAATTTGTTGAAGCTAAAAATTAAATTTCTGCAAGAACATCCACAGAATTTTTTACTTTTTGTCCCAACTTTACTTTCACTTTAGAGTTTATTGGGATGTAGTGATCTACTCTTGACCCAAAACGAATAAAACCATATCGATCGCCTTGTTTTAATTCTGATCCTTTATTTGCATAACATAAAATTCTTCGAGCAATTAAACCAGCTATTTGAACGGAGGTAATAACTTGATTCTTGGATGTTTTGATAGTAATGGCACAATGCTCATTTTCACTTGATGCTTTATCAAGAGCAGCGTTAAGAAATTTTCCAGGTTTGTAAATTTTACTGATTACTTTTCCTGAAATTGGAGCCTTATTCGAATGCACATTAAAAATATTCATGAACACGCTAACCTTTATCGCTTCTCTTTTATTATAGGGATTATTTGTTTTTTCAATAGCAATCACTCTCCCATCTGCTGCAGATACAACTTCGTTTGATTTTGCAACAATTTTTCTTTGGGGATCTCTAAAAAATTGAATTACGAATAAACAAATTATTCCCGTAAAACAAATAGCTATTGAATTAACAAAATAAATTGAAATTAAAAATAAAAAAATTGTGAGGGCAACAAACGGCCAGCCCTCACGAGCAAGAATGGGATAATTTTTGTTCATTAGTTTTTAGATTGATCAACTAATTTATTTTTCGCTATCCAAGGCATCATTGATCTCAATTGGGATCCAACTTTTTCAATTTGATGATCACTGTTTTCTTTTCTATGGATTGTCATTTCAGGGTAGCCATCATTACCTTCATCAATGAAACGTTTGGCATAAGTACCATTTTGAATATTTTCTAATGCTTTTTTCATTGCTTTTTTAGATTCAGCATTAATAACTTCTTTACCAGTAACATATTCTCCAAATTCTGCATTATTAGAAATTGAATAATTCATGTTGGCAATTCCACCCTCGTACATTAAATCAACGATTAACTTCAATTCATGTAAGCACTCAAAGTAGGCCATCTCAGGAGCATAACCGGCTTCTGTTAAGGTTTCGAAACCAGCTTTAACAAGTTCAACTGCTCCACCACAAAGAACTGCTTGTTCACCAAATAAATCGGTTTCAGTTTCTTCCCTAAAGTCTGTTTCAATCACACCACCTTTAGTTCCTCCATTAGCCATAGCGTAAGAAAGTGCCGTATCTTTAGCCTGTCCAGATTTATCTTGATAAACAGCAATCAGTGTAGGAACACCTCCACCTTTAAGAAATTCTGATCTTACTGTGTGTCCAGGACCTTTTGGAGCAATCATGATTACATCAACATCATCTTTAGGTGCAATAAATTTATAGTGCACATTAAAACCGTGTGCAAAAGCCAGTGTTGCATTAGGTTTTAAATTTGGTTCAATTTGTTCCTTATAGATAGTTGCCATAGTTTCATCAGGAATAAGGAGCATTACGATATCAGCATCTTTAACAGAATCTGCAACTTCTTTTACTGCATGACCGGCATTTTCAGCTTTAGCCCATGACGATCCATCTTTTCTAAGACCAATTGTGACGTTAACACCTGAGTCTTTAAGATTGGCAGCATGAGCATGGCCTTGTGAGCCATAACCGACAATAGTTACATTGAAATTTTTTATGATGTTTAAATCAGCATCTTGATCGTAATAAACTTTCATTTTCTTATCCTAAATTAAATTTTCAGTATTCTATCACCTCTACCAATTCCCGATGCTCCAGTTCTAACAGTTTCAACAATTGCTGATTTGTCTAAACTGTCAAGATAAGCATCTAATTTAGTAGATGATCCAGTAATTTCGATTGTAAATGTATTATCAGAGACATCGATAATCCTCCCTCTGAAAATATCACTAATTCTTTTCATTTCTTCACGGTATTGGTGACTTGCTTTGACCTTTACAAGCATTAATTCTCTTTCAATATGTTTTCCGTCATTTAAATCTAAAACTTTGACAACATCAATTAATTTATTCAGTTGTTTAATTATTTGTTCGATAATTTCATCGGAACCCGAGGTGACAATAGTCATTCTTGATAAAGATGAATCTTCAGTGGGAGCAACCGTTAAAGACTCAATATTATAGCCCCTAGCTGAGAAAAGTCCGGAAACTCTGGATAGTGCACCAGCTTCGTTTTCCATAAGTAAAGAAATGATATGTCGCATTATAAGTCCTCAGATAGGATCATCTGAGACAATCCCTTGCCATTTGGCACCATCGGGTAAACATTTTCAGTCTGGTCAGTAAGGAAATCTAGAAAAACCAAACGCTCTTTATTTTTTTCAGAAAAAGCTTCTTTCAGAGCATCAGTAACTTCTGAAGGCTTTTCGATTTGTAAACCTATGTGCCCATATGATTCAGCTAGTTTTACAAAATCAGGAAGGGCGTCCATGTATGACTCTGCATAACGATTTCCATAGAAAAATTCCTGCCATTGTCTGACCATACCCATATATCTGTTATTCAGATTAATAATTTTTACTGGCAAATGAAACTGTTTGCAGGTAGATAGTTCTTGAATGCACATTTGAATTGATGCTTCACCCGTTATACATGCAACTTGAGCTTCAGGGTGGGCCAATTGTGCTCCCATGGCGTAGGGAAGCCCAACCCCCATTGTTCCTAGACCACCTGAATTAAGCCATCTACGAGGTTTGTTGAAAGGATAGTATTGAGCAGCCCACATTTGGTGTTGACCTACATCTGATGTAATGAATGCATCACCATTGGTAACCTTATGTAGTTCTTCCACTACATACTGAGGTTTAATAACTTCGTCACTGTTTTTGTAAGAGAGTGATTTTTTAGCTTTCCATTCATAAATCGTTTTCATCCAATCAGATTGGATCTTTTTATCATGGTTTTTTTCTAATGTTGAATAAATTTCGTTCATATCCTCAAGAACGCTTTTGACATTTCCAACGATTGGAACATCAATCTTTACTCTTTTGGATATTGATGCTGGATCGATATCAATGTGAATAATTTTTCTCGGTTTTGATAAAAAATGGTCTGGGTTTCCAATAACTCGATCATCAAATCTTGAACCAATGGCAATTAATACATCACAATCTTGCATGGCCATGTTCGCTTCATAGGTTCCATGCATACCAAGCATGCCCAAGAATTGGTTTTCATTGGCAGGAAACCCACCCAAGCCCATTAAAGTACTTGTAACTGGAAATCCTAACTTTTTAACAAGCTTGGTTAATTCTTCAGAAGCATCTCCTAAAACCACTCCTCCGCCAGTGTAAACCATTGGTTTTTTTGATGAAATCAATAATTCGAGTGCTTTAGTAATTTGACCCTGATGGCCTTTTTCAACTGGGTGATATGATCTTAATTCAATTTCAGATGGATACTCAAAGACGGATTCTTCAGCGGTGATGTCTTTAGGAATATCAACCACAACCGGACCAGGCCTTCCGGATTTGGCGATGTGAAAAGCTTTTTTAATTGTTGGCGCAATGTCTTCAATTTTTTTAACTAAAAAATTGTGTTTGACACAGGGTCTTGTAATTCCAACCGTGTCACATTCTTGAAAAGCATCTTGACCAATCGCATGAGTTGGAACCTGACCTGAAATGATCACCATAGGAATTGAATCCATGTGGGCTGTAGCAATACCTGTTACAGCATTGGTGGCACCTGGACCAGATGTTACAAGGGCTACACCTACCTTTCCAGTAGATCTGGAGTAAGCATCAGCTGCATGCACAGCGGCTTGCTCATGACGAACTAGTACGTGTTTGAATTTTTTTAATTGGAAAATGGCGTCATAGATATTTAAAACTGCACCACCTGGATAACCAAAGACAAATTCTGTGTTTTCTTTATGCAAGGAGTGAATAACAATTTCAGCTCCGGTAAACTTTCTTGCGCTCATGTTATGTTTTTAAACCAAACCGCTAAAATAACCTATTTACATAGGTTTGGTCAAGTAGAACGTGACTTTTTGTCTTCAATTAACATTGAAAAATCAATGGCTTGAATGTTTTTTGTCAAAGACCCAATTGATATTCTTAATTTACCTAATTTAGCAATTTTTAGTACGGATTTTTGAGTCACATTTCCAGAAACTTCAAGAATAGTATTTTTGTTTACCATATCAATAGCTTTTTTAATCTGTGAATTAGAAAAATTGTCCAAAAGTATATTTTTTACAGAGTATTTAAGGGCAATTTTTAGTTGATTTAAGTTTTCAACCTCAATTTGAATTGAGTTTGTGAGATTTTTTGCTTTAATTTTGTTTAGCAATGTTTCAAAAGTGCCATTTGCTGAAAAATGATTTTCTTTAAAAAGAGCCATATCAAAAAGCCCCAGTCTCTGATTTCTACCACCTCCAACTTTTACTGCATATTTTTGTGAAAATCTTATCCCAGGTATAGTTTTTCGGGTGTCGTAAATTTGTGATTCAGTCTTTTTAATGATATTTACAAATTGATTGGTCAGCGTTGCTGTGCCAGAAAGAGTTTGAATAAAATTAAGACACACTCTTTCAATGGATAAAATTTCTCGAGTAGATCCATTTATTTCACAAATGCAATGACCTTTTTGAATAAAGTCACCATCCTTCACCTGCCATTTTATTTTTAAACTTTTTTGTTTTTTAATAATTTTATCAAGCCATACTTTCCCGCAAAAAATGGCATTTTCATTACAAAAAATTTTAGCTGCACTTAACGAATTTTTTTCAATAAAGCTGGAAGTGAGGTCACCTTTGCCAATATCCTCTTTCAAAGCAATGAGAATATTACGATTAATTTCATTTTCCAGTAATCTTTTAAAAGAAATATTCATGAAAATTATTGAAAACTATTGAATCCAGATTTAATCACAGCGCCACCAAGACAAATATTGCTGTCATAGAAAACAATATATTGACCTGGAGTTACGGCCCATTGTTTTTGACCAAAAAAGGAAACCAATCCATCTGAATTAATTTCATTGATTTGACATGCGGCATCAGGCTGCCTGTATCTAATTTTTGCACCAATGACCCTTTGTATTGGAAACGAATTCGAGATGGTGTGAATTTCTTCAGCTTCTATTGCATCGTGATATAAGGCTGGGTGATTTTTTCCTTGAGCAACAATTAACTGATTTTTTTTCATATCTTTTTTGGCAACAAACCACGGCTCCCCACTTCCAGAGGATGTTCCGCCAATTCCTAAACCTTGTCTTTGACCAACAGTGTAAAAAGTAAGACCGTTATGCTTGCCAATGTTTTTCCCATCAACTGTGACAATGTCGCCTGGATTTTTTGGTATAAATTGATTTAAAAATTCCGCAAAGGGCCTTTCTCCGATAAAACAAATCCCTGTTGAGTCTTTTCTGTCATGGTTGTGTAAATTATTATCTTTAGCAATTTTTCTAACATCTGATTTTAATATTTTTCCTAAAGGAAAAATTGACTTGGATAACTGTTGTTGGTTAAGTTTATGTAAAAAGTAACTTTGATCTTTTGTCGAGTCCTTTCCTTTCAAAAGATAAAATAAACCATCTTTTTCAACAACATCAGCATAATGCCCAGTTGCAATATAATCAGCACCCAGTTGCATTGCATGATTTAAAAAAGCCTCGAACTTAATTTCTGAGTTACACAGAATATCAGGGTTTGGAGTAAAGCCCTTTTTTAAACCATCTATAAAAAGATTAAATACCTTTTCTTTATATTCTTTTGCAAAATTAACAACCTCAATGTCGATACCAATTTTCTCAGCAACACTTATGGCATCAATTAAGTCTTGCTTACTAGAACAATACTCATCGTCATCATCCGCTTCCCAGTTTTTCATAAACAAACCGCGTACATTGTGTCCCTGTTGTTTTAGAATATGGGCAGTAGCTGCAGAATCAACCCCTCCAGATAAACCAACAATAATGTTCTTTTTTTTCATTGATTAATTTTTTTATTTTCTTGATTTATTTCAAGCGCTCTGTTGTATGCATTTTTTACCGCCTGATTAAAAACTTCTTTTAAATTTCTTTCATCGAATGTTTTTATTGCAGCCTCTGTTGTACCACCTTTAGATGAAACGTTTTCTATTAACATATCTAGATCATCAAGATTTTTTTTAGCAGTAGCACATGCGCCTGCGAATGTTTCATAAACCAGCTTCTTGGATTCTTCTAATGGAAGGCCAATCTTATTCGCTGCTTCAATAAATGATTGCATTAAGTAAAAAACATATGCCGGACCACTTCCTGAGACAGCAGTCGATTGATCGATCATTGATTCATCATCAAAAACAATATTATGACCAATGCTAGAAAATATGCTGTCTATAATTTTTCTATCCTCAGGTTCAATGAGCGCATCAAAGTAGATAGCGTTAATACTTTTGCCCTCAAATGCATTTAAATTGGGCATAACCCTTACTAGCTTTTGATGTCCGTTAAGGTGGTTCTTTATTGTGTCTAGTCCTATACCTGCAGCGATACTAATTACAACGGATTCATTTACATTAAGGTTTTTACACGCTACACATATATCTTTAGGCTTAACAGATAATATAACAATGTCGGTTTGAAGATGATCTAGATTATCAATAATTTCAACTTTAAGTTCTTGTTGAATCTTATTTTTTAATTCTTTGTTTTTTTCTATCACGTATATATGAAATTTTTGTTTTGACGCACGAAGACCAGAAATCATAGCTTGCGCCATATTTCCACACCCAACAAATGTTATTTTTGTCATATACGTTCTCCGAAAATTTTAGATCCAACTCTTATCATTGTTGAGCCATGATCCATTGCCAAATGATAATCATTAGACATTCCCATGGATAATGTGTCAACGGTATGAAAACGTTCTTTCAAAGAAATATAAGCTTTATTTAAAAGCGAAAATTCTTTTTCTAAGAGGTTTATATTTGAGGTATTGCTTGGAATAGCCATAATTCCTCTGAAACGTAAGTAATCATCGCTTGGATCAATACCATCTAAAATTTCATCAAGATCATTGATATTGATACCACTTTTTGTATTTTCTTTACTAATATTAATTTGGATTAAAAAGTTGATTTTTTTCCTTAAACTATTCGCCTCATTTTTTATTCTTTCATATATTTTTAACCGATCGATGCTGTGAACCCAATTAAAATGTTCTGTTATTTGCTTTGTTTTATTGCTTTGTATCGGGCCAATAAAGTGCCAAATGAGAGAAGGGTTTGAAATAGTTTTAATTTTATCCACTCCCTCTTGTACATAATTTTCTCCAAAATCTAAGTGACCATAATCGATTAAATTGTTAATTTTTTCAATCGATTGTTTTTTGCTTACAGCAATTAAACTGATTTTTCTATTATGATTTTCTTCAAAAATCTGTATTTCTTCTCGTATGCGGCTATAGTTTTTAATATCCATACGTAATTATAAAAAAAAACCAAGCAAATGCTTGGTTTTTAATAGAGATATGTTTAATTTGATTATTTCTTAGCTGCTGGTTTCTTAGCTGCTGGTTTCTTAGCTGCTGGTTTCTTAGCTGCTGGTTTCTTAGCTGCTGGTTTCTTAGCTGCTGGTTTCTTAGCTGCTGGTTTCTTAGCTGCTGGTTTCTTAGCTGCTGGTTTCTTAGCTGCTGGTTTCTTAGCTGCTGGTTTCTTAGCTGCTGGTTTCTTTGGTTCTGATTTTGTATCTTTACCTAATAATGCATTAATTAATTTTTCTAACATATCTCTATTGCTCCCTATAAATAACATTAAAGATTAAATGGTAATTATATTGCTTCTATTTAATGATGCAAGTACTTTGTAATTAGAAACTAAAGTTCATAGATTTTTTCTCCATCCACAAATGTATGGCTGACTCTTCCTTGAAGTTCATATTCAAATGGAATATTTTTTCCAGACGTTTTAATTGAACTTTGTGATGGAATCCAGCTTAAAGATTCGTCATATAAACAAAAATCTATTTTGGAACATTTATTATGATCATATTTTTTATTGTTTAAAATTTTATTCGGCTCCAAACTAATTTTTGAAAGTAGCTTCGTAATGTTAATTTGATGATCCTGTGCAATTTTAAATATCAATGGTAAAAACGTCTCAAAGGATGATGCACCAGGCTCTGATTCTTCGAAAGGTAGCATTTTTTTATCTAGATCAACTGGGCAGTGATCTGATGAAATAGCATCAATAATATCATTTTGAATACTATTAAAAATCTCCTTTTGGTCATTTTTTGATCTTAATGGGGGGGCGAGATGATAATTAGTGTCATATCCATCAATATCCTGCTCACTGAATAAAAGCTGATTAATAGAAACATCACAGGTTACATTAATATTCTCATTTTTTGCTTTTTCAATAATCTCAAGCGACTCTTTACAGGAAATTTTGGATAAATGAATTTTTGTACCAATGTCTTTTGATAAGGCTAGATATTTTAAAATTTCAATAATTTCTGAATTTCGATTTGATCCTTTCAAACCAAGCCTTGTCGCAATTGAACTTTCATTTACAAAAGTATTTTTTGATAAGTAATTTTCAGTTGGGCGCAAGAAGAGAGTAAATCCAAAGGTTTTGGCATATTCAAAAGCCCTCAATAGAACTTTGGTATCTATAATTGGTTGCTCGGCTTGTGAAAACCCGATAGCTCCAGCGTCAAATAACTCTTTCATTTCCGACAGCTGCTCTCCAGCTAAATTTTTTGTTATTGCTGCAAATGGTTTTATATTGATTGGATAGATTTTATTTGCTTTAGATATAAGATCCTTTATTAGACTTGGCTCATCAAGAACTGGATCGGTAGCTGGTTGACAACAAACATTAGTAATTCCCCCTGCAATTGCAGCAGATATCTCTTGATCTAATATTGACCTATGCTCCTCACCGGGAGTTTTAAGATTTGAATACAGATCTGTTATTACCGGAACTAATAATTTATCCGTGCCATCGATAATTTGACATTTCTTGTTAATGTTATTTTCGTTGTGCGAGAGGTTTTCAATCTTACCTTTATTGATATAAATATTCTGATTTTTTTGTATTTCACTATTAGAATCAAAAACATTAATATTTTTGATGAGGTATTTCATTTTTTCTCCATCAATAAAGACATAACTGCCATTCGAATTGCAATTCCAAAACTGACTTGAGGAAGGATCACTGCCTTATTGGAGTCTGCAACTGAGGATTCAATTTCAACCCCTCGATTCATTGGGCCTGGGTGCATAATAATACAATCAGGATTAGCTAACTCGACTCTTTTTGATGTTAAACCATATGTTTTGAAATATTCTTCTTGGCTTGGAATTAAAGCATTATCCATCCTCTCTTTTTGTAACCTAAGCATCATGATCACGTCTACATCCTTAACTCCATGATCAAGATTATCAAAAGGAATTACTCCAAGATCTTTAACACCATAAGGCATCAAAGTTTGCGGAGCTATCACTCTTATTTCTGGTACACCAAGAATACTCAGCGCATTAATTTCGGAACGAGCAACCCTGGAATGCTTAATGTCCCCGACAATAGCAATTTTTAATTTTTTAAAGTCTTTTTTATAGTGTCTAATTGTAAATGCATCCAATAATCCTTGGGTTGGGTGTGAGTGATAACCATCACCCGCATTAACAACTTTAATGTTTTTATTAATATGGTTTGCTATGAAATGAGCAGCACCCGACTTGTTATGCCTAATCACAAACATGTCAGCATGCATTGCTATTAAATTATTTATCGTATCAAGAATAGACTCACCTTTAGATTGTGATGAGGTACTTACATTAAGGTTAATAACATCTGCTGAAAGTTTTTTTGCTGCAATTTCAAAAGTGGTTCTGGTTCTAGTGCTATTTTCAAAAAATAGATTACAAATTGTTTGCCCGTTTAATAAATCAGTTTTTTTGACATTGTTATTTTCAAGATCTAAAAATGAATCAGCTCGTGCGAAAATGTCTTCAATAATTTTTCTTGATAGTCCTTCAATACACAACAAGTGTTGAAGTTGTCCATTTTTTAATTGAATGTTATGCATTTAAAGGCCTTATTTGTTTATCAACTTCATTGAAGTGCGATTGCAATATTATGTCTGCAGCTATTTGATCAACAAAAGAGGTATTGTTTTTTTGTTTTTTATTACTCAGGTCTTTTATTAACTCCTCAGCAGATGTTGAGCTGTAATTTTCATTTACAAAGAAAATGGGCAGGTTTATGTTTTTTTCGATTTCTTTTGCAGTGTTTAAACAAAACTTTGTCGTTTCATTGGCACTTGAATCTCGGTTTGATGGGAGTCCTAAGACTAAATATATTGGCTGCCATTCGTTAACAAGCTGTTTAATTTTTTCTATGCGCTGGTTTTTATTTTTTGAGTAAAAAGTAACTAGGTTTCTTGAGGTTTTAAGGACGTTATTACCGACTGCTACACCAGTTTTTTTTATGCCTAAATCAAATGCAAGTACCGATCCTTTTTTTTTATTTATTTCTTTAAGATCATAATTATTTAATTTCGTCATGATTTAAAAAAAAGGGTGGGGAAGGGTTTAAAAAAACCAAAGTTGAATTTAAATTTTTTGTATGTGTTCTTCAACGCATTGAATAATAACATAATTTTATTTTTCTATAAATTCTTTTACTTCTAAACCAAAACCCATCATGCTAGGCATTTTCCTGGGTGATGCCAATAATTTCATATTTTTTATACCAAGATCAACCAGTATTTGAGAGCCAATTCCATAATTTCTCAAATCATTTTCTTTATTTTTTGGCTGCTGATCTAGATCACCAATTTTCTTTAGATTTGCTGAGGAGCCATAATTTAGAAATAACATAACCCCATTTTTTTCTTTAGAAATTTTTTTAAAAGCTTCATTGGGCGTCCATGAATGTTTATCATTTTTTACAATAAAGTCGAGAATAGTTAATGGCTCATGCACTCTAACCATCACGTCATCATTGGGATCAATTTCTCCTTTAACAAAAGCCAAATGAATACTGTTAGAAATTTTATCCTTATAAGTAATAAGTTTAAACTCTCCAAATGTTGTTGAAACAACATCCTCTTCAGTTCTTAAAATAAGTTTTTCTTTTTTTCTTCTATACTCAATGAGGTCAGCAATGGAGCCAATTTTTAAATGATGTTTTTTTGCAAAATCTTTTAGATCATCGAGACGAGCCATCGATCCGTCATCATTGAGAATCTCACAAATTACCCCATAAGGTTGAAATCCAGCGATTTGCGATAAATCACAACCAGCTTCTGTATGACCTGCTCGATATAGAACACCACCTGAATGTGATATTAATGGAAAGATATGTCCAGGCCGAACAATACTATTTTTTGTTGCACTTGGGTGAATCGCAGCTTTGACTGTAGTAGATCGATCGCTAGCTGAAATTCCAGTCGTTACTCCATCAGCAGCCTCTATGGAAACAGTAAAATTAGTTCCTAGTTTTGCTTCATTCTCTTGCACCATTAAGGGCAGATTTAACTGGCGTGCTTTATCTTCAGTGAGTGTTAGACAAATTAATCCTCTACCAAATTTGGCCATAAAGTTGATAATTTCAGGTGACACATTATCAGCTGGAATAAACAGATCTCCTTCATTTTCCCGATCTTCATCATCAACCAGGACTACCATTTTTCCCAACTTAAGGTCTTCAATTATTGAATCAATATTATCTAACATGAATTATCCATTTAATGCATAGCGAGCAAGCATATCAATTTCAAAATTTAATTGATCATTTATTTTATTATTCTTAAATGTTGTGTGCTCTATTGTATGTGGAATAAGATTGAGGAAGAAATTCTTTTTATCAACTTTGTTAACCGTTAGGCTAACTCCGTTTATCGCCACAGACCCTTTAACAGCTATAAATTTTTGAAATTCGCTTGGAATCTCCATAACCCAAATTTGCGAATCAGATTCTTTTTTTATATCTTTTAAGATAGCTTTTGAATCAATATGACCAAAAACAAAATGGCCACCGACTTTATCTCCAATTTTTAATGACTCTTCTAAGTTAACTTCTTGATGCAAATAAAAAGGAACTACTTTTGAAAGTGTCTCTTGGGACAAGTAAAAATCAAGGGTATTGTTAGTAAAATGTGTTACGGTCAGACATGCCCCATTGACACAAATGCTATCACCAAGCTCGATATTAAATTTTCCATCGTATTCAATCGTCAATTGTATGTCAGTATCAATATCTTTGATACTAATGATCTTACCAATTGTTTTAATAATCCCTGTAAACATGCCATAATTCTAACAGATCAACTCATCATCATTTAACAAATGATTTTTTTCAAATGAAATCTTTTTTTTTAGATTTTTGGGTATCCAGAAAAATTTTAATCAATGGTAGTAAAAATCGTTTTTTATCTTTTATTGGCTTCTCAAGTATTTTAGGAATATCTATTGGTGTAATGGCATTAATTGTTGTGATGTCAGTTATGAATGGATTTCATTTTGAGTTAAAGAAAAGAATCCTTGATGCCACATCTCACATTGAAATTACTGGTGGCCTGGATGATCAAAATGAAATTAATCAATTAATAAAAAAAATTACTGATTTGAAACATGTAAAAGCAGTCTCACCATATGTTTCAGGAGAAGGTCTTTTATCAAATAGATCTGTAAATAGAGGGGTCTTGGTTAAAGGGATAGATCCTCAATATGAAAATAATGTTAACCAACTTTTAAATAAGGTTGTCAAAGGCTCTAAAAAATTCTCAAGCAAGCCATTTGAGATAATTATTGGTGTTGATCTTGCACGATTGTTAGGTGTTGATATTGGTGACGATGTTTCATTATTGATTCCTAAGCTCAATTTTAGTCCAATCGGAAATTATCCAACAATAAAAAAATTTAATATTGTTGGTATTTTTGATGCGGGTATTTATGAGTTTGATAGCAGTTTAGCTCTAATTGATTATCAAGATGCTCAGAAAATTTTCTTTAAAAATCAAAAAACAAAATTCTCTGCAATGCAAATTCAATTAACAGACTCTAATGAAACATTAAATGTTGAGTCTGATATAAAAAAAATTCTAATCGAACTGAATATCAATTCATTTATTAATAATTGGACAAATAAAAATAAAAATTTTTTTAGTGCGGTTCAAATGGAAAAGAGAGTAATGGCCATAATTTTAACTTTAATTATAGCCGTTGCTGCATTCAACTTAGTGGCATCATTAGCAATGAGCGTGCAGGATAGAAAAAAAGATATAGCAATATTGATGACTATTGGATTTTCAAAATTTCAAATTATAAGAATTTTTATCTTTCAAGGATTCATTATTGGGTTTATAGGATCTTTGTTAGGCTTGTTTTTTGGAGTTGTAATTGCGTCCAATATTAATATCATCGTCCCGTTTATTGAAGGTCTGTTTAATATTCAATTTTTATCAAAAGATATTTATTACATCAACGAACTTCCTTCATTAATTATTCCAATGGATATAGTTTTTGTAATATTGGTATCAATTATCTTGTCTCTGTTTGCTACCATTTACCCCAGTCAAATGGCAGCAAAATTAAATCCTGGTGAAATTTTAAAAAATGAGTAATGTAGTTGAAATTAAAAATTTAACAAAAAGATTTCCATCTTTGGAAAAGCCTCTGTTTGATCGATTATCAATTGAAATCAATGATTCTTCAGTCATAACCGGTGTGTCTGGGTCAGGGAAAACAACTTTTATGCAAATCATTGCCGGGCTGGATACATTCGATCAGGGAGATGTTGCTGTACTTGGAAAGAGTTTAAGTTCCTTAAGTTCTTCTCAGGTGTCCACTTTTAGAAGAAAAGAATTTGGATTTATATATCAGTTTCATCATCTATTGAATGATTTTAATGTTCTAGAGAATGTAAAGTTACCTTTATTGTTAAATGGGTACGATGATGATAAAGCTACAAAAAAAGCAAAAAATCTAATTCATCAGGTAGGGCTTAACGAGAGATTGCATCATTTTCCGAATCAATTATCTGGTGGAGAAAGGCAGAGAGTTGCAGTGTGTAGAGCTGTTGTTCACGATCCAAAAATTATATTTGCAGATGAACCTACTGGAAATTTGGATAAAAAAAATTCTAGAATAGTTATTGATTTGCTTATTAAGCTAGCTAAAGAAAAATCGATCTCATTGATAATGGTGACGCATGACTTATCTGTGCTAAAAAAATTTAAAAACAAACTTGAGTTTGTCGATGGAAAATTGAAAAAATGTTAATATTCTTTTTGAATCATTAATGCTTAATTAAGGAGTTGTAGAGTGTGGGATATTATTCAAGGTGCTGGGTGGCCAATTTGGCCTTTAATTTTTGCTTCAATTCTTGCTCTAGCAATTATCATTGAAAGATTGTGGGCCTTAAGGTCAGAAATAATTGCACCAAAAAATTTATTGAATGAAGTCAGGGCATTAATTGACCAAAAAGGCGTCAATAAAAAATCCATTGACTTATTGAGAGAGCACTCATACTTAGGTGAAATATTTGCTACCGCGCTTGATCATATCTCTAGCTCTCCTGGATTGATAAAAGAATCAATCGAAGAAACTGGAAGGGCAGTTTTCCATAAATTAGAAAAATACTTATCCACTTTAGGAACTATCGCAACGGTTGCTCCATTGCTTGGCCTTTTCGGGACCATCATTGGTATGGTTGAATTATTTAGCTCATTCACTAGCAGCGGTGCCGATGTAACTGTCTTTGCTAGAGGTATTTCAATAGCGTTATACAATACAGCCGGCGGAATTGTTGTGGCTGTTCCAGCCATGATTATGTACAGATTTTTTAAAAATAAAGTTGAATCACTTATAGTTGAGATGGAACAACAGGCCATTACCTTAGTTGAAATCATTCATCATAAAGGAAAATAACTAATGAATTTCAGAAGAGGCAGTCAAGAAGATGAGTTAGAGATAAACTTTATCCCTCTTATTGATGTTTTACTGGTGATCATTATTTTTCTTGTGGTGAGCACAACGTTCTCTAAATTTAGTGAATTAAAAATCAATCTTCCAACTGCTGAGGCAATACCTCAAGATAAGGATCTTGATAAAGTGGATATTGTAATTACCAGTGATAATCAGTACTTTATTAACGATGTACAAATCACGGACAATACCATTGCTGGTATCCTAGAGGAGTTAAAAAACTTAAAATCAAAATTTAATAACGATTTACCAACAGTTATTATTAATGCTGATGCGATGTCCAACCACCAATCTGTGATAAATGTTATGGAGGCAGCCAGACTGTCTGGTCTTAATAAAGTTACTTTTGCCACAAAGGTTAATTAAACCTCTCGATGCCAGAGTTAAAAAAACATCCTCTAAAGTTTTCAGAATTCAAAGAAATATATCAACAACTTTTAATGTATGCGCTCAATTATAAATTTTCTTTATTATTGAGCATCGTTTTTATGCTGATATTTTCATTAACCAATACAGGTTTTCTAGCACTGCTTAAAGAGATTACTGATAACGGTTTTGATACTGAAAATTCGATCATAAAAATAATGTTGCCCATTTCACTGATGGTGCTTATGCTAATCAGGGCTTGTTCTTCATTTATCTCTGGCTATCACATGAGGAAAACCTCAAGGGGTGTGGTTGCTGATCTCAGGATTGATACTTTCAAAAAATACCTCAAACTTCCGGTTTCATATTTTGATAACAACAACGCAGGAATGCTTGTTTCAAAATTAACTTATGAAGCAGATCAACTATCAGCAGTTATAACCAGGATAGGTATAACTATGATTAGAGAATCTTTTACTGTCATTGCATTATTCATATACATGATTTATTTGGATTGGTTTCTCACCTTAGTTTTTTTATTAATGGCACCAGTAATTGTCAGATATTTAAAGAAAGTATCACCTCGACTCAGGTCTTTTGGTTTTGAGGTGCAAGAAACCATGGGGAACATGACATCCGCGTCGGAAGAGGCTGTGACTGGACAAAGGGTCATAAAAGTTTTTGGTGCAATAAATTATGAACTACAAAGATTTATGGCGATTGTCAAAAAAAATATGAATATGCAAATTAGATTGGCAAGACTCTCTCTGTTTAACAGCATGTTAATAGAAATTATCGCCTCAGTTGCTTTAGGCGTAATTGTTTACTACGCGTTGGCAAATTTTACCACTGGTGAATTTGCTGCGTTTGTTGGCGCGTTGTTAATGATGATTAAGCCGATCAAAAGCCTAACCGAAATTAATGAATCATTACAGGTTAGTATTGCTGCAGCAAAAAGTATTATGAATGTTTTAAATGAGCGGAATGAAAAAAACCAAGGAAAAAAAGTTTTACCTAATGTTAAAGGCGATATAGAAATCAAAAACCTTTCTTTTCAATACGATGAAAATGCTCGAAGTGTTTTAAACCAAATATCATTGAAAATAAAGAGAGGACAGAAAATTGCATTAGTTGGTAAATCAGGTGGAGGAAAAACAACCTTGATGAATCTTCTTCCAAGATTTTATGATTTTAGAGAGGGAGACATTTTAGTTGATAAAGTGAATATCAAAGATTTAAAACTTGATAATTTACGCAGCTTTTTTTCTCTAGTAACTCAGGATACCATTTTATTTAACGACACCATACGAAATAACATATGTTATGGAAATCAAACGAGAAAAATTTCCGATAAAAGATTGAATGAAATCATAGATCAATCAAACTGTAGAGAATTTATAGAAAAGCTTCCTAAAAAGTTAGATAATTTGGTTGGTGATCGTGGGGTTAAACTATCTGGCGGGCAAAAGCAGCGTATTGCAATTGCCAGAGCAATTATCAAAGACGCTCCTATCTTGCTTCTTGATGAAGCAACCTCAGCTCTTGATTTGGAGTCTGAAAAACTTGTTCAAGATGCATTAGATCATTTAATGAAAAACAAAACATCCATTATTATTGCTCATCGATTATCAACCGTAAAAAATGCTGACAAGATTTTTGTTCTTGACAAAGGATCAATTATTGAATCTGGGAATCACGACGAATTAATAAGAAAAAAAGGGTTTTATTCAAAACTGTATAAAAAAGAATTATCTTAAAAATCATGTCAATTGAAAAATTTTTTACCGATCAGTACTACAAACAAGCCAATTTAATATGGTTACTTGCTCCTCTTTCATTAATAAATTATTTTATATATTATTTAAGAATCGGTCTTTATAAGTTTAATATTTTTAAACAAAAAAAACTTCCAGTCACGACGATCGTAGTAGGAAATTTAATTGTTGGCGGCTCAGGCAAAACTCAGCTTGTCATTTACTTGGCTAAATTATTAAAAAAAAATAATATAAATGTTGGAATCATTTCGCGTGGTTACAAAGGAAAATTTAAAAATACAACTGAAGTCTTTGATAATTCGAACCCTGTTGATGTCGGTGATGAAGCATTGTTATTAAAACAAAAATTAAACATCCCTGTATTTATTAGTAAATCGAGATTTGATGCAGGAAATGCATTAATAAAAAAATACAATGATACGGATCTAATTATTTCAGATGACGGCCTTCAGCATAAAAGTTTAATTTTTGATTATAAAATATTAATAAATGATGATCGTTATGTAACCAATCATTTGCTTCTTCCAGCGGGACCGTTTAGAGAACCCTTGTCGAAAATTCTCGATAACGATATTTTAGTGTTATCAAATAGCTTAGAATCTAAAAAAGACTTTTTTAACTTTTCTCTTAATCAAAAAGTAACTAATTTAAAGACAAATGAAAAGATTGCTCTGAATAAGTTACCTAATCTACATTTATCAATTGGTATTGGTTATCCGTATCGTTTGATAAACTCATTAAAAAAACTATGTGATTTTAAATATCGGATTTATGATGATCATTATTATTTTACAAATAATGATTTTAAAGATAACTTTAATTATCTTATTACTGAAAAAGATTCAGTTAAATGTACAAATATTAAAAATAATAATATTTGGGTACTAAAATCTGATCCAAGGATGTGCCCAGTGTTTGAAAAAAAATTACTTGGAAAAATTTTAAATGGATAAAAATTTACTTGAATTAATTGTATGTCCAGTGACTAAAGAAAAACTTGTTTACGATAAAAAAAATAATGAATTAATATCAAAGGGAGCAGGCTTGGCATATTCTATAAAAAATGGGATTCCCATAATGCTTGTATCTGAGGCAAGAAAGATAAAATGAGTTTTACTGTTGTTATACCTGCTCGTTTAAATAGTACAAGACTGGAAAATAAACTTCTTTTAGAAATAAAGAATAAACCGCTGTTTATCCATACAGCGGAGCAAGTGTCTAAATCAAAAGCCACTAACACATATATTGCTACAGATAATCAAAGTATTAAGGATATAGCAGAAAACTTTGGTTTTATGTCTATTATGACTGCCGAATCTCACCAGTCAGGAACAGACAGGATTAATGAAGCAGCACAAATTCTATCCCTTGAAGATGATCATGTGTTAGTAAATGTTCAAGGGGATGAGCCTCTAGTAGATTTTGAATTAATTAATGAGCTTGCTGAAAATATTTCAAATCACAACCAATTTGTATCCGCTTATCAAAAATTTAAAAGCTTTGAGGATTATAAGAATAAAAATAATGTAAAAGTAGCTCTGAATATGAACAATGAGGCAATAACTTTTTCAAGAAGCATGATTGGTAATTTAAATGATAAAAATTTTATTGATGATCTAATTTATCATCATCTTGGTATCTATGCTTATACAGTGAAACAGATTAATGATTTTTGTCAGATAGATAGCCCTAAAATTGAAAAAGTTGAAAAACTAGAACAAATGAGAGCAATTTTTAATGACATTCCAATTAAAATGATCAGGTATCATGGTGAAGAAATGATAGGAGTAGATACGATCGAAGATTTTAATAAAGTAAAAACTTTACTTGGTTAAATTGCATCGTCATCAGTTTCACTGGTTCTAATTCTAATAGCTTTCTCAACAGGGGATACGAAAATTTTTCCATCACCAATTTTTCCAGTGTGAGAAGTGTTTTTAATAGTTTCAATAACTTTATCTACCATTTTATCTGATACAACAATCTCAAGTTTCATCTTAGGTAAGAAGTCAATTACATATTCAGCACCACGATAGAGTTCGGTATGACCCTTTTGTCTTCCAAAACCTTTAACTTCAGTCACCGTTAAGCCTTCAATACCGACTTCGGCTAGAGCTTCACGAACTTCATCTAATTTAAATGGTTTTATGATTGCATCAATTTTCTTCATATTCTTATCCTAAAAAGTTATTAGTGATTGGAAAACGCCTTTCTCTTCCAAATGCCTTACTTGTTATTTTTGGTCCAGGGGGGCTTTGCCTTCTTTTAAACTCACTCCTTAATATTAATTTTACAATTTTTTTCACTGTTTGTGCCTTAAAGCCCATACTTATAATCTCATCTACCGATTGCCCTTCGTCAATAAAAAACTCAATGATTTTATCTAGCTCCTCATAATCTGGTAATGAGTCTTGATCTGTTTGATTTGGTTTCAATTCTGCAGATGGAGCACGAGTGATAATTCTTTCAGGAATAATTTTTTCATTTGCATTAATAAATTTACTTATCTTGTAAATTAATGTTTTTGGGATATCTTTAATAGGAGCATATGCACCCACCATGTCTCCGTAGAGTGTTGAGTATCCAACTGCAGACTCACTTTTGTTAGATGTTGACAATACGACCCCATTTTTTTTATTCGCCAAAGCCATAAGAATAAGTCCTCGACTTCTTGCTTGAATATTTTCCTCCGTTATATCTTGCTTGAGATTTTTAAAATCGTCCTTTAAATTTAGATTGATTTGATTAATCAATGAGGATAAATTTTTATCAATAAAATTTACTCCAAGATTTTTCGCAAGTTTTTTTGCATCATCAATACTGATTTTAGAAGTGTATTTTGACCGCATCATAATGCAATTTATGTTTTCTTTATTTATTGCTTTTGATGCAATATAAGCAACCAGAGCAGAATCAATTCCACCAGATAAGCCAATGAAAATATTTTTTATTTTATTTTTTTTAATATAATCTTTGGTGCCTAAAATACAGGCATTCAATACACTTTCTTCAATTGATAATGACTGAGGTACTTTTTCTGGTGAGAATTCTTTAACTAATTTTGTCTGGCATTTAAAATGATCTAACTGAGTGCAAATATTATTATTTTTATTTAATGTAAATGATCCACCATCAAAGACTACATCATCTTGACCTCCTACCATATTTAAATAAATTAAATTTGATTTAATTTTTCTATTAATTTTTTTTGCCCTATTTATTCTAAGGTTTAGCTTATCAATCTCAAAAGGTGATGCATTAATGACAACGCAAAAATCAATTTGTTTATCTTGGTATTTTTTTTCTAAATCTTTATCCCAAAAGTCCTCGCAAATAAGGATTAAAATTTTCTTATTTTTATATGTAACTATTTTTTGATGATCACCTGGTGAGAAATATCTTTTTTCATCAAACACTCCATAATTAGGCAGGCATTGTTTGTGTTGATGTTTTATATTATTTTGAGAAATGATAAAGGCTGAATTAAATATCTTATTCTTTTTTACAAGAACTCCACCAATTATTAACAGTTTATTCTTTAAATGTAGTTGAAATTCATTAAAGGCTCGTTCTTGTTTCTTAATAAATTCTTTATCATATAATAAGTCATCAGGCGGATAGCCAATCAGGGCTAGCTCGGGTGCGATGAAGATATCTGCATCATTTGAAATAATCTGCTTTTTAATCCAATTAAAATTATTTTTGATATCCCCCATTACTGGGTTTGATTGAATTAGACAGACTTTCATTAATAAGTCCCACCATTATCTTTGATAATTTCAACAATTTTTTTATTTTTTTCTTTCAAAGCATAGACATAAGGAGTAAGCCCATATTGATCTCGTGCTTTTAATTTAACGTTGTATTCAATTAACAATTTAACTGATTCATAATCATTATTAAATACAGCAAAATGAATCAAGGGTGTTTTTTGATCATCTTTATGATTGGGGTCTGCACCTCGTTCAAGAAGAATATTTGCAATTTTTGGGTATTTCTTTTCAATAGACCAAGTTAACGCGGTCCATTTAGATTTATCTTCTGTATGAATATCTGCACCTCGATTTAGGAGCATTTTTACAACATCAATATTTCCATTGGCACATGCAATCATTAAGGCTGTCTTCCCATTAGGATCTTTTAAAGTAAAGTTTGCTTTATTGTCTAGAAGACTTTTTACGACCGCCAAATTTCCTTTTTTTGCAGCAATCATTAAAATTGTCTGACCACTGTTATTCCTATTATTTGGGTCAATGCCTGCTTTGATTAACAAATCGATGGTTTCACTATGTCCAGCAGATGCAGCAAGACCAAAAGCGGACCATCCGTCTGGATCTGTAATTTTTGGATCGGCTTTTGCATTTAGCAACAAATTTATAGATTCAGTATAATTTTTTTTTGCTGCATACATTAATGCAGTCCACCCAGAAGCATCAGTATGGTTTACTTTAATCTTATTTTTAATTAGTAAATTAATAATCTCCGAATTATTTTTTCTTGCCGCATACATTAAGGCATTAAGATTGTTGGAGTCGACTACGTTAACATCGGCGCCACTTTCTAGTATAGCTTTTACTGTCTCGATATCATCTTTTGCTGATGCAGTTAAGAGATAATTAACCTCTTCAGAGGAGGAATGTAAGGAAAAGAAAACAAATACAAGAATAAAAATAAGTTTATGCATTATTCATGGCTAGCAAAATAGCATCACCTATTTCTGCGGGGGAGTTAGCAATTACGGCACCTGCTTTTCTTAAGGCATTAATTTTATCAATGGCTTTTCCGCTGGTCTTTGAAATTATTGCCCCTGCATGTCCCATTCTTTTACCCTCTGGTGCTGTCATACCTGCAATGTATGACGCAACAGGTTTTGTAATTTTTTCTTTGATATAATCTGCAGCTTCTTCCTCATCACTACCACCAATCTCGCCAACAAGGATGATTCCGTGTGTATCCGGATCATTCTCAAAAAAATCTAGACACTCAATAAAATTTAGCCCTTTAATCGGATCCCCACCAATACCGATACATGTAGATTGACCTAATTTGTTGTTGGTTGTTTGATTGACAGCCTCATAAGTGAGGGTACCAGATCTTGAAACAATTCCGATCTTACCAGGAAGATGAATACTACCCGGCATAATTCCTATTTTACATTCCCCTGGTGTAATTATTCCTGGGCAGTTAGGACCTATTAAGATTGAGCGATTACTATTAATGATTGATTTAACTTTGAGCATGTCAAAAGTAGGGATACCTTCAGTAATACAGACAATAATCTCTATTCCAGCCTCGCTAGCCTCAATGATAGAATCTGCAGCAAATGCTGGTGGAACATAGATCATGGTTGCATTCGCCTGTGTTTGATTCACAGCCTCTTTCACCGTATTAAAAACTGGTAAATTAAGATGTTTGCCTCCACCTTTACCTGGCGTGACACCACCCACTAAATTAGTCCCATAGTTTAAACATTGTTCAGAGTGGAAAGTGCCTTGTTTTCCAGTGAATCCTTGACAAATTAAACGAGTTTTTGAATCAACTAGGACAGTCATTATTTTTGATCCTTGGCATATGTCACAGCAATTTTTGCCGCATCAGTTAAATTATCTGCTGAATGTATATTAAGGTTACTCTCTTTAAGTAATTTTTTACCATCATCGACATTAGTTCCCTCAAGTCTGACAACAATCGGTATCGAAACACCAACATCTTTCGCAGAATTTATAATACCTTCAGCAATAACATCACATCTCATGATTCCGCCAAAGATATTAACCAAAACAACTTTTACATTTTTATCGGAAAGTAAAATTCTAAATGCTTTGGAAACTGTTTCTGCAGATGCACCACCACCAACATCTAAAAAGTTTGCAGGGGATCCTCCAGAATGTTGTATCAAATCCATAGTGGCCATTGCAAGCCCTGCACCATTAACCATACAACCAATATCACCATTTAAGGCAATATAATTTAATCCAGCATGATGAGCTTCGGCTTCCTTTGAATCATCCTGTGACCAGTCGCGAAGTTCACTTAATTTTTTTTGTTTATAGAGGGCGTTATCATCGATACTAATCTTGCAATCAAGGGCTACAAAATCATTAGCATCATTAATAACTAATGGATTAATTTCTAAAAGTGATAAATTATTTTCTGTAAAAAGTTTATATGCCGACTTAGCAAATTTATTGAATTTCCCTGCTAAATCAGCACTAAATTTTAATGAGTTTGCCAGCTCTCTTGTTTGATAGTCCATTAAGCCAGTTATAGGGTTACAAAATTCTTTAAGTATTAAATCAGGACTTTTTTTACTGATCTCTTCTATTTCCATACCGCCTGCACTTGAAACAACAAGGCAAACTTTCTCTTCTTCACGATCAATTAGGATAGAAAAATAAAGCTCATTGATAATAATTTCTGTTTCTTCAAACAAAATTTTATGAACGGGTTGTCCGGATGGTTGATTTTGATAAGTAACTAAATTTTTTCCCAGAAGCTTAGAAGAAAATTCGAGCGCTTCTTCTTTAGACTTTACAACTTTAACGCCTCCAGACTTTCCTCTTCCTCCAGCATGGATTTGGGCCTTTAAAACGACAGGATTTTTTATATCTTTTGCTAAAGCATTTACTTCATTTAAAGTCTCAGCAACTTGGCCATAAGGGGTTTGAATCTCATATTTCCGAAGTAGTTCTTTTGCTTGATATTCGTGTAAATTCATCGTCGTTAACCAGTTAAAACATAATGATATCAGATTGGTAAGAGTTGTATAATGTGTGCATGGAAAATTACTTGATTTGTAATGAGGATCTTCATCGATTTATTGATGAACATAAAATTAGTCTTTTTGAGGATGATGTAAAAAAACTTGACAATCAATTTAGCACTTTTGAAAGTAACTCTAATTTTTTTAAAAAGAATAAGAGGAAACTGATTTCATCTGAGACTCAATTTTTTCTCAACATAAAAAAAACAATTAAAGATTTTAAACTTCTTGTTTGTGATATGGATTCCACACTCATTCAAAATGAGTGTATTGATGAAATAGCCGAACTTCTTAATTTAAAAAAAGAAATATCTGAAATCACTGAGTTAACCATGCAGGGGCAATTATGTTTCGATGAAAGTATAAAGAGAAGGGTAGAGTTATTAAAAGGAATTAATGTTACATCTTTTGAAAAAATTATTAATGAAAAAATAAAATTTCAGCCTCATGTCAATGAATGGATAAATTATGCCAAATCAAATCATTTAATTACTGTTGTTGTTTCTGGCGGCTTTACTTATTTTGTTGATTATGTAAAAAAATATTTATCTATGGACTATGCTTTTTCTAATACCTTTGAGGTTCTAAATAACGAGCTAACTGGAAAACTGGTTGGTGGTATAGTCAATGCTGAGAAAAAAGCTGAACTGACCCTAAAAATTGCAAATCAATACGGTATTAAGAAAGACCAAATCATGGCAATAGGTGATGGTGCGAACGATATTAATATGTTTAATGAATCTGGCTTAAGCATATCTATGCATGGAAAACCAGTATTGGATAATCTTGTTACTTGGTCGGTAAAAAAAGGTTATTACAAAACTCTTTTGGATCTATTCAAGTTTATGGAAAGACAATAAAAAAAGCATCTCATTGAGATGCTTTTTAAAAAAAACTAATGTCTATGAATTAAAAGCATTTGCCTTCACAGCCTTCTTCGCTTACTCCCAATGTTATAAGAAATTTAGCCATATCTTCCTTACCATCATCTTTAAGTGCCCTTACTATAGAAACATCGCCTTTAAGCTTCTTATTAATGTCAATACCTTTTTCCGCAAGGTATTTTGCCATTTCTTTGTTACCATTAAATGCGGCATGATGAAAACCAGTCATCCTAGTCACAGGGTGAATGTAATTAATGTCAGCACCTTTTTCGGTTAAATATTTTAGGATTTCAAATTGATTTTTTGCAGCAGTAATTAAGAATGGAGTCCATGCAAAATATTTGTCTTCTAATGGGACAGCTTTTTCTTCAACATACATCTTGACTGTTTTTAAGTCACCATCATTTAGCGCACCGGTAAATTCCAATTCTTCAGGATCGGTTAATCCTGCGAATGTATTAAGACTTAAAATTAACAAAAATAAACTAAATAACTTTTTCATAACATTCCTAACTGTTCTTTAAATAATAATATGCATTAGTAAACATTTTAAACCAAGGTCCGTATTCGTTACTTTTATCTCTAGACCAAGTATTTTGATCTGACCTAAACACACGCTCCGGATGAGGCATCATGATATTAAAACGTCCATCATCATTAGTAAAACCTGTTACACCATCAACTGAACCATTTGGATTTGATGGGTAATTAGTTGTTACCTCACATGAGTTTGTGACATATTGTAATGTAATTTGTTCCTTTTGACTCATTTCTTTATGATCATTTGGATTATAGAAGAAAGCTCTTCCTTCGCCGTGGGCAGTAATCACAGGAATAGAGGAGTTTTCCATTTCATTAAAAAAGATAGAATTATTTTTTGGTATTTTTACCATAACCACTCTTGATTCAAACTGATCAGATAAATTTTTCACAAATTTTGGCCATTTGTCTGCACCCGGGATGATAGATTTAAGGTTTGACATCATCTGACATCCATTACAAACCCCCAAGGCTATTGAATTTGACTGATTGAAAAAGGACGTAAACTGATCCCGCAGCATAGGATTGTTGAGGATCACTTTAGACCAACCTTCTCCTGCGCCTAAGACATCACCATATGAAAAACCACCGCAAGCAACAAAAGCTCTAAAATCTGTAATGGCATAATTACCGTCCATTAGATCTTGCATATGAACATCGATAGCATCGAATCCGGCGTAATGGAATGCAGCTGCCATCTCATAATGACCATTAACCCCTTGTTCACGAAGGATTGCTATTTGTGGTTTTATGGTGCCCGCAATAGATGGAAAATTTAACTCAAACTTTATATTTGCTTGAATTCCAGGATCATTGTTGTCATCTACAAGGCTTAATTCTTGTGCTGCTAATTTGGCATTGTCACGAATTGATTGAATGTGATAACTATTTAGCGACCATATTTTTTCAAGCTCAGACCTTTGTTCCCGAATACAATCTGAACCGTGTTTAATATTAATTTGATTTAAATGATTTATTTTTCCTACATTAAAGATATGCTGAATATTTTTTTCTCGAAATAAATTAACGATTTCCTCTTCATTTTTTTTGTCTACTTGTATGACCGCACCAAGCTCTTCCGAGAATAAAATATTTGGAAATTCTGCATTAATCTGAGATAAATCGATATCAATTCCACAACGAGAGGCAAATGTCATTTCAGACAAGGTTGCAAATAAGCCACCATCGGATCGGTCATGATAAGCATAAATTAGATTTTTATTTATGAGTTGTTGAATAACATCACAGAAGCCAACTAATAATTTTGGATCATCAATGTCAGGACATTCTGATGACATGGTGTTACTCACCTGCTCAGCAATCGATCCACCGATTCTATATTGATTTAAACCTAAATCAATATATAAGAAGATGTAATCATCTTGCCTAATGAATTCAGGAGTACATGTTTTTTGAGTATTTTCACATTCAGAAAATGCTGTAACAATTAGCGAAAGAGGGGAGGTGACGACCTTGTCATCCCATTTTGTCGTCATGGACATGGAATCTTTGCCGACAGGAATTGATATACCTAACTGTGGGCAAAGCTCCTCACCGACAGCGTGTACCGCAGCAAAGAGATTGTTATCTTCATCATCATCACCGCTTGCTGCCATCCAGTTGGCTGATAATTTAATATTAGCAATATTTCCTATATTAGAGGCAACTATATTGGTGACAGCTTCCGCAACAGCCATGCGAGCAGATCTTTTTGCATTGGATATGGCTAATGGGGTTCTTTCTCCTATAGCAAAAGCCTCGCCTGTGACATCTTCAAAAGAAACTTTTGTCACAGCAACATTTGATACCGGGGTTTGCCATGGGCCCACCATTTGATCTTGAGCAACCAGCCCAGTAACAGATCTATCTCCAATCGTTATTAAAAACTTCTTGGAAGCTACTGAAGGGTGTGAAATAACTTTTTTATGTAAATCTTTGTCATTTATCTTGGATGATTTTGGAATATCCTTTTCTATTTTTTTTGGAATTTTTTTTAATAATTTTGGTGGTTTTCCAAGCAGAACATCAAGCTCCATATTAACAACATCTTGATTGAGTAAATTATCTTTAACATGAAGATGACGATTTTTCTTTGCTTTACCTATGACTCTGAAAGGACAACGTTCTCTATCACAGATTTTTTTAAATAAATCTAGCGATTGTTGATCAATAGCCAATACGTATCTTTCCTGAGATTCGTTACACCACAACTCATGAGGCGCCATGCCTTTCTCTTCGGTATCAATATTCCTAATATCAAAATCTGCACCGACCTCGCCATCATTAATAAGCTCTGGAAAGGCATTAGAGAGCCCTCCAGCACCAACGTCATGGATACTTAAAATAGGATTATCTTCTTGTAACTGCCAACATCGATCAATAACCTCTTGAGCTCTTCTTTGAATTTCAGGATTACCTCTTTGTACCGATGCATAATCTAAACTTTCGTCATTAGATCCGCTATTCATTGAGGATGCAGCTCCTCCTCCCAGCCCAATCAACATGCCAGGACCACCAAGTTGAATTAATAATACATTTTCATCAAGCAGCTTCTTGTGAGTATGGTTATCACTGATGTTACCTACGCCGCCAGCCAGCATAATGGGCTTATGGTATCCATAGTTTTTTCCATCAACCTTTTGCTCAAACACCCTAAAGTAACCTGCAATATTGGGTCGTCCAAATTCATTATTATATGATGCGCCCCCTATCGGACCATCAATCATAATATCTAATGGCGAGGATATGTGATCTGGTTTTTCAGGAGCTGTTTCCCATGGAAGAGGGTAGTCGGGTATGTTTAAATTCGATACGGAGAATCCAGTTAGTCCTGCTTTTGGCTTTGAGCCTCGTCCAGTCGCTCCTTCATCTCTTATTTCACCACCCGAACCTGTAGCCGCTCCAGGAAAAGGCGAGATTGCTGTTGGATGATTATGGGTTTCAACCTTCATAAGATAATGCGTCTTTTCCGAATGAGGTTTAAATTTATTATCCTTTCCTGGATAAAAACGATTAATTTTTTTACCCTCTATGATTGAGGAATTATCAGAGTAAGCAACGATAGTTTTTTTTGGATTTTTATTATGCGTATTTCTGATCATTCGGAATAAAGATTTTTCTTGATCTTGTCCATCAATATTCCATGAAGCATTAAAGATTTTATGACGGCAATGTTCCGAATTGGCTTGTGCAAACATCATCAGTTCAGCATCAGTAGGGTTTTTGTTAATTTTTAAAAAGTTTTGATATAGGTACTGCACTTCATCCTCTGATAAAGCTAAACCATTTTTAATATTGTAATCATGAAGAATATTGATTCCATTATTCAGGATATCTACTGATTGAAGGAGTTTGGGATCCTCTTGAATAAAAAGTTTATGCCCATCAAGTTGGTCATATATTACAGTTTCAGTCATACGGTCAAAGCAGTTTCGTGAAATGTCTTCAATTTCTTTTTGAGTCAAATCTTTTTCTGCAATTAAGTTGATTAATAGTCCACGCTCAATTTTTGTTATGTTTAAATCACATCGCTTGGCAATGTCGGTTGCTTTTGAGGCCCATGGGGATAAGGTTCCGAATCTTGGAATAATAATAAATTTATGTTTTGATGTTGAGCCTATTTCTCTTGGTTCACCATAGATAAGGAGATTTTCAAGAGTTTTAATATCATCCGAGGATGGCTCATCAATAAATTCAGCATAATGAATATATTGAGTATGGAGATTTACAATCTGACTATGCGATGAGCTAATCTTTTTTAGTAGCTTTTCTTCTTGATTTTTGGAAAGCGCCGTCAGGCTAAAATGATAATGAATCACTTGATGATATATATTAAAAAAAAGAATATTTTAACAGATAGCATGCTTTTTTTCTGTGACAATCTTGCTTAATTATCAATATAAAAATAATAAACTTTGATAGCTTACAAAGCTAATAACCCATGCCAATAATAAAGACCATATAAGCGACGTCAGGACTAATTTTTTACTTTTTGATTGATTCTTAATGACCGCAATGGTTGACAGGCAGGGAGTATAAATTAGAGTAAAAATCATAAAGCTTATGGCTTGTTGCCAAGTTATGTAATTGAACAGTAAGTCTGGAAGAGTGCTGTCATTCCCAGAAAAAATAACTGCAAGAGCTCCAATCACAATCTCTTTCGCAATGAAACCAAAAATCAGAGCAATAATTAGCTTGTCATTAATCCCGATTGGATCAAAAATTGGGTTGAGTGCTTTTCCAATAGAATCAGCAACACTTAATTCTGGTGAAATATAGGTGTTCGTTAGAAGCCAAACGACAATAACCCCTCCTAAAATAAATTTTGATGCTCTTGTTAAAAAATGTTTGACCTCATGAGTGGCTGTTAGGATATTTTGTCTGAGGGTTGGTAATTGATAGGCTGGCATTTCGATAAGAACTGATTCATTATCCGCCTGGTTTTTTTTAAAAATTATTGCTGTGAGAAGGATCAGTAAAAAGCTGATGATATACATTAAGAACAATACCAATCCCCCAATTCTTGGTTCAAAAAAAATCGCTGTAAAAAATAAAAAGACTTGCAGTCGTGCAGAGCACAATGAAAATGGAATAATAAGCATGGAAAGATAGCGAATGGATTTAGAACTCATTATTTTTGTTCCCATCAAAGCTGGCACATTACATCCAAAACCAAAGAGAATCATCACAAAACTGCGACCATCCAGACCCATTTTTTCCATCATGCGATCCATCACAAATGCAGCCCTTGAAAGATAGCCGCTATTTTCTATAAATGACATCATTAGAAAGAAAATAATGATTACGGGCACAAAAGTAAGCACAGTTGTGATTCCAAGATATATTCCATCATATATAAAAGAGGACAGTAGATTAGGCAACCATGGATTTAAATTTGATTGTAATAAGTCACCAAAATAATCAAATACACCTCCAAGGAAATCTTGAATTGGTTCTGCTACACCATAAATTATTTGAAACAGAAAAAAAAGTGTAATAAAGAAAATGGGTAACCCTAAGTAAGGATGAAGAAAAAATTTATCCAGTTTCTCAGTGGTTGAGGTATCCAACGTCTTAGGAAAAGATACGTAATTTTTAATTTCACTTTCTGAGAATTTTTTTGGCTTTTCTTTTGTTTTTTTCAATTCTTGTTTTTTTGATAAAAATTCATACCCCTCTTTAAATTTTGCGCTAATCGGATGAATCGGCACTTGAAGCCTGTTTTGCAATTTTTCAAAATGTATCTTTATTCCATTTTTTTTCGCATCGTCATGCATATTGCATAAAATTCGAAGGTTGAATCCCATATTTAATAATTCGGTAGCTAAAACAATTTGTCGGTCAATTTGAGTTGAATTCAGAATAAAAAATATTTCATCAATTTGATTATTTTTTAAGAATTCGTGGACAACAACTTCATCATCAGATCCAGAATGTAACGAGTAAATACCGGGAAGGTCGATAAGCTCTACTATTTCGCCAAATATAAATGTTCTAACGCTTTCAATATCTACCGTCACTCCAGACCAATTTGCAATTCTTGCCGATGCCCCACTGATTGAATTAAAGAAGGTAGACTTTCCTGAGTTAGGCATTCCTATGAGAGCAATTTTTTTCATTGAGGAATGACCTTAATTTTTGCTGCATCTACAGCACGAATCATAAAAGATGATGTATTCACTTTGATGCATATTGGACCGTTATTGGATATATGAAGCACGCTTACTGTCTTATTAATTTTTAATCCTAATGCGGCGGCTTTTAATGTAAATGAGGGTTGGTGATCAATTTCAACAACAGTTGCAAAAGAATTTTGAGAAAGTTCGGATAATAATCTAATTCGAGATTTCTGCATTTTGTTTCAATTCTTTAATGTGATTTTTTAATTTTCTTTTTTTTAAGTCATCTTCCAAGCGTTTTTTTATTTCATTCAACTCTGGAGGTGTGAGTGGTTTTTTGTCAGTTAATTTAAAAACATGCCAACCGAACTGAGTTTGGAAGGCTCCGCTTAGTTCATTTATTTGAAGATTCTTGATTTCATTAGCAAAAGATTCAACCATATCCTCCAATCTAAACCAATCAAGATCTCCACCTTTTTCAGCTGAGGCTTTGTCGATAGAAAAGTTTTTAGCCAGCTCTGAAAAATCATTTCCTTTTTCAATTTTACCAATTAAAGATTCGGCTTCGTTTTTAGTTTTTACTAAAATATGTTGCCCTTTGTATTCTTGTTCATTAAATTGCTTTGTAAAATTTTTATAAGCTAAGTCAATATCTTCATTTGAAATGGGATGTTCTTTAATGTATTTTTTTAAGTATTCTGTATAGGCCATCTCCATATAAGTGAGCTCAACTTTTGAGATAAATTTTGTATCACTAGTAATGCCCTCTCTTGTGGCTGCATCGGTTAGTAGCTCTAGTTCAATTAGTCTATCAATAATATTTTTCTTCATTTCCTCGTCGACGTCTCTTCCTTGGGCTTTTAGTTCATCAGAAATATAATCAATTAAGTTAGGGTTTAATGTCTGAGAATTAACTGTTATTACAACCTCAGCAAAAACAGAAGGACAGATAAAATACAGAAATATGATTAGATTAAATTGATATTTCATTTTTCAACTTTAATTTGTAACGCATGAATTTTTTGAGGAATTAGGTCATCAAGCAAATCATAAATTTGTCTGTGTGATTGAATGCGATTTTGTTTTTCTAATAAATCACTTTTGATGATGATGGTGTAATGGCCACCTCCTGAGTTTCCAGCATGCCCCTCATGCAAATGTGAATCATCAATAATTTCGAGTCTCACAGGATTAAGTGATTTGAGTCTTTTTTTTATTTCGTCAATCATGATTAAGGAAAAACTTTCTTGAACGGCTGAACGGTAAAAGAATGATATATCCCGTTAATAACATAGGGATCATTTTGAGCCCATTCTTTTGCATCCTCTAGAGAGTCAAATTCAGCAATAACTAGACTACCTTCATATCCATTTGGTCCTGGATCCTCATTATCAATTGCAGGTAAGGGGCCTGCAACCATCAGCCTTCCTTGATTTAATAGAGATTTAAGGCGCTCAATATGATCAGGCCTTGCATTTAATCTTTTTTCAAGTGAGTTCGGATTGTCTTGGCTGTGAATCACATACCACATTATTTATTTTCCTTAGAAATATATAGTGCGAGGTAAATCATAAAAATAAATAGTAAAAAGGTAATGCCAAATAATTTAAAATTTACCCAGGTATTCTCATCGAAATTAAATGCGACATAAAGATTTAAAACACCTATGCCAATCATAAAAATAATGACGTTCATGCTTATATGATTCCAGGCATGGTCTTGTAGCGAAACTTGTTTTCCTAACATTTGCTTCATTAAGTTTTTCTTGAAGAAAAGTTGACTGACAATTAAGACTAATGCAAATAACCAATAGATCGCAGTCGGCTTCCACATTATAAAAGTATTATCTTTTAATAATATGGTTAGGCCTCCCAGGATAGAAATGAGTAGGGTGTTGATGAGTACCATCTTTTCAATCTTTTTCTTGATTAAATAAGTGGTGATTGCTAGGAAGATGCTAGCTATGATTGCACTAAAAGTGGCATAAAAAATATCTGTGTATTTGTACACGACAAAAAATATAATTACTGGTAAGAGGTCTATAAAAAATTTCATAATAAATCACTGACATGTTGTTGAAACTATAGTACATTTAAATTAAATGTATATAGTTGATCTTCATTCTCATTCTAACGTATCTGATGGTATTTTGAATCCCGATGAGTTAATAACCTACGCTGCAGAAAAAAAAGTTAATATGCTTGCCCTAACAGATCATGATGATATTGCGGGCTTGGAAATTGCCAAAAAAAAATCTGAGGAATTGGGGATCCAATTTATTAATGGTGTTGAGATTTCCGTTTCATGGCGAAATCGAACCATCCATATGGTTGGCCTTGATTTTGATCATAAAAATAAAGATCTAGCTCAGGGTTTAGAGAAAATTCGAAAGGGAAGAATCGATAGAGCAAAAAAAATTGCATACGGATTAGCGATGGTAGGTATCCCAAACGCCTATGATGAAGCCAAAAAGTTTGCTAGTCACCAGGTAATAGGTCGTGTCCATTTCGCACAGTTTTTAGTATCTAAGGGCTTTAGTAAAAACGTCAAAACGGTTTTTAATAAATACATGACTAAAGGCAAGCCAGGTTATGTTGATCATCAATGGGCTAGCCTTGAAGATGCGGTTAATTGGATTAACAATGCAGGAGGTAAAGCAGTGATAGCCCATCCAGGACGCTATGACATGGGGAATAAATTGTACCCACAATTTTTCCAAGAATTTAGAGAGCTTGGCGGGGCAGGAATAGAAGTTATTTCTGGTAGCCAAAGTCTTAATCAAATTGATTATTTTGCTGACTACGCAGAACGGTATGAGCTATATGGTTCAGTTGGATCAGATTTTCACGGGTATGGGGTCTCCCACAGAGATCTTGGCCCAACTTACCAGCTTCCGGATAAAGTAAAACCGATATGGTCTCAATTCTTAACCACAAATTGATATAATTCTTAACTATGGAACTTAGCCCAATTCAATATTTTACTATTTCAATCATTCCAGTCTTATTAGCCATTACAGTTCATGAGGCAGCTCACGGATATGCGGCGAAACACTTCGGGGATAAGACGGCTTATTTTCTTGGACGCATTACATTAAATCCCATAAAACACATTGATCCTGTTGGGACAGTGGTTATTCCTGGGATGCTACTTTTATTGAGCGCTCCTTTTCTTTTTGGATGGGCTAAACCTGTACCTGTGAATTTCTCCAATTTAAATAACCCAAAAAAGGACATGATGTGGGTGGCACTTGCTGGACCAGCCTCCAACCTCGTTATGGCAATTATTTGGGCCATCACTTTAGGCCTATTTAAGTCATCTGGCGCCAGTTATGCATTATTTATTATTGGAATGGCTCAGGTAGGAATCATGATCAATTTAGTTTTAATGTTGCTCAATTTATTACCCATTCCCCCATTAGATGGGGGGCGAATGGCAGTAAGCTTACTGCCTGCACCTTGGTCATATAAGCTAGCATCAATTGAGCGTTATGGAATGTTTATATTAATTTTTTTAATTGTAAGTGGATTGCTATCAGCGATTCTATTGCCATTACTAAGATTTTTCCAAGGGACGTTGATTGGAATTTTTGTTTAATTTATAAGGATAGTTCAAAAAAATATGGCGATTGAAAGAATTGTCTCCGGAATGAGACCAACCGGAAATTTACATTTGGGTCATTACAACGGCGTATTAAAAAATTGGATACAACTTCAACATGAAAGTGATTGTTTCTTTTTCGTAGCTGATTGGCATGCATTGACCACCCATTATGACTCTCCTGAGGTGATAGAGCAAAATGTATGGGAGATGGTGATTGATTGGTTGGCTGCTGGAATTGATCCCGCTCACGCTACTGTTTTTATTCAGTCAAAAGTTCCTGAGCATGCCGAGCTCCATACGCTGTTAAGTATGATTACCCCATTAGGATGGCTAGAGCGTGTCCCCACTTACAAAGACCAACAAGAAAAACTGAGTGCAAAGGATTTATCAACTTATGGTTTTTTAGGTTATCCCTTATTGCAAAGTGCAGACATTTTAATTTACAAGGCCACTCAGGTTCCAGTGGGAGAGGATCAAGTACCCCATGTTGAATTTACTCGTGAGGTTGCCCGACGCTTTAACCATCTTTATGGAAAGGAACCAGGCTATGAAGAAAAAGCACAACTAGCCATAAAAAAACTCGGCTCAAAAAAGGGAAAGCTTTATCATGAATTAAAGGATGCCTATCAGGAAGAAGGGGATGATCAAGCCTTAGAGGCTGGACAATCATTAATCGAAGAGCATCAAAGTTTAAGCATTGGTGACAAGGAGAGATTGTTAGGTTACCTAGAAGGTGGAGGAAAGATTATCCTGCTTGAACCTGAATACAAACTGGCACCTGCTTCAAAAATGATTGGTTTAGATGGACAGAAGATGTCGAAATCTTATAACAACACTGTTGCCCTGAGAGAATCAGTTGAAGATGTTCAGAAAAAAATTAAAACCATGCCTACAGACCCTGCAAGAGTTAGAAGAACAGATCCTGGTGATCCAAATAAATGTCCAGTATGGCAACTACATCAGGTTTACTCAAAAGATGATGTTCAAGATTGGGTTCGCAAAGGGTGTTCTTCAGCAGGAATAGGTTGTATTGAGTGTAAACAACCTATTATAGATGCCATTACTAAAGAACTTAAACCTATGCAAGAAAGAGCAATCCATTACGTTGAAAACCCTGATTTGGTTAAGAGTGTAGTTGCTGAAGGTTGTGAAAAAGCAGGTAAATTAGCACGGGAAACTATGCGTGAAGTTCGTGAAGCTATGGGCCTTGATTTTTAATGGAAACGATAGATAACTTCATCAACCCAAATCTACAAGCTAAAATTCATGGCGAATTAATTGCTGAATTTCCTCAAGACTTGTACATTCCTCCGGATGCCCTAGAAGTTTATCTTGAGTCTTTTGAAGGTCCGCTCGACCTACTTTTATACCTCATTAAAAAAAATAATTTAGATATTCTAAACATCCCAATGCTCAACCTCACAAAACAGTACATGGCTTATGTTGAAAAAATGAAAGAGATTAAATTGGAGCTTGCTGCAGATTATCTTTTAATGACCGCCATGTTAATTGAAATTAAGTCCAGAATGCTTGTCCCAAAACCAGAATCTATTGAGGATGATGAGGAAGACCCAAGATCAGAGCTAGTAAGAAGATTGATTGAGTATGAACTTGTAAAAGAAGCGGCAGTTAATTTGAATACCATCCCCCAATTAGGTCACGATAGGCTACCACCTGAGGTTTATTATCAAAGAGAAATTAAGAATCATTTTCCTGACGTCTCTATTCAAGACCTTTTTGAAGCTTGGCAGAACGTTGTTAAGAGGGCGAAGCAGTTAAAGAATCATACCATTGATCGCTCCGAATTGTCTGTTAGGGAACACATGAGTGAAATCTTGAGAATGTTTGATGATATTGAAAAGATTGATTTTGATGATTTATTTTTAAAAGAGGACCAGCCATTGCAAAAGATGGTAGTCTGTTTTCTTGCAATTTTAGAGTTAGCAAAAGAGTCTCTGATAAAAATTTTTCAGCAAGGTAATTATTCAAAAATATATCTGATGAGGGCATAGTATGGAAATAAATTCGAAATTAAAAGATGTCCTTGAGGTCGCTCTTCTAACCACACAAAAACCGCTGTCGATTGATGATATGCAAAAACTTTTTGATGAAAAAATCGAGCGTTCCACATTACGCATGCTCCTGGACGAGCTAAAAAATGATTGGGATAAAAAAACACTCAATTTAATAGAGGTATCCTCAGGTTATAGATTTGAAGCAAAACAACAGTTTGTTGAAAATTTAATGAGAATGAACCCCGACAGGGCTCCAAAATACTCAAGAGCGGTGATGGAGGTGTTAGCAATCATTGCGTACCGACAGCCGGTAACAAGGGGTGATATTGAGTCAATCAGAGGAGTAGCCCTAAACCCCAATGCCATAAGACAGTTAGTTGAAAGAGAATGGATAGATATTGTTGGTGTCAAGGAGACTCCGGGAAGACCAGGACTGTATGGAACTACAAAACATTTTTTAAATGACTTTGGTTTGACTAATCTTTCAGACTTACCAGATATTGAAAAATTTGAGGAACAGCTCAATTTAGATTTAGTTGGAAATCAAAAACTCGAGCAAAATGATTCGCAAGCCTCAATCACGAATGAGTCATCAGATGGCCAAGAATAGCCCTGTCGAAGATTTGGAGAATAAAAAGGAAAGGATTCAAAAATTTCTTGCCAACATGGGCATGGGCTCAAGAAGGTCTATCGAGGAGCTCATTAAACAGAAAAAGATCACTGTGAATCAAAAAACAATTGATTTAGGACACATGGTTTACGGCAATGAAATCATTCACATTAATGGCAGAAGAATATACTTTAAGAATTCCGAAAAAAGAGAATCTCGTTTAATTATTTATCATAAGCCTGAGGGTGAAATCGTCTCTCATTCTGACCCTAAACATCAAAAAACGGTTTTTCAAAAATTACCTAAAGTTAAAAATGGTAAGTGGATATCTATTGGTCGGCTCGATATTAATACCTCCGGACTGTTGCTAATTACCAATGATGGAAAATTGGCAAATCACATGATGCATCCCAGCCAACAAATCGATAGGGAGTACTCGGTAAGAATTTTGGGAGAAGTGACTGAGGAGATAATTAACAACATCAGAAAAGGGGTTAAGCTAGATGACGGCATTGCACATGTAGAAACCTTTGAACATACCGGTGGTGAAGGAGCTAATCAATGGTTTAGAATTATTTTAAAAGAGGGGAGGAATAGAGAAATAAGGCGGTTAGTTGAGTCACAGAATTTAAAAGTCAGTCGATTGATCCGAACACGATATGGACCGTTAAATCTTCCATCTCATTTAAAGCGAGGTCAGTTCATGGAGCTTGAAAAGAAAAATCTTGAAAAGATTTTTAAAATGCTCGGGATGAGTTGATTGGAATTAAACTTAAGAATTAACTACACAAAATTTTGATCAACGATAGCTTGTAAATTTCTTTGAGCTTTTCAATGTCATCTATATTTACGTGTTCATTTATCTTGTGGATTGAGGCATTGATTGGGCCGAACTCAACAACCTGCTTACAAATTTTTGCTATAAAACGACCATCTGATGTCCCACCTGTTGTAGAGACTTCTGGCGTTACACCAGTGACATCAGATATGGCAGAGGTTAATACATCTGTTAGGATCCCTTTTTCAGTCAAATAAGGCTCGCTCGGGATTTCCCAATTTAGTTCATATTCATCGGCATATTTTTTGACGACCATCTCCACCTCATTTTTCAGTTGATCGGGAGTGCATTCGGTTGAATGACGGAAATTAAATTTTATTGTTACGTCACCAGGAACAACATTTGTGGCACCTGTTCCAGCATTTATATTAGACACTTGCCACGATGTCTTTGGAAAATATTCATTTCCGTTATCCCAGGATATTTTTTTAAGTTCATCAATGATTGAGGCAGATCGATGGATCGGATTATCAATTAAATGGGGGTATGCAATGTGCCCCTGTATCCCTTTTACTATTAATGTAGCGGAGAGTGAGCCACGTCTGCCATTTTTAATTGTGTCTCCAAATTTTTCTGCACTGGTTGGTTCTCCCACAATACAGTAGTCAATGTCTTGGTTATTGTGAATAAAATGTTCAACAATCTTTTTAGTCCCATCAGTAGCAACACCCTCTTCATCAGAGGTAATAAATAGACCTATCGATCCCTTATGTTCGGGATATTCAGCTGTGAACTCATTAATTGCAACGATAAAGGCGGCAATAGATGATTTCATATCAGCAGAGCCTCTTCCATAGAGTAACCCGTCTTTTTCTGTTGGAGTAAAAGGGTCGCTATGCCACTTGTCTAATGGTCCTGTTGGTACGACATCAACATGGCCTGCAAAAATAACAGAAGGGTTTGATTCTCCTCTTTTGGCATAAAGGTTTGATACCCCATTGCTATCAATGCTTTGGTATTCAAAATTTAAATTTTTTAACTCAGACTTGATTATATCAATGCAGCCATTATCATTGGGAGTAATGGAGTCAATCTCGATTAAACGCTTAGCAATATCTAAAGTTTTTGTCATGTAAATTCTTTTTGGTATTTTTCTTCATCATATCCTAAAAGCACCACATTTTTATTACCCACCAGGACTGGTCTTTTCATCAGCGATGGCTTTTGGAGAATTAACTCGATTATTCCTTTGTTTGAATTTATAAGCTGCTTGTCACTATCAGCTAAATTTCTCCAGGTGATCCCTCTTTGATTGACAAACATCAAAGGATTTAAATCGCTTGGTAAGTTTTGAAACCATTGATTTAGATGTTCAGAGGTTAAGTCTTTTTTGACATCAATAAAATTAAAATCAATCTTATTAAGTTTGAGCCAATCCTGAGCTTTTTTTACCGTGTTGCAATTTTTAATGCCAAAAAGCTCTATCAATTTTAAACACCTCGAAGTAATTCATTGATACCTACTTTACCCAATGTTTTTTCATCAACTTTTTTCACAATAACGGCACAATAGAGGCTGTAGGTTCCATCTTTAGAAGGTAAGTTTCCTGAGACCACTACTGAACCTTTTGGTATGCGTCCAAAGGTAATTTCACCTGTTTCACGATCCAAAATTTTTGTAGATTGACCGATATAAACCCCCATGGATATAACGACGTTATCTTCAACAACAACTCCTTCTACAACTTCACTTCTCGCCCCAATGAAACAATTGTCACCAATAATCGTTGGACCTGCTTGAATTGGTTCAAGAACTCCACCAATCCCAACGCCGCCTGATAAGTGAACATTTTTACCTATTTGAGCACAAGACCCGACTGTTGCCCAAGTATCCACCATTGTTCCTTCATCAACATAGGCACCAATATTTACATATGAAGGCATTAGTACTGCATTTTTACCAATAAAGCTTCCATGACGAGCAATCGCATTTGGTACAACTCTGTACCCACCATTTTTAAAATCTTGTTCTGTAAAGTGACGAAATTTTGAATCCACTTTGTCAAAATAACTAGTGGAGCCACCAGGCATTAATTCATTATCTTTAAGTCTGAAAGACAATAATACTGCTTTTTTTATCCATTGGTGAGTTTCCCAATCTTGACTGTCTCCGATGCGACTGGCTACTCTCAACTCTCCAGAGTTTAATTTATTTAGCACTTCAGAAACAGCATCAACTATTTCTTTTGGTGCGTTTGATGGGTTTATGTCAGATCTGTTTTCAAAACCTTGTTCAATAATATCTTGTAAATTACTCATTCTTGACTTTCTATTAATGTGTGTGATTTTTTGAAGGGTTTATTTTACATAAAAAAACTTAATAGTTTTAGTTAAAACGAATTTTGTTTTCTTCATACAAATGCATAATTTTCTCTGAGTGTTTTTGAATGTCTTCGATACGATTTTCATTAGAAGGGTGAGTGCTGAGGATTTCAGGAGGTTCTACCTCTTTCAGTTCATCCATCTTTCTCCATAAACTGACAGCTGCAAGCGGGTTGTACCCAGCTCGGGCTGCAAGCTCCAAACCAATCTTATCTGCTTCACGCTCCTGCTCTCTGCTGTTTGGTAGTGCAAAAAATAATGTCGTACCGAGAGCGACACCTTGGACAGCTAAATTTTTCAATTGCCTATTTTGTGAGGAGTCGCTGATAAAGATCGCAAACCCTAAAATTCCTACCTGTTGTATCAAGGCGGTAGACATTCTTTCTCGACCATGTTCACGTAGGGCATGAGCAATTTCATGACCTATTACCGCAGCAATTTCATCATTGGTTTTAGCTGCTTTATCAAGCAATCCGGTATAGACCATAATTTTTCCGCCCGGCATGCAGTACGCATTAATTTGATCACTCGTTTGTAAATTTATTTCCCAATTCCATGACGTTGCATCATCTCTAAAATATCTCACTTCATCAATGAGTCGATAACTAATTTTTCTGATCTCGTTGAGCATGTATGTATCTTTATTTAACTCATCATTTTCTTGCGCTTTTTGTTTAGCCTCTTGGTAACCTTGATTAGCCATTGACAAGGCCATAAACTCTGGAAGAATAACAAGCTGCTTGCGGGTAACATCAGAATCTGTTTTTAACGTTGTGGAGGTGCATCCAGATATCAAAACAAAAAAAACTAAAATTAGTTTATTCATTTTAAAAGTTATTTTGACTTCCTAGTTCAACGACTCGATTAACAGGAAGTTTAAATTGGTTTGTAATCTCTTCTGAGCTATTAAATAAAAATGAAAATATTCTTTTTCTAATCACACCCATATTTTGATCTTTTGTAATCACTAAACTCTCTTTTCCTACGAAGTAAGAAGTCGCCATTGGTTCAAATTTCAACCCTCTAATTGTTGATTTAGCCAATTCTCGTGGGATATTTGGCTCATCACTAAAACCATAATTCACGGTAGCCTGGTAGAAGTTATTCGGTAGTTTGACAATATTCAACATATTTTTCTGTTTTACATGGGGAATGTCTAAAAATTTTACGGTCAAAATGACAACCTTTTCATGCATCACTTTATTATGTTTTAAGTTATGAAGAAGGGCGTGAGGCACGCCATTAGAATTTGGAGTCATAAACACAGAAATTCCTTTTACTCTGGCAATAGAGCTTCGTTTAAATGATTTTATAAAATCATCAATATGCATCGATTCATTTTTTAACTTGTTATACAAAATGGATCGACCTTTGCTCCATGTGGTCATTAAGATCAATAGAATTATACCGATGAGCAATGGGAACCATCCTCCATTAGGAACCTTAATTATGTTTGCTGCAAAGAAAACAAGATCTATTGCCAGAAAAATTGAAAAAACAATGACTGTCTTAGTCCATGTTTTCCAAATCTCTGCAAATACAATAATGGATAGGAGCGATGCAATGACCATATCCATAGTGATGGCAACCCCATAAGCGGCTGCTAGACTTGATGATTTTTGAAAAATTAGAACAACAGCAATCACGCCAACCATCAGTAAAAAATTAACCCGAGGAAGATATATTTGACCCTCTTGATTTTCGGATGTGTGATCAACTCTCATTCGGGGAATAAAGCCCAATTGTAACGCTTGCCTTGATACTGAAAAAGCTCCGGTAATACATGCTTGAGAAGCAATAATGGTGGCGATTGTGGCTAGAAAAATAAGGGGGACTGTAAACCACTCTGGGGACATCAAATAAAATGGATTAATGATATTTTCAGGGTTTTGAAGTATTAGCGCACCTTGTCCATAATAGTTTAGGGTAAGAGCAGGAAAAACAAAACTAAACCACGTAATTCGTATGGGCGCTCTTCCAAAGTGCCCCATGTCCGCATAAAGTGATTCGGCTCCTGTGACACAAAGAATGATGGCCCCCATAGTAATAAAGGCTATTGCAAAATTATTATGAAGATATAAATAAGCATAATAGGGATTTAGGGCCTTAAGGACCGACGGCTCATTTATGATATTGATGACTCCCAAAATAGCTAGGGTCGAGAACCAAACCAGCATCACTGGACCAAATAAAAAACCAACAGATGCGGTTCCTTTGCTTTGAAACCAAAATAAAAAGAATATGATAATTAGCGTGATGGGGATAACAAAATCGTGAAAACCAGGCAATGCAATCTCAATGCCTTCAACCGCTGAGAGGACTGAGATGGCTGGGGTAATCATCCCGTCAGCATAAAACATACATGCTCCCATGATGCCAATCATTGCTATCAACATTCGCTTCCTTTTAGTTTTGGCATTCCTGTGAGCAAGGGCTAATAGAGCCATGATGCCTCCCTCACCGTTATTGTTGGCACGCATTATGAAGGTTATGTACTTGATTGAAACAACAGCAATGAGTGACCAAAAAATCATGGATAACACGCCAAGCATGTTCAAGATATTTAGCTCAAGAATATTATCTCCAATTGAAAAGATTTCTCGAATTGAATACAGGGGGCTGGTTCCAATATCTCCAAAAACGACCCCAAGGGCAGCTAAAGATAGAGCAGCAGTTTGTTTTTTTGTTGGTTTGTGTGGGCTCAATGTTTCTTGTTATTCTTTACTTGAACAAGCAAAGTTCCTGAATGTAATTGAATATCGAGAGTGTCATTTAAATCTACTTTATTAGAGTCTTTTACAACATCAAATCCATTATAAACAATTGAATACCCCTTAGCTAAAATATTTCTCGGATTAAGAATATTTAATTTTTCATCGATAAAATTTATTTTTGATTGTTCTTCATTGATACTTCTTAAAGCAGTTAAGTATAAATCTTTTTTAGCATTTTTAATTCTGTCTTCTGCCTGTTTAATTTTTTCCTGAGGCGCTAATAGTCTTTTACGAAGTACATTGATTTCTTTTTCGGCGTTAAAAAATTGATTTTTTAATATGGTGGTAAATTGTTTTCTTAGACTATCAATAAATTCTTGAGAACGTTTAAGTTTGTCTTTTGGCGAGACCATTCTTTTTTCGAGAAAGTCTAGCTCTTGATTTTTATTTTTTAATAAATTAGAGATATTTTTTTGAAGATTAGATAGGTAATATTCAAAATATTCATCAAGTTTGTTGAGGCTCTCATGGATCACTGATGCAGCAGCTGTGGGAGTCGGTGCGCGCATATCAGCAACAAAATCAGTCAGGGTAAAATCTGTTTCGTGACCAACTCCGGATATTATGGGAAGTGTAGATTGAGCAATTGCATGAACTACTTTTTCTTCATTAAAGGACCAAAGGTCTTCAATTGAGCCGCCCCCTCTGCACAGTATTAATACATCAACCATTTTTTGTGTGTTTGCAATGCTAATAGCGCTACATATTTCATCGGCAGCTTCTTTCCCTTGTACAGATGAAGGATAAATAACTATTTGATTGTAATTTTGTTGTTTATTTAATACTGATAAGACATCTCTTAATGCTGCTCCTGATGCTGAAGTGATGATACCAATGTTCTTTGGATAAGCCGGAATAGGTAACTTATTTTCCTCATTAAATAAACCAAGTTTTTCTAATTTATCTTTTAATTGGAGAAACTTTTCAAAAAGATTACCAGTTCCTTTTTCTCGAACTTGTTCAATATTAATTTGATAATCACCCCTGGCCTCATACAATGAAATGGCACCAAACGCCTCGATCTGATCCCCATTTTTTGGCGTAATCGAAGAGAGATGGTTGTACCCTTTGAACATGGTGCATCTAATTTGAGCGGATGAATCTTTCAGTGAAAAATACCAATGACCCGAACTGGCTTCAACAAAATTAGATACTTCACCCCCTATCCAAACTTTTTCAAGATGGCTCAACAGGATATTTTTTACAATTCGATTAATTTCTGAAATTTCAAAAACTTTTTCAGCGTCAACCAGATTTCTATGATTATTTGAAGACACAATTTTTTTATTATTGAATGGTTTATCGTAGAATACACTTATACAAATTATAATGCATTATTGTCTATGAAGAACTTTACCCAACATATAAAACTTGTTTCAGGCGTTACTGCTCTCCTATTGGTAGTATTCAGTGTTGCAATTCAACATTTATATCAACTTGAACCCTGTCCACTCTGCATAACACAACGAGTTATTTTTCTAATCTCGGGTTTGGTTTTCTTATTTTTTGCTTTTAAGCCTCTGAATAAAGTCATAGAGCTGATAACTCTTCTATCAATAAATATTGTTGGTATTGTTTTTGCGATAAGGCATGTGTTAATACAAAAAAAAATTATTGAAATTCCATCTGAATGTGGCATTGATCTTGAATATATGTTTGATAATTTTCCTCTGCAGCAAGTTTTCGAGTTAGTATTTCGAGGAACTGGTGACTGCTCTGAGATCGATTGGACTCTTTTATATTTGACGATACCTGAATGGTCTGCCATATGGTTTTTGATCTTCGCAATTTTATCAATATTTAACTTTAGGAAAAATTAACATGTCTTTAAATGATATGTATGTAGAGAATTATGTAGGTAATACGCCCTTGGTTAAGCTTAAAAGAATGGTTTCATCTTCGGATGGTAATGTTTTTTTAAAGCTTGAAGGTAATAATCCGGCAGGTTCGGTAAAAGATAGGCCGGCTCTCTCAATGATTAAGAGAGCTCAAGAAAAAGGAAAAATTAAACCCGGTGACACACTTATTGAGGCAACTTCAGGAAATACCGGTATAGCTCTTGCAATGGCGTCAGCAGTTATGGGTTATAAAATGATTCTTGTGATGCCTGAAAATCAATCTGTAGAGCGTCGTCAAACGATGCAAGCCTACGGGGCAAAACTAGTGCTTACAAGCCAGGAGGGCAGTATGGAATTGGCTAGAGATACTGCTGAAAAAATGCAAAGTGAAGGCAAGGGAATTATTCTTGATCAATTTGCTAATCCTGACAACCCTTTGGCACATTATGAGGGAACAGGGCCAGAAATATGGAATGCAACTCAGAAAAAAATCACCCACTTTGTTTCCAGCATGGGAACTACAGGGACGATTGTTGGGACCTCTAGATATTTAAAAGAGCAAAATCAGGGTATTCAAATTATCGGCGTACAGCCTGAGGAAGGTTCGCAAATCCCCGGAATACGAAAATGGCCAATAGAGTATGTTCCAAAAATCTTTTCTAATGAAAATATCGATGAAATTAGATACGTTAGTCAACAAGAAGCAGAAGAAACTGCGAGAGATTTGGCGAAAATTGAGGGTGTTTTTTCCGGCGCATCTACTGGAGGTGCTTTGTTTGTTGCGATGAAGTTAGCAAAAGAAAATCCTGATGCTAACATCGTCTCTATCGCATGCGATCGTGGCGACCGATATCTATCTACTGGTTTATTCCCTAGCGAATGATTTTGCCCACCACTCTTGTTTTCGATACAGAAACAATTCCTGACGTTGATGGATTAAGGAGAACCTTGAACATTTCCGATCACTATAGTGATTTAGATGCAGTTTCTATTGCAAATTATTATTACAGGCAAAAAAAAGGATCTGATTTTCTACCACTACAATTTCAAAAAATTGTCGCTATTTCATGTGTCTTAAAAAGAGGTGACGAGCTTGAGATCTGGTCTATTGGAAATTCTGATAGCGGTGAGAAGGAGTTAATACAACGTTTTATGGATGGTGTTAATAAATTTATTCCCACATTGGTTAGCTGGAATGGATCAGGTTTTGATCTACCCGTTATTAATTATCGTGCATTAGCTCACCAAATCAATGGCGGTGTTTATATGGACCAGGGAGATAATAATCATGACTTTAAGTACAATAATTTCATTAGCCGATATCATTCGAGACACACAGATGTGATGGATTTTTTAGCACTCTATGGCGGGCGTGCTAACGCTTCGCTGAACGATATTGCTAAGTTATGCGGCTTTCCTGGGAAGCTGGATATGGATGGCGGTGATGTGTATCAAAATTTTCAAGACGGTAAAATTGAAGCAATAAGGAATTATTGTGAAACTGATGTTTTGAATACTTACCTTGTTTATCTTCGACTAATTTATCTAAAAAATCAGCTCACTGATGAAGAGTATGATGCGGAAATATTAAAAGTTAAGTGTAAGTTATCTTCATCGAGTTTAATGCACTGGACTGAATTCTTAACGGCATGGGAAAAATATGAGCAATGATTTACTTCATATTGTTGATATTGATCACGAAGGAAGAGGTGTAGCAAAAAAGGAAGAAAAAACTTTTTTTATTCACAATGCCCTGATTGATGAAAAAGTTGAGTACAAAATTTTAAAAAAAAAGAAAAATATCTTTTTTGGGATTGCAACTCATATTGAAAATCCATCCCCAGTCCGAGCTGATCCAAGCTGCCCTCATTACAATGTATGTGGCGGCTGCTCAATGCAACATTTTAAACATTCATCGCAAATTGAATTTAAAAATAATGCTTTTTTTCAAACATTAAAGCATATTGGAAAAGTTGTTCCGGAGAGTCAAATAGAGCCTATCTTCCTTGAATTTTCTGAGTATCGGCACAAAGCAAGATTAAGAGCTAAATATGTTGATAAGAAGGATAAGGTGTTAGTAGGATTTAATGAACGATTAACTCATTTTTTAACAGACATGGATTCTTGTGAGGTGTTGCCAGGCAGAATTTCATCCTGCCTAGGAGAGATCAAATCCTTGATTAAAAATTTGAGTATTTATAACAGAATGCCTCAAATAGAATACGCATCCAATGGTGATAGGGATATTTTTATCTTTCGAATATTAGACCCGCTCTCTATTGAGGATGTAAAAAAATTAAGTGACTTTTCAAATGCAAGAAATATCGAGATATGGACGCAAAGCAAAGGACCGGAGACAGTGAAGCCTTTATTTCCAGAAAGGGATTCTGAAACAATCTCATACCCAATTGCTAAGTATGAACTAAATCTAGAGTTTAATCCTTCTGGGTTCATTCAAATAAATCCATACATTAATCAGCTCATGATTGACAAAGCACTAGAATTGCTAAACCTAAATCCTCAAGATGAGGTTGTAGATTTTTTCTCGGGCCTTGGGAACTTTACTCTACCAATAGCTAAATACGCTCACTCTGTAATCGGTATTGAGGGAAGTGAAGATCTTGTCAATTTAGGTCAGAAAAATGCTGACTTAAATAATCTAAATAATGTCTCATTTCAATATAGTAATTTATTTGAAGTCGATGTTGATTTTGTTAACTCTCTCAAAAATAAAAATAAATGGCTGTTGGACCCCCCTCGAGATGGAGCAATGCAATTATTAGAGTTAATATCAAAAGATAAAGTGCCCCCAGAAACGATTGTTTATGTTTCATGTAATCCTACAACTCTAGCCAGGGATGCAAATATCCTTGTGAATGATAAAGGCTATAAGTATCAATCTGCAGGTATACTAAATATGTTTCCCCATACTTCTCATATTGAATCAATTTCATTATTCACATATGAAGATTAAGTTATTCAAATTTATCTTAATCATCATTTTCTTAGGCCCAATATCAGTTTTTTCAAAAGAGATTATTTTTGGAATTTCACAAAACCCACAAAATATTAATCCTCTATATGCGAGAGATGCTGCATCAGAGAAAATTACTGATTTAGTTTATGAAAAAATTTTTAATTACAATGAGCAATATAAGTTAACTTCAAAATTTGTATCTTGGAAAAGTATTAATGATCTTGACTTTGTTTTTACTGCAAAGTCTTACTCAAGCAATTTCTCAAACGGACGAGAGGTTGTGCTGAAAGATTTATATTTTTCTATCAAAAAAAATCATCATGACCCGTTATCGAAGTATTTTGAAGATTTAAAAGACATTCAACACATCTCTCTTGATGGTTCAATTATTAAAATCAAACTGAAGAAGCCTGACCCTCTCTTTATTGAAAAATTAAGTTTACCAATCCTTCCTTATGATTTAGATGATTTGAATATTGACTTATCGAAGTCATCACTAGGATCAAATAAATTTCAAATAATTTCTAATAAACCATTGATTTTATTAAGAAAAGATGGGCAGAGGATAAAGTTTGCAGAGGTCAAAGACCCATCAGTAAGAGCCTTAAAATTAATTAACAAAGAAATTGATCTTCTTCAGAATGATTTGTCACTTCCAATTATTAATTATTTAGAAAGACATCATCAACTCAAGACGCTCTCATCACCCGGTACCAACGTCTCCTATATTGGATTTAATCATCAACATGAACTGCTCAAAGACCCTGTAGTGAGAAAAGCAATAGCACATGCTATAAATCGTGAAGAGATTATCAAATTCTTTTTTAATCAGGACACTCAAGCTGCGTCACAAATTTTAAGTCAGAAACATTGGTCTTCTTCAAACCTAAGCCCCCACGAATATAATCCTCCCTTAAGTAAAAATTTATTAATCGATGCCGGTTATAAACTTCCTTTAAAACTTGAGTATAAAACTTCTACTGACACCTTTAGAATAAAAATTGCAACAATCCTTAAAGCACAACTTGAAGCCATTGGTATTAATTTAAAGATAATAAGTTTAGACTGGGGAACCTTTTTTAAAGATATTCAGAACGGAGATTTTCAACTGTATTCACTGACTTGGGTTGGCCTTAAATCTCCTGATATTTACAAAAAAATATTTCATTCCAGCATGATTCCTCCATTTGGTTTAAACAGGGGATTATTGCAAGATGAAATGATCGATAATTTAATAAAAGAAAGTTATGATAAAAAAAATTGGGATGGTGCATTAGAGTACATCCATCAAAATGTGCTTATTTACCCATTATGGTATGAAGGAAATTTTATGGCTTCTCTTAACAATATTTGTGATTATCAATTAACAGAAGATGGCAGCTGGCTAGGTCTTTATGAAGTTAGGTTATGCCATGATTGAGGTGTCAATTAAAACACAAACATTAACTCTTCTTAGAGACAAAGAAATCGTTTCGAGATACCCGATTTCCTCAGCAAAAAAGGGTGTTGGTCAGGTAAAAAATAGCAATTGCACTCCGATTGGTAGCCATATCATTCGAGCAAAAATCGGAGCAGGTTATCCAATGCATGCCATTTTTCAAGCACGACGATGGAAGGGAGAGTTATGGGATCCTGATGCCAAAATAGACTCTGAGGACCTCATTCTTTCAAGAATTTTATGGCTATCAGGGACAGAGATTGGTTTTAATCGTCTTGAAAATGTGGATACGATGCAAAGATTTATCTATATTCACGGCACTCATGATGAGGAAAATATAGGCCATCCTGTATCTCATGGATGCATTAGAATGAAAAATAAAGACGTCATCAACTTATTTGATTTAGTGAATGTTGGAGAAGAAGTCATTATCAATGAATAATTATTTTATAAAAAAAACGATTCATTTTTTTCTTTTGGTTTTGTCTGTTTACTTATTATCTTTTTTCTTAGTTAGATTGATTCCCGGTGATCCAGTCGATATTTTAGCTGGTATTGGGAATTCATCAGTTGATGTTACTTTAATTAAACAGCAACTCGGCTTAGAGCAAAGCTTTTTTAGTCAGTTAAAAATAGCAATTAAAAATCTTGTTTTGTTCGATTTTGGTTTGTCGATCCATCAAGGACTATCAGTTAATGACATCATAAAACCAGCGCTATTAAACACATACACACTCGCTGTTACTGCAGTCATTATCAGTATACTGATTGGTATCCCCTTAGGCTTATTTGTTTCTTTAACTGAAAAAAATGAAATCATAAATATAGTAAAAAAAATATGTAATATTATTATTGCCATACCATCATTTATCTTAGCTCCCATTCTCATTCTTGTTTTTTCAATGCAATTAAATTGGTTTCCTGTCAGTGGCATGGACAGTTATTTATCCATTGTTTTACCATCACTAACCCTTGCCTTGGGTTTGTTATGTTACCTAGCTAACATGACCCTAGAATGTGCTAACGACCTTAAAGAGAATGCCATTATCACGACTGCAAGATCGAAAGGACTTAGAGTTGAAAAAATTTACTTTGTCCATATTTTGAGATTGATTAGCCTTCCATTGGTCACTGCAATTGGCATGCAGCTAGGGGGTTTGCTATCAGGCGCCATCATTACTGAGATGATCTTTAGTTGGGACGGGGTTGGTAAAATTTTGATTGATTCTATTCATCAAAGAGACTACCCAATCACCCAAGCAGCCATTTTTTTTATTGCAATAACTTTTGTGGCTATAAATTTTATTCTTGAGTTTATTTATCGTAAGTTAGACCCAAGAATCAGATGATCCAAATGATTAAAATTAGTTTATTTTTTCCAGCTATCTTTTTAATCCTTGTGGTATTAAATTTTTCCTTTAACTGGGATCCTTACCTCATGAATTTTGAGTTAATTCTTGAAACGCCACAATGGAATGCACCGTTCGGATACGATGACTTTGGAAGAGATATCTTTATTCGCTTAATTAATGGGTTCGTGTCATCTTTTCAAATTGTAATTTTGGCCACCTTGATCACTTTTACTCTTGGAACATTTTTGGGCTGCTTAGCCGGATTTTATGGCGGATATTTGGATAGATTTTTATTGAGTGTAATTACAATTATCCAGGCATTCCCTGGAATTTTACTAGTAATTGCTGTTGCTGCTTTTTTAGAAACAAGCTTCTTAAGTATTTTGTTTGCATTAACAGTTTCATCATGGATCGGTTTTGCAAGGATTGCAAGAAGCCAGACTTTGTCTTTGAAGGAGGCTGACTTTGTAAAAGCAGCAGTCTCTATGGGATCCAGTAAATTAAGAATTATAAAAAAACATATTTTTCCTAATATACTTAATGCTATTTTCGTAGAGCTGAATTTTACTATTGCCAATTTAATTATTGCTGAAGCAGGACTTTCATTTTTAGGTTTAGGAGTTTCAGCTCCATTTCCATCATGGGGCTCCATGCTGAGGGATAGTGTAGATTACTTATTAGTTGCTCCCCATTATGCGGTATTTGTGTCATTCTGTATTATAAGTATGATCTTATCTTTTAATGCGATTGGTGCAGGGCTTTTAAATAATGAAAATAAGTAATCCAACCCCAAATTATAAATATTATGATTTGGTCATGGCTGCATTTGTGACAGTTTTAATAACTGCTAATATCATTGGGCCAGCTAAAATATCCCAACTCGAGCTTCCAATGATTGGGACAATCACGTTTGGGGCAGGCGTGTTATTTTTCCCAATATCCTTTATTTTTGGCGATATCTTAACTGAGGTTTATGGCTATGCAGCATCTCGAAGAGTCATTTGGACTGGATTTGCTGGATTAGCTTTTGCATCATTAATGGCATGGGTGATTGTAGCTTTGCCACCAGCCCCTTTTTGGGATAACCAAGAGGTGTATGAAATTGCCTTTGGATCAGCGTGGAGGGTGGCATTGGCTGGATTAATAGCATTTGCTGCGGGTGAATTTATTAATTCATGGGTGATGGCAAAAATGAAGATATGGTCTCAGGGAAAACATTTATGGTTTAGAACAATTTCTTCAACAATTGCTGGCGAGGGGGTTGATTCAATATTATTTTACCCTTTAGCTTTTTATAATTCAGGCGTTATTCCAAACGACAAAATATGGCTCGTTGTTGTTGCTCAGTTTTTTGCAAAAACCATGGTAGAAGTCGCTTTCACTCCATTTATCTACAAGATAATTAATTTTTTAAAAAGAAAAGAGAATATTGACTATTATGATCACCAGACAAACTTTAACCCATTTAAACTAAAAATATAAATGCTGACCGGCTCAATCATTATTGATATTGAAGGGAAAGTAATTACCCAGAGAGATATTCAAAGGCTGTCTCATCCTATGGTTTGTGGAGTTATTTTATTTACACGTAATTTTGAAAATAAAAATCAAATTCAAGATTTAATTTCATCAATCAAGTCAGTTCGTGACGACCTTTTAATCACTGTGGATCATGAGGGTGGTCGTGTGCAACGATTTAGAGAAAATTTTTATGCCATGCCCTCGATGAGTGAATTGGGTGATTTGTATGCTCATGATTCTGAACAAGGCTTAAGGCTTGCAAAATATGCTGGGTGGTTAATTGCTAGCGAGTTAGGTGAATTACATATCGACTTGAATTATTCTCCTGTACTTGACATCAATTATGGCAAGAGCAGCGTGATTGGAAACCGCTCATTCTCTGATAACCCAAAAGCCATTATCGAATTAGCTAAGGCATTTATTGACGGCCAACAGCATGCCGGAATGACCTCAGTGGGAAAACATTTTCCTGGACATGGATTTATTCATGAAGATTCTCATGAAGAAATCTCAATAGATAACAGAAGTTTAGCTGAAATGGAAAACGATATTGATTGTTTTAAATCTCTAGTTAATCATCGACTAGGTGCGGTTATGCCCGGCCATGTAATATACAAAAAGGCAGATAATAATCCTGCTAGCCTATCTTCGTTTTGGTTAAAAGATTTCTTAAGGAAAAGGTTAGATTTTAAGGGTATCATCATTTCTGATGATTTAAGCATGAAGGGGGTGGCTGATTATATTCCCGATATATCTGAAAGGGTGTCACAAGCTTTGACTGCAGGTTGCGATGTGGTATTGATTTGCAATAAACCCGAGGACGTAGATAAATTTTTAGATCGAACTGATCATGATAATTTCACTGCTCCTGATTTAAGCCAATTAAGAATAAAAAATGATCAAAACTCTGCTATCGATGGTTTGCATGTTGAGGATGTTAAAAATCTCATGAAAAATATGAATTTTATCCACACACCTTGAAACTTTTTGAGTTATTTATTAATCTATACTTTTAGTTTTACTAATCAACTACAAAGGAAAATTTTTATGCAAGATAACTTTAATATTGCTTCATCTGCGTCGGCGGTACAAAGTAATAAAGTTTTAAGAAGCACTTATGCTTTACTGGGCTTCTCGCTAATACCAACTGTGATAGGTGCCTTACTTGGAATGAGTATGAGTTTTGGCTTTGCTGCACAAAGTCCTATCATGTTTACTCTGCTTATGTTTGCTGGAATTTTTGGTTTATTTTTTCTAATATCTGCAAATAGAAATAGTAGTCTAGGAATTGTTTTTCTTCTTGCCTTAACATTTTTTCTGGGAGTGATGTTAGGCCCTATTTTGCAATTCGCCTTTAGCCTGAGCAATGGTGGTCAAATTGTCACACTTGCTGCAGGTGGGACTGCAACGATTTTTCTAGTTCTCTCAGGGATTGCTACTACATCAAAAAGAGATTTTAGCTTTATGGGTAAATTTTTAGTCATTGGTTTGGTTTTATTGATACTCGCCTCAATTGCTAATTTATTTTTTCAGGTTCCTGCTGCATCGCTAGCAATATCAGCGATTGCCGTCTTAATTTTCTCAGGTTTTATTTTGTATGATGTTAATAGAATTGTGAGAGGTGGTGAGACTAATTACATCATGGCAACATTAGCTTTATATATGAATATTTACAATCTATTTGTAAATCTTCTTCATCTACTCCTAGCTTTCATGGGAAATCGCGACTAAGAATATATTGTTGAGCTTGAAAAAAAAAGGCTGCAAAAGGTGCAGCCTTTTATTCTTTAGCTAAATTGATGGTGTATTTTGGTATCTCAATTGTAATATCATCGTTTTGGATAATTGACTGACATGACAGCCTTGATTTAGGCGACAAACCCCATGCTTTATCTAACATATCATCTTCTAGGTCATCAGATGGGGGGAGGGTGTCAAATCCCTCTCTGACAATGACATGGCATGTTGTGCAAGCACAAACCTTATCACATGCATGCTCGATATCAATATGATTTTTAAGCAAAGTATCACATATGCTATCTCCAATTTTGGCTTCAATAACGTCACCATCTGGACACAATTCTTGATGAGGTAATACGATTAATTTAGGCATAATATTTACTTATTAATTTCGTTAATATTCTTTCCTGTCAATGATGAATGTATGGAATTATCCATTCTTTTCTGAGCAAAGCTCATACTGACATCATTCAATTCATCCATTGCTATTTTAATTTTACTAGGATTTTTTTTAGTGATTTCAGATTTTAAATTATTCATGCATCTTTCAATAGAGCTTTTTTCGGAATCTGACAAAAGCTGTATATCATCTTGAATCGCCTTCTCGGTTAACTCTAAAATCTGGTTTGCATCCACAATTACTTCTGCCAAGCCTCTAAACTTTTTATCGATCTCGGCATTGGTAAATGAATCTTCAAGTATTTTTCTTATCTCAGATTCTTCAATACCATAAGATGGTTTAATTTCTATTGAAGTTTTTATTCCAGTTGTCTGTTCTTCAGCTGAAACGGTAAGTAAGCTGTCGGCATCAACCTGAAATGTAACTTTTATTTTTGCTGCACCTGCAGGCATTGGGGGAATGTCTTTTACAATAAATTCTCCAAGAGAACGATTCTCTGATACTTTTTCACGCTCACCTTGTACCACATGAATTTTCATCATGGTTTGACCATCCTTGTAGGTGGTGAATTCTTGGGCCTTGGCAATGGGAATAGTTGAGTTTCTAGGGATAATTCTTTCCACTAAATCTCCCATGGTTTCAATCCCTAAAGATAGAGGAGTAACGTCCAGCAGTAAGGTATCATCATTCGCTTGTCCAGACAAAACAGAGGCTTGACGTGCGGCACCAATTGCCACAACTTCATCTGGATTCAGATCATTTAATAAGTCTTGATTAAAAAATTTTTTAATATGGTTTTGAATTGTTGGCATCCTTGTCGAACCGCCGACCATAATGATTCCGTCAATCTCATCGGTACTTAAATCAGCATCATTCAAGGTATTTTTCACACACTGGATTGTTTTGTCTACAAGGGGTATAAATAACTCTTCAATTTCACCAAGAGATATATCTATCTGATAATTCTGGTTATTTAATCTTATAGTTTCATTGAATGTCTCTTGTGAACTTAGTTTCTCTTTAATGTCTTTTGCAATTAAATTTAAATTAGCTTGATCCTCAAGGCTTTGAGAATTAAATTTATATTTATTAACTATATAGTTTTTGATAATTTGATCAAAATCATCACCACCTAGTGAAGAGTTGCCATTAGTCGCAATCACTTCAAAGACCCCCTCATTAAACTGTAGTAAGGAGACATCAAAAGTCCCGCCACCAAGATCATAAACAACAAATACCCCCTCTTTTTTTGTATCGAGACCATATGCATATGCAGCCGCTGTCGGCTCATTAATTAACCTGAGGACATTGATTTCAGCTAATTTTGCTGCCTCTTTTGTCGCCTGTCTTTGGCCCTCGTTAAAATAAGCTGGTACAGTAATTACTGCTCCATAAATCTCATCTCCAAAATAATCTGAGGCAATTTTTTTTAATTTTTTTAAGATATCCGAGGAGACCTGAATAGGGGATTTATAACCTTGTGAAGTTTGAATAAAAATTTCATTACTATCTGCAAGTTCTAGGGCAATATTGTCTGCGTCGATATCATCTTTTTTCTTGCCAATTAATCTTTTAACACTACTTACGGTGAGAGCATGGTTGGGGATATCGTTACCCACTAATACCTGACCCTGTTCATATAAGACCCTGGATGGTATCAAGCGATAATTATTGTCTTCAAGTATTTTTGCTTCACCACTAATGACTGAGGCAACCAGTGAGTTGGTTGTTCCTAAATCTATGCCAATCGTTAATTTACGATTATGTGGATCGGTACTTTTCCCTGGTTCTGATATTTGTAGTAATGCCATTAGTCCAATTGATTTATTTTTTCTTTAATTTTTAAATGTAATTTATCAATAAAAATGAATTCATTAATTAGCTTTGATGCCCGTTCAAAATCTTTTTTATTGAAATTAGCTTCAAGATTGATTTTATATTGTCCTAATTCCTCTTGTAATTCTTTTTGTATACTTGCTAGCTCACTTTTATTATGGCTTTGATCTTCAATTTTTTCTTCGTATTCCATTTGTTTGATTAGAAATTCAGGATTAGTGTGATTTGTTATTTCAATCTCATTGCATTCAAGTAAATATTTTGCTCTTTTGATGTCGTCCTTTAAAACTTGGTAAGCATCATTGATGAGGGAGGAATTAATTAAAGCAGCTTTTTGTTGTTCATTGTTTGAATGTGCAAAACGATCGGGATGAAATTTTTTTTGTAGCACTAAATACTTTTTCTTTAATTCACTCTCAGAGATAGAAAATGAGGGTTCTATTTCATAAATATCAAAAAATTCCATTAAACGGTGAAACTTTCTCCACAACCACATTCGTCTTTCACATTTGGGTTATTAAATTTAAACCCCTCATTCAAACCCTCTCTAGCGAAATCCAGCTCTGTCCCATCAATGTAAACAAGACTTTTTGGGTCAACGAAAATTTTTATATCAAAACTCTCAAATATTTGATCTTCCGGATTGGGTTCATCCAAGAATTCTAGGGTATAAGCCATGCCAGAACAGCCTGTTGTTTTAACCCCTAGCCTGAGCCCAATGCCTTTACCACGGCTGGCTAAATATCTTTCTACTCGGTCTGCAGCTTTTTTTGTTAAAGTGATAGCCATTTATTTTTTATTTTTTAGATCTTCAATTGCCGCTTTAATCGCATCTTCGGCAAGAACAGAACAATGAATTTTGACTGGAGGTAATGCCAACTCTTCTGCAATAGCAGAATTTTTGATTGATTCCGCTTCATCTATTGTCTTACCCTTCAACATTTCAGTTACAAGGCTACTTGAAGCTATTGCAGATCCACAACCATATGTTTTGAATTTTGCATCTTCAATTATTCCGTTTTCACCAAGCTTAATTTGCAATTTCATTACATCACCACAAGCAGGCGCACCAACCATGCCGGTTCCAACATTTGGATCATCTTTATCTAAAGACCCGACATTTCTTGGGTTTTCATAATGATCTAAAACTTTATCACTGTAAGCCATTATTTTTCTCCTAAAAATTTATTAATGAGCTGCCCATTCCACTTTACTGAGGTCAACTCCCTCCTTAAACATTTCCCATAAAGGGGAGAGTTCTCTTAATTTTCCAATTTTTTGTTTTAATACATCTATCGCATGATCAATATCCTGTTCAGTTGTGTAACGTCCAATGGAAAAACGAATTGAGCTATGAGCTAGCTCATCAGAACGACCAAGAGCTCTGAGCACATAACTAGGCTCTAAGCTTGCAGACGTACATGCAGAACCACTCGAAACAGCAATATCTTTGATCGCCATGATAAGAGATTCACCCTCAACATAATTAAAACTAATATTTAAGTTATGAGGAACGCGACGTTCAAGGTCTCCATTCACATACACTTCCTCTATTTCCGTAAGACCGTTAAGAAGCCTTTCGTGCAGTGTTTTAATTCTTTTATTTTCTGCATGCATTTCTTCTTTAGCGATTCGGAAAGCCTCACCCATGCCAACAATTTGGTGTGTTGCTAATGTACCGGAACGCATCCCTCTTTCATGGCCACCGCCATGCATTTGAGCTTGGAGTCGAATTCTTGGTTTGCGACGCACGTAAAGTGCACCAATACCTTTTGGACCATAAGTTTTATGCGCTGAGAAGCTCATTGCATCAACAGGAAGTTCAGCCAGATCGATATCTACTTTACCAGTTGCCTGAGCTGCATCAACATGGAAGTAAACATTATGTTCCCTACAGATATTGCCAATTGAGGTTATATCTTGAATAACACCAATCTCATTATTAACAAGCATGACTGAAACTAAAACAGTTTCAGGCCGAATAGCTGCTTTGAGTTTTTCAAGGTCAACCAACCCATTCGCCTCAGGCTCCAGATAGGTTGCCTCGTATCCAAGTCTCTCAAGCTCTCTAAATGCATCAATCACAGCTTTGTGTTCTGTTGCGCAAGTAATGATGTGTTTTCCTTTATCTTTACTGTAGAATTCCGCAATGCCTTTGATCGCCAAGTTGTTTGATTCTGTTGCACCACTGGTCCATACGATTTCTTTTGGATCAGCATTTACCAAGCTTGCAACATTTCTTCTTGCTTCTTCTACGGCATGTTCAGCAGTCCACCCATAAGCATGGCTTCTTGAAGCAGGATTGCCAAAATCTTCAGTAATAAATGGGATCATTTTTTCAGCGACTCTTTTGTCAACTGGCGTTGTTGCGGAATAATCCATGTAAATAGGTAATTTCATTTAAATATCCTCTATCAGTTAAGTATGGAAGCGAAACTGGTAAGCCGTTTCACCTCATATTTTATTTTGTCTATTAAATATAAAACATCGTCTTGTGTATTTAGCGTTGATAAACTCAATCGCACAGCGCTTTGTGCAGTCATGGGGTCCATCCCCATCTCAATCAAGACGTGGCTCGGTTCCTTATTATTTGATGAGCATGCTGAACCGCTAGCAATTCCGATACCGTATTTATCAAGTGCTGTAATAAGAGTTGCTCCATCAATTGAGGGGAAGCCAAAAAATGATGTGTTTTTTATTCGTGGTTCTGATTGTGCAAAAATGACAGCACCTAATTCAGAAATTTTTGATTCAAACAAATCCCTGAGAGCACCTTGTCTGGAAGAATCCTGAAGCTTTTCACTATTCAATTCACAAGCTTTGGCAAATCCAGTAATAGCAGCAATATTTTCTGTACCACTTCTCATACCTGACTCTTGACCGCCGCCTAAGATGAATGGATCGATATCGATACCATTTTTTATGATCAAAGCAGCAATTCCCTGAGGACCATTAATTTTATGACTTGAGATAGTCATAAAATCTATCCCCAGGTCATGGAAATTAACGTGAATTTTACCGAGGGCTTGCACTGCATCACTATGAATGATTGCCTTATCACCCACTAATTTTCTAATTTTTTTTAGATCGGTAATGGCACCTGTCTCATTATTCACATGCATGAGGCTAATGATATTGATTTGATCGGTATTAATTGACTCTAAAAGACTAAAATCTATACCACCCCGAGGAAGGCAAGGAATTTTTTTTACCTGCATGCCGCTATTTTTTAATTTCTGCATTGGTTTGAGAATGCAAGGGTGCTCGGTTGCGCCATAGTAAAAGTTTGCATCCGGATAGACTGCACTAATCCCAGAAACAAACCAGTTGTTGCTTTCTGTGCCGCTTGAAGTAAAGAAAATTTCTTGGGGCAGAGCTCCGATAGATTGTGCAATTTTATCTCTCGATTCCTCAACTATTTCATGAGCTTTGCGCCCAAAAGAATGATTACTGGAAGGATTACCAAACTGAGTCTTTAAACAATCAAGCATTACCCCATGAACCTCGCCATGAAGCGGGGTCGTGGCATTATTATCAAAGTAGAGTGAACTCAAACCCTCACTCCATTTTTCTGATGATTGTTTTCAAAAAAATCAATTCTATGATTTTGGTTTCCACTCTCAGTAAGCTGATGATTGTCATATAAATCTTGAAGTGAAAGGCTATCCAAATAGCTTAAGATTTTCCTATTTACAGAGATCCATAAGTCATGGGTGCTGCAGCGATTACCATCGTGACAGTTTTCTGTCCCACCGCATTGCGTTGCATCAATTTTTTCATCCACCGCTGCAATAATTTGTCTGACCGTGATGTCTGTGTAGGCTTTTTTAATTCGATAACCTCCACCTGGACCACGGATACTGGTTACTATCTCACCTTTTCTCAATTTACTGAACAATTGCTCAAGATAAGATAGAGAAATACCTTGCCTTTCAGATACTGCTAACAGAGTTACCGGACCATTTTTTTGATTAAGCGCTATATCAAGAATTGCTGAAACAGCAAATCTTCCTTTTGTTGTTAATTTCATAGTGTGTATTATATAAAAAGTTGACTATTTTGATCAAGTATCAACACTAACAGTTCAATTATTTTTTCTTTAACGCCTTAATTTCTTTCTGTTGGTTTTCCAGTATTTTGAGAATTTCATCAATCGATTGTAAAACAGGATCTTGACTATTTTTCTCAACTGCATAAGCACTGAATTTTTTCACTTTCTCACCGGACTCAATAATCTTTGCAGGGATACCTACTGCTGTAGAGTCATTTGGAATATCGTTAACCACGACGGCGTTTGAGCCAACCTTTGAGTTATTACCAAGCGTTATCGGGCCTAACACTTTTGCCCCAGCGCCGATGACCACATTATTTTTTAGGGTTGGATGGCGTTTACCTTTTTTCCAAGTTGTACCACCGAGGGTAACGCCATGATATAGAGTACAATCATCGCCTATGATTGCTGTTTCTCCGATCACTACACCCATTCCATGATCAATAAAAAATCTTCTACCGATTTGTGCTCCCGGGTGGATTTCAATACCTGTTAAGATTCTTGCTAAATGAGAAAATATTCTAGCTATTAATTTTAATTTGATTGACCATAAAAAATGAGCAAGCCTATGAAGTATGAGCGCATGTACGCCCGGGTAGGTGGTTAAAATTTCAAAATAATTTCGGGCGGCCGGATCTCTTTGAAACACCACAGATAAATCTTCACGAAATTTTCCTAGAATCATATTATTAGATCATGCATTATTAAATAAGACTGTGCATACTATCATAAATAATAACTGATAAAAATACTTGGTTTTAATCAATCTTTTTACTAATTTGGTTCAATATTCCTCTTAAGATATTTACTTCATCTTCATCCATCTGAATTCTATTAAACATCAGACGAAGTCTGTGCATTAACCTTTTGCCTTGAATTTTCTCAAGAAATCCAAGGTCATTTAGAGTTGATTCGAGATGTTCGTAGAAACCATTTTGTTCCTCAAAGGTAGCCAGCTTTTTCTCTTTAATCGCTACATCAAATTCTTTCTCATTAAAATTTTTTCTCAACTCATACGCTGTGACTTGAACTGCCTGAGATAGGTTAAGAGAGGAGTATTGCTTATTAGCGTCTATGTATGCTAAATAATGACAGTGTTGTATTTCTTCATTTTTCAATCCAGATGTCTCATTGCCAAAAAGAAGGGCAAATTTATTATTGTTTAATTCAATAATTTTCTGAGCAATTTCTTCAATGGAGAGGTGCTCTTGGGTGAGCTCTCTTTTACGAGCTGTGAAACCAATTAAAACATTACAATCAGCTGTAACCTCTTCAAGGCTGCTAGCAACTTGTGCATGTTGCAGCAAATCCTTCGCACCTGATGCAAGTGCATCCGCATCTTTATGTGGAAACTTCTCGGGATTTATTAAGGATAATTGGGCAAACCCCATTGTCTTTATTGCTCTTGCTGATGACCCGATATTTCCTGGATGACTTGTGTGTGACAAGACAAATTTAATATTTTTAAAAATATCATTTTTTGAATTCATGGAAATCCTTTAAAATGGCACAAGTTTGAACAATTTAATTAAATAAACGGTAAATCAATGCACCCTATGCTCAATACTGCTGTTAAGGCAGCACGCCAGGCAGGCTCTATTATATTACGGGCGGCCGAAGATATCGACCAGCTAACTATAAAAAATAAATCTGCCAATGATTTTGTTTCTGAAGTTGATGTTGCCTCTGAGGAAGCAATTATTAACATCCTAAAGTCGGCTTATCCAACCCATGGCTTTTTAGGTGAGGAATCTGGATTTTCAGATAAAGATGCTGATTATATTTGGATAATCGATCCACTAGATGGAACCACTAACTTTTTACATCAGTTTCCACAATATTGTATATCCATTGCGTTAATGCACAAGGGCGACATAACCCATGCAGTAATCTATGATCCAAATCGTAATGATTTATTTACTGCAACTAATGGAGCAGGTGCCTATTTGAATGATAAGCGTATCCGTGTTTCAAAAAAAGCAAAGTTAAAAGAATCTATTATAGGTACCGGTTTTCCATTCAGAGACTTTGCTCACTTGCCTTGCTATTTAAAAATGTTTGAAGAGATGATTACTAATACATCTGGTTTGAGACGACCAGGTTCAGCTGCCCTTGATTTAGCTTATGTTGCGGCAGGATGGTTTGATGGTTTCTGGGAAATTGGTCTATCTAAATGGGACATTGCTGCAGGGGCCTTGCTGGTAAAAGAAGCTGGAGGAATTGTCTCAGATTTTAATGAAAAACAAGCCTGGATGAAGACCGGAAATATTATTGCTGCTAACGCAAAGATCTACGGAGACTTTATTAAAATTATTCAAAAAAATATGAGTGAAGAATTAAAAAATCAGTGATGGTGGTGTCCCCCAGGCCCATGCACATGTTTATGCGCAATCTCTTCTTGATTAGCTGATCTAACATCAATAACTGTGGCTTTAAACAAGACCCTCTGTCCTGCCCAGGGATGGTTTCCATCGACAACAACTTTACCATCAGCAACGTCAGTCACTGTAAAAACTATGACCTCACCCGATTCATCCTCTCCTTCAAATTGCATTCCAACCTTTACATTTTTTTCTGGAAATTTATCCGCTGATTCAATATTTACCAGGCTTTCATCATAATCACCAAAAGCATCTTTGGGTTCTAGTGAGACCTCAACAGTATCCCCTTTGTCCTTCCCATGTAATGATTCTTCAATTTTTGGGAAAATATTATCAAAACCTCCATGCAGATAAGAAATCGGTTGATTACTTTTTTCAAGAGTTTGACCATCGCTGTCTTTCAATTCAAAGTCAATTGTCACCACTGTGTTCATTGATATTTTCATAATATTTCCATTAATAATTTAATCTAATCTTAGCACTGTATCTTCTGCGCGATCTAATTTTTCAGGAAAATCTTTGCTGAAGTGTAACCCACGACTTTCTTTTCTTGATAACGCAGAAAGAATAATCAGTTCTGATACTTGCAGAAGATTTCTCAACTCCAACAAATCAGGGCTGATGATAAAGTTTTTGTAATAATGTTGAATTTCATCCTTTAATATTTCAATGCGATCAAAGGCTCTTTTCAATCTTTGATTGGTTCTGACAATGCCTACATAATTCCACATGAATCTTCTTAATTCATTCCACGTCTGTAAAATCATGACCGCTTCATCAGGGTTGCTAACCCGACTTTCGTCCCATGAAGGAAGTACTTCATTGTTTGATTCGTTGAGGCAATTTGAAATATGCGCTACTGCTGCAGATGAGAAAACGAGGCATTCGAGCAGTGAATTGCTTGCAAGACGATTCGCACCATGAAGTCCAGTACATGCAGTCTCACCAACCGCATACAATCCATCAATGGATGTTTTTGCGTGAAAGTCTGTTGTGACACCCCCACAAGTATAGTGGGCAGCAGGGACAACAGGAATTGCCTCTTGAGTAATGTCGATTCCAAGTTTGTAGCAATGGTCGTAAATATTAGGAAAGCGTTTTTTTATAAAATCAGCATCCAGCATGGTGATGTCAAGCAATACATATTCTAAACCGTGTTGCTTCATTTCATTATCAATAGCTCGAGCAACAATATCTCTGGGAGCCAAGTCGGCTAATGGGTGGTATTTATGCATAAATTTTTCTTTATTTGGCAGTTTTAATAACCCACCTTCGCCTCTTAAGGTCTCTGAAATCAAAAACGATCTTTCCATTGGATGGAATAAACAGGTGGGGTGAAATTGAATAAATTCCATATTTTTTATTTCACATCCAGCGCGCCAGGCCATCGCAATCCCATCCCCGGTGCTTACTGGTGGATTAGTAGTGTAAAGATAGGCTTTTGATGCTCCACCCGATGCTAACACTGTTTTTTTTGCTGATATAGAGATAACTTGGCCAGTTTGATTGTTAAGAATATATGCACCTAAACATTTATTGGTTGATTTTTTTTGATTAATTTTTTTATTTGTAATCAAATCGACAGCCGTATGATTTTCAAAAACGGTAATATTTTTTTTTGCATTAACCTGTTCAATTAATTTTTCTTGAATGGCCTTTCCGGTGAAGTCAGCAACATGGGCTATACGATTTAACGAGTGCCCACCTTCTTTGGTAAGATGAAGTGATTGATTATCCTTAGTTTTAGTGAACTCAATGCCTTGATCAATTAACCATTGGATAGACTGCTCACTATTTTCAACTACAAATTTAACGGCATTTTTATTACAGAGTCCAGCTCCTGCAACAAGGGTGTCTTGTTCATGAAGCTCCAATTTATCATTTTTATTAAGAACTCCAGCAACACCTCCTTGCGCCCAGTGACTAGAGCTGGTTGAGAAGTTTTTTTTAATGATTAGCGCTACCGTGACAGCCTTATCAAACTTTATTGCGGTGGCTAGGCCGGCAAGACCTCCACCTATTATTAATACGTCAAATTTCATTGAAATTGTTGAACCTTTTTTGCTCTTATCTATCCATAATTTAAAGGAAGGTTAAATATGCGTAATTTAAAAGTTGTTGAATCTACAAGAAGAGTGTACAGTGAAAAACCTGACACACAAAATAAAGAAAATATGAACTTTCCTCCGAAAAATCCGGAGCGTGAAATTGATCAAAAACTGGTTGAAAAGTCTCAAAAAGGGGATAAACAAGCTTTTGGTGTGCTCGTAGAAAAATACCACAAAAAATTATACCGATTATTATCTAGAATGGTTCGTGATCAATCCGAGATTGAAGACATCGTCCAGGACTCATTCATCAAAGCCTACCGAGCAATTAATAATTTTCGAGGCGATAGTGCCTTTTACACATGGCTCTACAGAATAGGTGTGAATACAGCGAAAAACCACCTAATGTCTCTTGGTCGACGTCCGAAAGCCATGAATGAGGTGGAGATAGAAGATATTGAAAATTTCGATGAAGCATCAGATTTAAGGTCATACGAGACACCTGAAAGCTCAATGATGACAAAAGAAATTGCCCAGACCGTTAATGAAACGATTGAGCATTTACCCGAAGAGTTAAGGTCTGCGATTACACTTCGAGAGATGGATGGGTTAAGTTACGAGGAAATCGCAGAGATCATGGACTGTCCTATAGGCACAGTACGATCAAGAATATTTAGGGCCCGCGAATCCATCGCGGAAAAATTAAAACCACTTATTGAAACATCTAATAAAAGATGGTAACAATATTTTTTTAGGAATTAGCTAGGTATGTCAGAAAACATTTCATCAATTATTGACAATGAATTAAAGGGTAAGGATCTTGATCATGGTCTGAATGAGCTCAAAAACTCATCGGCCTTGTCAAGTTACAGAACTTACCAAATGATTGGCGATGTTATTCGAAATGATTATTATGATGTTAATCCAGAGTTAACTGATAAAATCATGTCCAAAATTCATGACGAACCAACACAGTTTAACAATGGCTTTATCCATAATAATCAATCAACAGCAACGATTGATTATAGAAAATATTTATTAGTGTTTGTACTAGGTTTGATTGCTGCTTTTGCTATTACATGGGCAGTCAATAATTTCTCAAATACTGGATCATCAAGCTCCAGTGATTTTTTAGCAGCTGACTCGATTTCACAAGAGATTATTGAAGATCATTTTTCAACTACAACAAGAAATCCTAATTATTTTTTAGAAGCAGGCTACCAGCCTAATATTTAGATTATGTTTAGACTGCTGTTGCTAGTTTGCCTCTTCATATCAGGAGCGGCATCATCAAATGAGTTGTGGTTAAAAATTAGTGAAGCCTCAAAGGCTAGTCACGAGCTTAATTATTCTGGAATTATTAATACAACCGACTTAAATCAAGACATTCAATCAACGAAAATGATTCATGTGAACCACGAGGGTGAAGAATTTTTAAAAATTGAAAAGATTGATGGCGCAGACAATCTCCTTTTAATGCATGAAGCAGATGCAGTCATCTACGATAATGATCAAAATAAGATATTGATCAAAAAAAAGAAGGATGCTCATCTCTTTCCCAACATATTTCCATCTAATTTAGAGAAATTAAAAGACAGTTATTCAATTGGAGATGGAGGTGACTTTAGAGTCGCTGGTAGAGCAACACAAATGTTGGTGTTATCACCGATAGATGAAAACAGATATAACTATCATCTTTGGTTAGATAAAGAGTCCCATCTGCCTCTAAAGATGATGGTGATCGATAATAATAAAAAAGTGGTTGAAAATATCGCTTTTGCGAATATAGAGTTTCTTAAAAGTCAGGATATCAGCTGGTTCAGACCCAATATTGATAACGATAAAGCTTATAGCATCAACGAGAATAAAAATATTGAGGAGAGTGTAAGAAAGTTTTGGACAATTAATGATCTTCCCAGCGGCTTTGAAGAGGTTAGTTACAGTGCAAAAAGGTATGCAGGACTTAACGCGATAGCGCATCAGATCGTATATTCTGATGGCCTTTCTTACATTTCAATATTTATTCACCCTGTAGCGAAAAATCAAAAGCCTCAAATAGGGTCATCTAAAAGAGGTTCTAGTAATATTCATGCTGAATATAAAAAGGGTTATCAAATTTTAGCTGTTGGCGCAGTTCCTATGCAAACTCTTTCTTATATCACTAATAAAGTTAATTTGAATTAATGAGTGATAAAGGAATTGTCGTTGATGTGTCCATGAATAAAATATCGGTTGAGTCTTACCGTGATAAACCGTGCGGTCTTTGTGGGCAAACCCAAGGCTGTGGCAATTCGTTATGGGGTAAATTGCTCAACCATAAAAAAAATAAAATTCAGATCAATACGGAAGAAAAGTTTACAAAAGGCGATATTGTAGAAATGCATTATGATGAAAAAAAATTATTGAGAATTTCATTAATTATTTATTTCATTCCTTTGCTTTCGGTATTGATTTTTTTAGCATTAGCCCAATATATATTTGGTAATAACATTCCAGTTTCAATTTTTAGTTTGATTTTGGGATTTTTTGCTGGTCTTTTATTGAGTCGCTATTTTGTGCAATCAATGAATGCTGAATTAGATATTACTGTGAGTAAAATTTAATCAATTATTATGGAGTGTAGGTATTTATGCAATTAAATAAATTTATTGGTCTTTTATTTGTTACGTTTCTTATTCCGGCTTCCTTACTTGCTGTGACACTTCCTGATTTTACTGAGCTGGCTGAAACTCAAGGAAAAACTGTCGTCAATATTACATCGATAAAAAATGCGCCTACTCCATCAGGCAACACGCCGCCGTTTCCTTATGATGAACAGTTGCAAGAATTTTTTAAAAGATTTGGTATTCCGGGATTACCAGGTATGCCCCCTAACGGGAATGCACCTCGTGAAAAGCAAGTGATGGGAACCGGGTCCGGCTTTATTATTGACTCCAAAGGCATTGTTATTACAAATGCTCATGTGGTGAATGATGCTGACACTGTCATAGTTAAACTAAACGACCAAAAAGAAATTCAAGCAGAAGTTTTGGGTGTTGATAAAAGAACGGATGTTGCTGTTTTAAAAATCAAAGCAGATAATTTGCCACAGGTTAAAATCGGTGATCCAGGTAAATTGAAAGTTGGTGAATGGGTTGCTGCAATTGGGTCGCCTTTTGGTTTGGAAAGTACGATGACCGTTGGCGTGGTAAGTGCACTTGGTAGAAATCTTCCTCAAGAAAACTACGTACCATTTATCCAGACTGATGTGGCAATTAATCCAGGAAATTCTGGAGGACCATTATTCAATACTTCAGGAGAAGTGGTGGGTATAAACTCCCAAATATACTCCAGAACTGGTGGTTATATGGGCTTATCATTTGCGATTCCTATAGATGTTGCTATCAATGTGGCGGAACAGCTGGAGTCAGATGGTAAAGTATCTCGAGGTTGGTTAGGAATTGCCATTCAAGAAATCAGTAAAGAATTGTCAGAATCGTTTAATATGAAATCTACCCAGGGCGCGTTAGTTGCTGGCGTGGAAAAAGAATCTCCTGCAGATAAAGGTGGCTTAAAACCTGGAGATGTAATTTTAAAATTTGGTGAGAATGACATAAAAATTTCATCTGATTTGCCAAAATTTGTATCCTCTACAAAACCAGGGTCAAAAATTCCTGTAAATATTTTAAGGCAGGGCAAAGAAAAGCAGCTGGAGATTACCATTGGTGAAATGCCAACCGAAGAGATGGTGGTTGCCAGAAAAAATAATGAACAAACTCAAAAAAATAGAATTGGTTTAACTGTTAAAGACTTAACTCCTCAACAGAAGAAACAAA